>NZ_QTPU01000001.1:0-385380 GCF_003857805.1 Burkholderia sp. Bp9099
GACAACACCGCGCGGATCCTCGACGTGAAATACCACCTGCTGCTGCCGTCGGTGTCGCACGTGGGCACGATCCTCGACAACTACCAGTGGGAGACGATCCTGCGCTGCGTGGCCGCTCACCGGTCGTATCGCTGGGTGTACGACGTGCAGTACAAGCCGATGAACATCGCCGACTACCTGATCCTGAACGGCCGCATGCCGCGCTCGCTGCGCTATTGCTACGGGCGCGTGGTGTCGAGCCTGAACCTGCTCGCGAAGGATTACGGCGTGACACACCCGTGTCACGACACGGCCACGAAGATTCTGCAGATGCTGTCCGACACCTCGGTCGAGCGGATCTTCAAGAGCGGCCTGCACGAGTTCCTGACCGACTTCATCGGCCGCAACAACAGCCTGGGGATCGATATCGCCCAGGCCTACAACTTCGACTGAGACTTGCCATGCGACTCGCCATCCGACACATCTCGCGTTATCAGTTCGACGATCAAGCCACCCATGCGCTGCAACGGCTGCGGCTGCGCCCGCAATCGGGGCCCGGGCAGACGGTGCGCGCGTGGCAGGTCACGATCGACGGCGTCGAGCCGACGCTTTCCTATGCGGACGGATTCGGCAACCGGATCGACCTCGTGCGCCACGACCGCGGCGCGAAGAACGAGGTCGTCGTGGTCGCGGCCGGCGTCGTCGAGACGCAGGACCGCGCGGGCATTCTCGGCCACCCCGAGGGCTATGCGCCGCCGTGGATCTTCGAGCGCGAGACCGCGCTCACGAAAGCCGGCGACACCGTGCGCGAGCTCACGCAGGCGCTGCCGATCGAGCCGCACAGCCTCGATGCGCTGCACTGGCTGATGACGGAAGTGCACGACCGCATCGCATACGCGCCGAACCTGGCCGACGCGCCGGTCGATGCCGAAACCGCGCTGCAAAGCGGCGAGGGCACCAGCCGCGACCATGCGCACGCGTTCATCGCGGCCGCTCGCGCGCTGAAGGTGCCCGCGCGCTACATCTCGGGCTACGTGCTCGCCGACAGCGCGATGCAGCGCATCGCCGACGCGAAGCAGAGCGCGAGCGACGAGGATGCCGAGGAAGCGCTCGCGCTGCAGACGGGCGACGGCATGCAGCAGGTGCTCGGCGCATCGCATGCCGCACAGTCGCAGGGCTTGCCGCAGGCGGCACTCGGCGCGCAGCCGCAGGCCGTCGCGCTGATGCAGCAGCCGGCCGGTCACGCGTGGGCCGAGGCGTACGTCGAAGGGCTCGGCTGGGTCGGCTTCGATCCGTTCATGAACCGCTGCCCGGACGAGCGCTACGTGCGCATCGCCGTGGGCCTCGACTATCGCGACGCGCAACCGGTGACGGGGATTGGCGCGAGCGCCGTCGGCATCGAGATCAGCGTCGTGCAGTCGCCCGAACTGGTCTGACGCATACCTTCTCCGAACCCGCCGTGCCGTGCCGCCGCAGCGACGGCGACGCGGCGCGCGCGGCCGGTCCAACCCGAACCGAGCGGCTCTCCCATGCCCATTCACGTCGCGCTGCATCACACCACCCGCTACCGCTACGACCGGCCCGTCAACCTCGGGCCGCAGATCGTGCGGCTGCGGCCCGCGCCGCACTGCCGGACGCCGATCGTCGCGTATTCGATGACCGTCGAGCCCGCGCAGCACTTCATCAACTGGCAGCAGGACCCGTTCTCGAACTATCTCGCGCGGCTCGTGTTTCCGGAGCGCACCGAACACTTCGAGATCACGATCGACCTGGTTGCCGAGATGTCGGTGTACAACCCGTTCGACTTCTTCCTGGAAGCCAGCGCGGAGCAATACCCGTTCAGCTATGACGATGCGCTGAAGACCGAACTCGCGCCGTACCTCGCTTGCGATCCGCAGACGAGCGCGGCGCCGCTGTTCCGCGCGTATCTCGACGGCGTCGACCGCACGCCGGCCGGCACCGTGAACTTCCTCGTCGCGCTGAACCAGCAGCTGCAGCACGACATCGGCTATCTGGTGCGGATGGAGCCGGGCGTGCAGACGCCCGAGCAGACGCTCGAGCTCGCGTCCGGGTCGTGCCGCGACAGCGCGTGGCTGCTCGTGCAGCTGTGCCGGCATCTCGGCATCGCCGCGCGTTTCGTGTCCGGCTACCTGATCCAGCTCACGCCCGACGTGAAGGCGCTCGACGGCCCGAGCGGCACGTCGGTCGACTTCACCGACCTGCACGCGTGGTGCGAGGTCTACCTGCCGGGCGCGGGCTGGATCGGTTTCGATCCGACCTCGGGCCTGCTCGCCGGCGAAGGACACATCCCGCTCGCGTGCACGCCGCAGCCGACCAGCGCCGCGCCGGTGGAGGGGCTGATCGACGAATGCGAAGTGTCGTTCGAGCACGAGATGGTGGTGACGCGCGTGTACGAATCGCCGCGCGTGACGAAGCCGTATACCGAGCAGCAATGGGACGCCGTGCGCACGCTCGGCGCGCAGGTCGACGGCGCGCTGACGGCCGGCGACGTGCGGCTGACGCAGGGCGGCGAGCCGACCTTCGTGTCGATCGACGATCGCGACGGCGCCGAATGGAACACCGATGCGCTCGGCCCGACCAAGCGCGGCTATGCGACCGAACTCGTGCAGCGGCTGCGCGCCGAATACGGCGAAGGCGGCTTCCTGCATTTCGGGCAGGGCAAGTGGTATCCGGGCGAGCAGCTGCCGCGCTGGGCGCTGTCGATCTTCTGGCGCGCCGACGGCCAGCCCGTGTGGCACGACCCGTCGCTGTTCGCCGACGAGCGCGAGCCGTCCGCGTGCACGACCGAGGACGCGAAGCGCTTCATCGACGCGCTGGCCGCGCGCCTCGGACTGACCGACGAATTCGTGCGGCCCGGCTACGAGGATGTCTGGTACTACCTGTGGCGCGAGCGCCGGCTGCCCGTCAACGTCGATCCGTTCGACTCGCGCCTCGACGACGAGCTCGAGCGCGCGCGGTTGCGCAAGGTGTTCGACCAGCATCTCGACAGCGTGGTCGGCTACGTGCTGCCGATCAAGCGCACGGACGACGCGCCGGGTCTCGACGGCCCGCGCTGGCAGACCGGCCCGTGGTTCTTCCGCGACGAACGGATGTACCTCGTGCCCGGCGATTCGCCGATGGGCTATCGGCTGCCGCTCGATTCGCTGCCGTGGGTCGCCGGCGCCGACTATCCGTACCTGGTCGAACGCGATCCGTTCGCGCCGCGCGACGCGCTGCCGGACGCGGCCGCGTTCCGTGCGCGTCATGCGGGTGCGGCCGACGCGCCGCGTTACCTGGCCGGCGTGCATCGCGAAGCGTCCGCGCAAACGGTCATGCAGTTGCGCAGCGACGGCAGCGCCGCCGGCGACCGGCACGCGCATGCCGCGCAGGACCCGCAGCGCCACCCCGAGCGCTTCGAATCGGCCGCGTGGATCACGCGTACCGCGATGTGCGCAGAAGTGCGCAACGGCATCCTGTACCTGTTCATGCCGCCGCTCGCCGCGCTCGAGGATTATCTCGACCTGCTCGCGGCGATCGAGCTGACCGCGCAGGCCCTCGGCGTGAAGCTCGTGCTCGAAGGCTATCCGCCGCCGCGCGATGCGCGGCTCAA
The DNA here is from genome assembly GCF_003857805.1 of Burkholderia sp. Bp9099. Lineage (NCBI taxonomy): Bacteria > Pseudomonadati > Pseudomonadota > Betaproteobacteria > Burkholderiales > Burkholderiaceae > Burkholderia > Burkholderia sp. Bp9099. The sequence continues at coordinate 3,590 of NZ_QTPU01000001.1, forward strand.
GCTGCTGCAGGTCACGCCCGATCCCGGCGTGATCGAGGTGAACATCCATCCGGCGAAGAGCTTCGACGAACTCGTCGGCCAGACCGAATTCCTGTACGACGCCGCGTGGCAGTCGCGGCTGTCCAGCGAGAAGTTCATGGTCGACGGCCGGCACGTCGGCACGGGCGGCGGCAACCACTTCGTGCTCGGCGGCGCGACGCCTGCCGACAGCCCGTTCCTGCGCCGCCCGGACCTGCTCGCGAGCCTGATCGCCTACTGGCACAACCATCCGTCGCTGTCGTACCTGTTCTCGGGGCTGTTCATCGGTCCGACGAGCCAGGCGCCGCGCGTCGACGAGGCGCGCAACGACCAGGTCTACGAGCTCGACATCGCATTCGCGGAAATCCAGCGCAACAAGCTGCTGTACGGGCAGGACATGCCGCCGTGGCTCGTCGACCGCGTGCTGCGCAACCTGCTGATCGACGTGACCGGCAACACGCACCGCAGCGAATTCTGCATCGACAAGCTGTATTCGCCGGATTCGTCGACCGGGCGGCTCGGCCTGCTCGAACTGCGCGCGTTCGAGATGCCGCCGCATGCGCGGATGAGCATCGTGCAGCAACTGCTGCTGCGCGCGCTGGTCGCGCGCTTCTGGGCCGCGCCGTATACGACGCCGCTCACGCGCTGGGGCACCGCGCTGCACGATCGCTTCATGCTGCCCGCGTTCCTGAAGATGGATTTCGACGACGTGCTGGCCGAGCTGCGCGACGCCGGTTTCGCGTTCGATTCCGCGTGGTTCGCGCCGCATTTCGAATTCCGCTTCCCGCTGTTCGGCCAGATCGCGGTGAACGGGATGCAGCTGTCGCTGCGCGGCGCGCTCGAGCCGTGGCACGTGATGGGCGAGGAGGGCGCGCCCGGCGGCACGGTGCGCTACGTCGATTCGTCGGTCGAACGGCTCGAAGTGCGCGTGACCGGGCTGAACGACAACCGCCACGTCGTGACCGTCAACGGCCGAGCGTTGCCGCTACAGCCGACCGGCACCGTCGGCGAATACGTCGCGGGCGTGCGCTACAAGGCGTGGGCGCCGCCGTCGGCGCTGCATCCGACCATCGGCGTGCATGCGCCGCTCACGTTCGACATCGTCGATACGTGGCTGCAGCGCTCGCTGGGCGGCTGCCGGTATCACGTCGCGCACCCGGGCGGGCGCAACTATGCGACGTTCCCGGTCAACGCGTACGAGGCCGAGAGCCGCCGGCTCGCGCGTTTCGTCGCGATGGGGCACACGCCGGGGCGGATGGACGTGGCGGCCGCCGCGCCGAGCCGTGAATTCCCGTTCACGCTCGACCTGCGACGGCCCTGATCGTCGGATGAAAGGACGCACGACGATGCGCGGTTTCCGACCTCCCGGCGCGCCGGGAGGAGTGCTAGGATGCGGGCAGACTGCGGCCGCCCGCCGCGTCTGCCGTGCCCGGACGACGGTGCGGCGGCGCGCGGGCACCGCTGCCCCCTGACGACGGAACGATACCGACCGTGCCGCCCATTCACCCCGACGATCTCGCCGACGCCGACGCGATGCCCACGCTTTTCGATACCGGCGCGCAGCCGGACGCCGCGGAACTGGCCGCCGCGCTCGCGGCGCCGGCCGCGGCCGGCCGCTACGACGAACTGCGCGGCAGTGCCGCCGGCCTCACCGCGCCGCTGCTCGCCCCCGCATGGCGCAGCTTCTTCACGTCGATCGGCAGCGACGGCGTGGCCGACCTCGACCGCCGCGCCGACGCGCTGCAGCGCCGCATGCGCGAGAACGGCCTGTTCTACCAGCTCCACGAACAACGCGCGGGCGACGGCGCGGCCGGCCCGTGGTCGCTCGACCTGCTGCCGCTGATCGTCACGCCCGAGGACTGGGTCGCGATCGAGCGCGGCGTGCTGCAGCGCGTGCGGCTGCTGAACGCGACGATGGCCGATTTGTACGGACCGCAGACGATCCTGCAGCGCGGGCTGCTGCCGCCCGCGCTCGTGACCGGCCACCCGGGCTACCTGCGCGCGATGCGCGGCGCACGCGTGCCGGGCGACACGTGGCTGCACGTCGTCGCGTTCGATCTCGCGCGCGGCCCCGACGGCCAATGGCGGATCGTCGCGCAGCACACGCAGGGACCGTCCGGCCTCGGCTATCTGCTCGAGAACCGGCTGATCGTGTCGCGGCTCTTTCCGCGCGGTTTCCGCGGGCTGCGCGTGCAGCGGCTCGCTTCCGCGTACCGGTCGCTGCTGCAGAGCATGCAGGCGCTCAGTCCCGCCAGAAAGAATTCGCGGATCGTGCTGCTGACGCCCGGGCCGCACAGCGCGACCTACTTCGAGCATGCGTATCTCGCGCGCTACCTCGGCCTCACCCTCGTCGAGGGCGGCGACCTGACCGCGCGCGACAACCGCGTCTTCCTGAAGACGCTGCGCGGGCTCGAACCCGTGCACGGGATCCTGCGGCGCGTCGACGACGCGTGGCTCGATCCGCTCGAACTGCGTCCCGATTCGATGCTCGGCGTGCCCGGCCTGCTGCAGGCCGTGCGGGCGGGCAACGTGCTGCTCGCGAATGCGCCGGGTTCGGGCTTCCTCGAGTCGCCGGGCATGCTCGGCTTCATGCCGCGCCTCGCGGAAGCGCTGCTCGGCGAAACGCTGACGCTGCCGGCCGTGCATTCGTGGTGGTGCGGCGAGGCAGCCGCGTGCGGCGACGCGCTGCCGCAGCTTGCGCGCAGCATCGTGAAGCCGTCGTATCCGCCCGAGGTGCAGGCCGGCGGCGCGTTCGACCCGGTGATCGGCGCGCGGCTCACGCCGGCGCAGCTGGCCGAATGGCGTGCGCGGATCCTGGCCCGGCCCGAGCATTACACGGTGCAGGCCGACCTGCCGTTGTCGCAGGCGCCGACCTGGCCGGGGCACGACGCGTCCGACGGCAGCGGTGGCGCGCGCATCGTGCCGAAGCCGCTGCTGCTGCGCGTGTTCGCGCTCGCCGACGGCGCGCAGCGCTGGCGGCTGCTGCCGGGCGGACTATCGCGGGTCGGCACGCGCGATACGCTGTTCAACGCGCCGATGCCGCGCGGCGGCAGCACGGTCGATACGTGGGTGATGACCGAAGGCATCGTCGATTCGACGACGCTGCTGCAGACGCGTCTCGGCCCCGACGATCTGGTCGAGCGTCCGCGCGCGATCGCGAGCCGCGCGGCGGAGAACCTGTTCTGGCTCGGCCGCTATACCGAGCGCGCGACCAACCTGATGCGTCTCGCGCGCGCCGCGCTCGAACGGCTGCGCGGCGAGGACGACGTCGACAGTCCCGCGCATCTCGAGTTGATCGACACGTTGTGCCGCGACACCGGCCTGATCGCGCCCGACGCGCCGAACGCCGTCGATGCGCCGCGTGCGTTCCAGTACGCGCTCGCGACGTCGCTGACGCGCGGCGCGGACCGCACGTCGGGCATCGCGTCCTGCCTGTTCGGGATGCGCGGCGCGGCTGCGGCGATCCGCGAACGGCTGTCGAGCGATCAGTGGCGGCTGATCGACGACGCGACGCAACTGTTCGCCGACAGCGCCGATCATCCGGAAGCCGAGGAGCAGATCGGCAACGAGGCGCTGCAGTTGCTGGAGCGCCTCGGGCTGCTGCTCGGCGCGATCACCGGCGCGCAGACCGACAACATGACGCGCGACGACGGCTGGCGGCTGTTGTCGATCGGGCGGCAGATCGACCGGCTGGACTTCCTGTGCAGCGTGCTGAAGTTCGCGTTCGACGAAGGCGCGGTGCACCGGCAGGACGGCTTCGAACTCGTGCTGGAGCTGTTCGACAGCACGATCACGTTCCGCTCGCGCTTCCAGCGCGGCTTCGACGTCGCGCCGCTGCTGTCGCTCGTCGTGCTCGACACCGACAATCCGCGCTCGCTCGGCTGGGTCGTGCAGGCGTTGCGCGGCCGGCTGACGAAGGTCGAGCGCAGCGAGGGCTATGCGCTGTCCGAACTGGCCGAGACGATTCCGGACGTGCCCGCGTGGTCGCTGCACGAACTGTGTGAAACCGGAGATGATGGTCGGCACGACGCGCTGCTCGATGCGCTCGACACGACCGTGAAGGCCGTGTGGGATCTGTCGAACCGGATCGGCGAGCGGTATTTCAGCCACGTTCGCGAGGCGGGCAGGACGCTATGGTGACGCCGAAACACGCGGCGAAGACGCCGCCCGCGGCAGCCCCCGGCAGCGCGAAGCAGACAGCGGCGGCGGTCGTGCCCGCGGCCTCGAATGCATCGGCCACGTCGGCCACGCCGACGACGTCGGCCGGTCGTGTCCTGCGCGTCACGCACGACACCGAATATCGCTACGCGGCGCGCGTCGAATCGGCCCAGCACCAGGCGCGGCTGCAGCCGCTCGCGACGCCGCGCCAGCAGGTGCTGTCGTTCGCGCTCGACATCGAACCCGGACCGGAAACGGTCGGCACCGAGATCGACGCGTTCGGCAACGCGCGCGCATCGTTCGCGCTGAACCAGCCGCACGATGCGCTGCTCGTGCGCAGCCGCAGCACGGTGCGCGTGAGCCCGCCCGTCTGGTCGCAGGGCGCACGCGGCGCGCCGCCGCCCGCGATCGCGCATCCCGACCCCGAGCACGCAACCGCATGGGAGGCCGTGCGCGACCGCCTGCGGTTTCGCGCGGGGCAGCCGTACGACGCGGCGAGCGAGTTCGTGTTCGCGTCGCCGCACGTGGCGTGCGATCCCGAACTGGCTGCGTATGCGGCCGCCAGCTTCACGCCGCAGCGGCCGCTCGTGCAGGCCGCATGGGACCTGATGCGGCGGATTCACGCCGACTTCGCGTATACGCCGAACAGCACCGACATCACGACGACGGCGCTCGATGCATTGCGATTGCGCAAGGGCGTCTGCCAGGATTTCGCGCACGTGATGATCGGCGCGCTGCGCTCGCTCGGGCTCGCCGCGCGCTACGTGAGCGGGTATCTGTTGACGCAGCCGCCGCCCGGGCAGCCGCGGCTGATCGGTGCGGACGCATCGCATGCATGGGTCGACGTGTACGACCCGGCGTGGCCCGAAGACGGCGGCTGGCTGCAGCTCGACCCGACCAACGACCGCGCGCCGGGCGACGACTACGTGATGCTGTCGATCGGCCGCGACTACGCGGACGTGACGCCGCTGCGCGGCGTGATTCGCGGCGGCGGCGCGGATCAGGAGCTGAAGGTCGGTGTGACGGTCGAGCCGCTCGATGAGGCGCTCTAAGGCCTGATGCGCCGGCCGCCGGACGTTTAAGTCGTCGTTAATACTGCCCGCCTAGCATGGTGTCGCCGGCGAACGGATCGGACCCGATCCGGCGCCGGCGGCACGCACGGGTGCGTCGACGTCACGGCGCCGCGCCGTCGCGCGTCGCCATTCCCTTGCAACGGCGGCAGACATGATCAAGAACTTCGACTACACGCTCGGCAACGAGACGATCGAGCTTTGCGCGAGCTTCGGCGCGGGCCCGGCGTTCCGCCGCGTGCTCGTGAGCCGTGCGGATTCGATGGAAACGCTCGTGGTGCTCGACGCGCGTGGCCTGTCGGGCCTGCTGAAGGTCGCGACCGAGGAGCCGGAAGGGTTGCTCGACGATGCGATCCGCAAGGTTGGCGATGAACGACTCGTCGAGCGGGCGATCAGCGGCCGCACGATCGTCGAAGCGGCGCTCTGAGCGGGGCGGCGCGCGCCGCGTGGTATTGCGCGGTATGTGCTGCGTTGCTTGCGCTTACGCCGCGAACCGGTCCGTCGCCGCGAGCAGCGCCTTCAGGATGCCCGGTTCGTTGTATGCGTGTCCGGCATCCGGCACGATCTCGAACCTCGCGTCGGGCCATGCCTTCGCGAGATCCCACGCGGTGCGTGCGGGCGTCGCGATATCGTAGCGGCCTTGCACGATCACGCCCGGAATCCCGGCGAGGCGATGCGCGTCGCGCAGCAACTGGCCCTCCTCGACGAACCCGCGATTCACGAAGTAGTGGTTTTCGATCCGCGCGAACGCGAGCGCGTAGTGGCCGTCCGCGAAGTGCGCGGCCAGCGCCGGGTCCGGCAGCAGCGTGATCGTGCGGCCTTCCCAGAGGCTCCATGCGCGCGCGGCTTCGAGCTTCGCGGCTTCGTCGTCGCCCGTCAGCCGGCGATGGTACGCGGCCATCAGGTCATCGCGCTCGGCTTGCGGAATCGGCGCGAGGAATTCTTCCCACAGGTCCGGGAACAGCCACGACGCGCCTTCCTGGTAGTACCACAGCAACTCCGCGCGGCGCATCGTGAAGATGCCGCGCACGACGAGTGCGCCGACGCGTTGCGGATGCGTCTGCGCGTACGCGAGGGCGAGCGCGCTGCCCCATGAGCCGCCGAACACGAGCCACTGTTGCGCGCCGACCATCTCGCGCAACCGCTCGATGTCGGCTACCAGGTCCCAGGTCGTGTTGTTGTCGAGGCTCGCGTGCGGTGTGGAGCGCCCGCAGCCGCGCTGGTCGAACAGCAGGATGTCGTAGCGCTCGGGATCGAACAGGCGGCGATGGTCGGGGCTGCAGCCCGCGCCCGGGCCGCCGTGCAGGAACACCGCGGGCTTGCCGGACGGGTTGCCGCAGCGCTCCCAGTAGATGCGGTGGCCGTCGCCGGTGTCGAGGTGGCCGTGGGCGTAGGGTTCGATCGGTGGGTACACAGGCAGGCTCCGGGTGAGGGTCGGCAGGGCGGCGGACGAGGCACGGGCCGGTGGGCGATCGAAATACGGCAGCGCCGGTCTCGCGGATATTGCGGCGCCGCAGATTCGTTGTATCGGCATCGGCCCGGCAGCCGCCGGGCAAGGCTTGTCATTATGCCCATTCATTCCGGCCGCTGCGTGCGATGGCGATGCCGGTGGCACGGCGCGGCATTGCGGCCGGCATGCTCGGCGGAATTTTTTGAGCAATTTCATTCGGATATTTTTCATACAAAATCCCGGCGGCATATCGGCGTGCCGCGCGCGGGCGCCTGCCGTCGCATTGCCCCTCCACGTGCCAACGGGAACCAGCCGATGAACCATCGCGTCACGCAGTTGACCGGGTTGCGCGCCGTCGCGGTGACGATGGTCGTCGTCGGCCATGCCGAGCACGTGCTGCCGGGCGGCTACACCGGCTGGCTCGCGCCGCTGCGGCTGGTCGCCGACGGCCGGCTCGGCGTGCTGATCTTCTTCGTCCTCAGCGGCTTCCTGATCACCAACGTGCTGCGCGCGGAGTTCGCGCGCACCGGCGGGATCGCGCTCACGTCGTTCTACGTGCGCCGCGCGCTGCGGATCTGGCCGGCATGCTACGTGTATCTTGCGACCGTCGGCGTGCTCGCCGCCGTCGGCTGGCTCGACGTCGGGCGCCGCCAGTGGCTGTATGCGGCGCTGCATCTGTGGAATTACTCGGCATGGTTCGGGCTGAGCGGCGACAACGTGCTGCACCCGGACGGCGCGTGGTATCTCGGCCATTTCTGGTCGCTCGCGCTCGAGGAGCAGTTCTACTGGTTCTGGCCGCTGCTGTTCGTGTTTGGCGCCCGCCGTCGCGGCACGCGCTGGCTGGCCGCGCTGATCCTGGCCGTGCCGCTCGCGCGCGCGCTCACGTATTTCGTCGCGCCGGCGCTGCGCGGGCAACTCGGGATGATGCTGCATACGGGCGTCGATCCGATCCTGATCGGCTGCTACGCGGCGCTCGAACGCGAACGGCTCGAAGCATGGATCGGCTCGTGGCGCGGCGAGACGCGCATCGTGACGGCGCTCGTCTTCATCGTGCTGTTCGGGATGCCGCTTGCCGAACATCGGCTCGGCGGCTTCTGGAATGCGACCTACGGCGTGACGCTCGAGGCCGCGCTGATCGCGATCGTGATCGTCGTGCTGAATTTCCGCAGCGAGTTCTGGTGCGCGCGGTGGCTGCGGGCCGCGCCGATCGTGTTCGTCGGCTCGATCTCGTTCAGCCTGTATCTGTGGCAGCAGCCGTTCGCGAACCCGGATCTGGCGGTTCCGCACGCGTTCCCGCTCGGCATCGTGTGGGCGCTGCTGGCCGCGATGGCCAGCTACTTCCTCGTCGAGAAGCCGTTCCTGCGGTTGAAGGATCGCTATACGGCGCGCGAGGCGCGACGCATGCGTGGCGACGCGTTGCGGATGCCGGCGCCGCCGGCAGATCCGATCGGGCCGAAGGTGGCGGAGTAGGCGGGCCTGGCGTGACCCGCTTGCGGCCTCACTTGAAACGCTTCAGCGCCTCGGGCGAATACCAAAAGGTACTGAACATGTCGATCCCGTACGATTTGCCGTCGTATTTGACGACCGTGCGCGCGGTTCGCTTGCCCGTATCCGAGTAGCTGTCGTCGTCGCGCTATCAGGGAAACATGCCGTTGGCGCGGCTGCATTCCTACCCGAAGCTGACGGTCAGAGGTCAGCAACGCTTCCGGGGCGACATCGCGGAGTGGGGCTTGCCGCCTGAAATTAGAGAGTAGTACGCCATTTGGGTGCACGTCTCGCTGCGGTCAGCGTTCCGTAGAGGCTGTTTCCGGCTGATTGCATCAGTTCAGATTCAGACCGAATGTGCGCGAACCCAGCGCGACTTTCCAATACGATTCGCGCCGGATCACCTCCTGGCGGGATGTATCTGCCGGCAACACTTCGAGCAGCGTGAACCGGAGATCCAGTTCGCGTCCAGGCGTAGCGGCGAGCAACTGCGCAAGCAGCTTGTTGCCTCCGTGTCCTGTGGTCGCATAGTTGCTCCAACGCTGTAGCACCCCTTGTGCGCCGGAGGCCGAACCCACATAGTGTTGGCCGCCGCGCTCGTCCGTGATCAGATAGATTCCGGACACGCCAGCCAACCCCTGTTGCCAGGCTGCGTCACGCAGTGCGATCCGCAGTTCCGCCATAACGAGTGAGACACCAGTGAGTCCCTGGAACGGCACCGCCGATTCGAGCTGTGCGGTGACGCTGTACCGGCGGCCCATCCGCATAGGAAATTGACTGCAGGAGCCTGGCTTTGCCTCGTGCGCAATTTGCTCGATTGGTGAGTTGGTTGTCCGGCGTACTCGCTGGGTTTTCTCCGGTCGCAGGACACGCCGCCAGGCCACTTCCTTTCCGGTCCACTCGATTTCGAGCTTCAAACGCAGATCGGCAAGCAGATCGAGTTCGCGCAAATCGTGGTAGTAGCCGCCCCAGTTCTCGTGCAACGGCTCAAAGCTTCCCTCAAGTAGTCCCCGACGAATCGCCTCGCCGGGCGACAGCACACCGTCGACACGCCAGACGCCCAGAAGCAGGGCATGGCCGGGCCGATTGCCGTAAAACGCTACGAGCAGGCTTCCCACGGGCATCTCTCTGGGCTGCATCGCCTGATACAGATTCAGTGCGCGCGTGCCGATATATTTCACGAGGGGATACCGCTTATCCTTGTGGCGCATCAGAGTGATTTGCTGTGCGGCTGGATCGACACCGGCGTTCTTTAGAAGGTCTAGTAGGTCTTCAAACATGGGACTCGACTGTAACTGCATACCGACGATGACGGCAAGCGACCGTCGCTCCGACACCGCAAACTTTAGTCCCTCCAAGAACGCGTAAAGACCGCAAAATCGGCGGCTGCTCTTGGTTGCCGATTCAACTGGTTGCCTCGTCGGTCAGCATCGACCGGTTGAATCCGCCGCCAGAAGCGGCCATTCGCACGTAGACTACCGCGAACGTCCGAGTATCGCATCGACTCCGGGCACCGACATGTACGCGTCAACTGCATATATTCCTGGCTGACCAGCCTTCGTGAGCAGGGCAGTTCAGCGGATCCGATCGCAGGTCACACGGTTTTGCCGAGGGGGCGCTTCGGCGTTGCGATCCTGGCCGCCTGCAATTGCGCTCACCTGCTCGCGCCCATTCGATTACCGCGCGCCTGCAGAAATGGAAAGCTTGCAAAGCAAAGTTGGCTTGCGAGGCCGATCGCGCCGGGCACAGACCAAAAGCCGGCAAAGTACTCGAGCACGGTCCTTCCAAACAGGAGTCCGTTGGTGCACAACTCCGCAATCGTCAATGTGGCCAGGGCGATCGCGCCCATCAGCAACGCCTCGTTGGTATCCGTCAGGAGGTCGTGTTTTTTCGTGCTCCAGTGCGACACGTACCAACTCGCGGCCAGCATGAACGGCGCTTCGAGCGATACGGCTGCCGTCTCTCCCAGCAGCCGCACAAGCAGCAGGACGCGCATCGCCCCGAAGGCGAAGCCGATCGCAAAAACGATCAATGCATAAAGGCAGCCCGCTTCCGCGCAGGTTGCCCATCGGGGGCTACGATGTGAGCACCGCGTCACGGCGTCTTGCGTTTTTGATATGGAAGGAGATCAGCAAATGCAAAGATCGGTGTGCCCGAAGCCTTGTGAATAATCGAGCACCGAAATGACTATCGGAATCACGCGAAATATCCGGACCTCGTCAGGAGACGGCATCGGCATTGGCAGCGCGTGCATGTCCGGATACTTCAGTGGAAGCATGTGCAAGACCTTCTCTGCTTCGGCACGATCAGTTACCGGTTGTGCACGTGCCGCCATCGACAAACCGGTAATCGCCATCAGATCCGATGTGTCGTGGTCGATCGTGAGCGATACCCGGTCGTCGCGGGCCAGATTGGCCGCCTTCTGGCTTTCCAGGCCGCAAAGGAAGTAAAGCGTCAGTCCCTGGCTCACGTATCCGACGGTGGTCGCCTGCGGCCAGCCGTCCGGCCTTAGCGTGGCGATCGTCATGATTCGGTGCTGATCCAGCAATGACAGGATCTTTTCCTTGATCTGCTCGTCCATGGATCACCTTCCAGTTCGTGAAATCCTATCCTGTCCCACCGGGTCATCCGGCGCTTGATGCAAATCAAATACCGAAGATGATCGACTTCGAGACGCACGGCGCGCAAGCGTGAGCGGCCCGCCTGCACGACCTGCCGCGCAGGCCGCGATTCACGCCGACCGCAATTGACTCAGATCAACGGAGCCGGCATTTGCCTGACACAGGTTGACGTGGCAGGCTAGATAGTCGACAACGCGCGCCGAAAACGGCCCGGTGCGGAGATACGGGTGTTGAGAATTCAAGCGATGAAGGGAATTGCCTTTGCGTCTGGATGCGTGCCGAGTCGCGTGTCGCCGTGGCGGTTTTCAGTAAGTCTCGCTGTGGAGGATTTGGGGCTGCGCTGGGGGCTCGGAATCGCAGTCCAAAGGGGCGTTGCGAATTTTCCATTGCCGCTGCACGTGAACAACATTGCGCGTCAAGTCACTGCATGCGCGCCGCACTCTGGCACGGCAGCCGCGACAACTTACGGGAATTTGGCATGGACAGGCGAACTTTCTTCGTCGGCGCCGGCGGCGCCTTGATGCTGGCAGGCGGCGCGACTGCCTGGATGTCGTCCGTGGGATCGATGGCCGACTATCAGGCCTATGCAAAGCGCCTGCGTGCGGCTCTGACAATGCCGCCGAGCCTTGGCGGCCTCATCCGCTATGCGACACTTGCCGCCAACAGCCACAACACGCAGCCTTGGCGGTTTCATGTCGGCGACGGGTTCATCGACATTCTGCCGGACCTCTCGCGCCGCACACCCGCTGTCGACCCGGACGACCATCATCTGTTTGTGAGCCTTGGATGCGCGGCGGAAAACCTCGCCATCTCGGCTGCAGCAACGGGCTGGCCTGGAGAGGTTCAGATGGCTTCCGGCGGAGACGGCGCACGTTATGCATTCGTACGCGGATCGATGAGGGCGAGTTCGCTTTTTGCCGCAATTGCCAAACGACAATCGACGCGCGCGGAATATGACGGGCGTGCCGTTCCTGCCGCCGATCTCGCGTTCCTCGAGCGGACGGCTGCCACGCCCGGCGTTCACTTGACCCTCATCACCGACCGAATGGGGATCGACAAGGTCAGAGATCTGGTGGTAGCCGCCAACGACATTCAAATGGCGGATTCGGCTTTCATGAGCGAACTGAAGCGATGGATCCGGTTCAACCCACGCAGCGCCATGTCGTCGGGCGATGGCCTGTTCTCCGCTGCAAGCGGGAATCCAGTGCTGCCGAGCTCCCTTGGACGCTTTGCGTTCGAACGGTTCTTTGACACCCGAACCGAGAACGACAAATATGCCCGCCAAATCGATTCGTCGGCAGGCATTGCCGTGTTTGTTGGCGATCGGGAAGACAAGACGCATTGGATCAGGGTCGGCCAGGCCTGTCAGCGCTTCGCGCTGACAGCGACAAACCTTGGGATCAAGGTCGCCTTCGTCAATCAGCCCGTCGAGGTCGCTCGCCTTCGTCCGCATCTGGCAGGCATCGTCGGCGATACCAGCCGGCGACGGCCTGATATCGTCATGCGCTTCGGCTATGGACCGACCCTGCCATTCTCGCCCCGCCGTCCCGTGGAGACTGCGCTGGCTTGACGCCGCCGGTATTGACGCGCTGTTGACGTCAGGCGAGCGTCGGCCAATTGCCGCTGTTCAATCCAATCATGGGGCCTTTGCACGGGCCAAAGCGGAATGCGCGCAGTTCGTCGACGCGGTTCGCCGGGAAATCCTGGAATACTTCGACGTGACCGACAATCAACCGGACTGGAAGGTCGTGCTGCGCAATGACGACAGCGATGAGCTGTGGGCGGAAGTCAACCGGCAGCGCAGCGGGTTGGGAACCGGCGAAGTGCGTGGAGATCTCTGATCATTGCTTGCAGTCGCATGTGCCCGCTGCCGGAAAGGCTCACTCCACCAGCAATTTCGCGCTGTGGCGCGACAAGATCCCGACGAACTGGTCGGGGGGCTGTGGCCGCGCGAACAGGAAACCTTGCCCCTGATGGCAACCGATCTCCTGCAGGAAGGCCAGTTGTTTTTCCGTCTCTACGCCCTCCATCACGACATCGAGCCCGAGCGCGCGGCCCATTGCAACGATCGCGCGCACGATCGCATCGTCCGTGCTGCCCGAACCGCAGTCCGTGAGGAACGACCGATCGATCTTCAGCGTATCGACGGGCAGATCCTTCAGATACACCAGCGACGAATATCCCGTACCGAAATCGTCGATCGCCAGGCTGATCCCCCGGATCGCCAGTTCGCGCAGCAGGATGCCGATTTCCTCGCGGGTGTTCATCGCCATGCTTTCGAGCAACTCGAGCTGTAAGCATTCGGTCGGCAACGCGGTTTCGCTGAGGATGGTCGTCAGGTCGCTGAGGAAATGGTCGGTAAGGCATTGCCGTGCCGACACGTTCACCGCCACACGCCCGAACTCGAAGCCCGCGTCGAGCCATCGGCACGCCTGGCGGCAGGCTTCATGGAGCACCCATCGGCCGATCGGGACGATCAGCGCGGACCGCTCCGCGAGCCCGATGAAGTCGCCCGGCGGTACGAGCCCCCTGCGTGGATGCAACCAGCGCAGCAACGCCTCCACGCCGACGATCCGGCCGCTGGTCAGATCGTATTGCGGCTGGTAGAACAGGCGGAATTCATTCTGCTCGAGCGCGCGGTGCAATTCGCCGAGCATATCCAGCTGCTCGATCGCCGACGACGTCATCTTGCTCTCGAAGAACTGGAACACGTTCCTGCCGCGACTCTTCGCGCCGTACATCGCCTGGTCCGCAAGCAGGATCAAGTGCTCCGCCTCGATCCCGTCGTCAGGATAGATGCTGATGCCGATGCTCGGTGTCACGAAGATCTCGTGGCCACCGATATCGATGGGCCGCGCCACTTCGTCGAGCAGCGTGCGCGCAATGCGCCCGACGTCGCGGACGTCGTCGAACTCCTCCAGCACGAGCGCGAATTCGTCACCGCCCATGCGTGCCACAGTGTCGTTCGCGAGCACTTCCGCGACGATGCGTCCCGCGACGATCTTCAACACCTCGTCGCCGGCGTTGTGGCCGAGCGTATCGTTGACCAGCTTGAAGCGGTCGAGATCGAGGTACATCACCGCGACCTTGCGACCGAGCCGCTTCGCCTGGACGATCGCGTGCGCGAGCCGCTCCTCGAACAGCGCCCGGTTCGCGAGATTGGTTAGCACGTCGTGCGTGGCGAGATAGCCCAGCCGCTCTTCCGCCTGGCGCCGCTGCGTGATGTCGGAAAAGATCGCCGCGTAGTGGGAGATCCCGCCTGCGTTGTCGCGAATGCTGGTGATCGTCAGATATTCGAGAAACAGCTCGCCGGTCTTGCGGCGATTCCAGATTTCGCCTTGCCAGTGGCCATCGGTCGTTAGCGAATGCCACAGCTGCTTGTAGAACTCGGGCGTCTGGCGCCCTGAACTCAGCATGCTTGGGTTGCGCCCGATCACTTCGTCCTCGGTGTACCCGGTCAGGCGCGTGAAGGCCCGGTTGACGCGCTCGATCTTCGCGTGCCGGTCGGTCACCATGATGCCTTCGAGCGCCGATTCGAACACCCGATCCGCCATGCGCAGGTTGAAGCGGGCGAGACCCAGTGCTTCGTCGCGCTCGCGCAGGGCGCTGCGCAGCTCGTTCGCGTATTCGTGCTCGATGCTCTGCAGCACGTCCGCGAAACAGAGCAGCCCGGTGAGCCTGCCGTCCTCGTCCTGGATGCCGACGTGTCGCATATTGTGCTCGGTCATGAAGCGCTGCGCGGCATACAGACTCTGCCGGGCGGACAGCATCTGCAGCGGCTTGCTGGCGAAGGCGCCGACCGCGCCTTGGGTTCCGCCGTCCGCCAGGAGCCGGACGACGTCCCGTTCGGTCAGGATGCCGCGCTCGCCGTCGTCGTAGCCGACGAGGATCGCATCGAGCCGTTGCGCGCGCATCTGCGCGATGACTGCGTGCAGCGCGGCATGCTCGGGCACTACGACGGGCGGATGGACGGAGATCGATTCGATCGGCTTCAGGTGGAGGAAAAATTCCGGCCCCTGGTTCACGACGACGTCGGTCTGCGTCAGCACACCGATCGCGGCGCCATCCCGGACCACCACGAAGTGCCGCACGCCCGACTGCGTGAACTTCATCGCAGCTTCACCCAGCGGTGTATCGGCCTCGAGCGTCAGCACCGGATGGCTCATCACCTCGCTGACCGGCCGATCGAGCCCGCGCGGATTGTCGCTGGCCGACAGTGCATCATGCTCGGTCCAGATCCCGACGACCTGGTCATCCTGCATCACGACGATCGAGCTGCAGTGCTCGGCGAACATGCGTCGCGCGACCTCCCGCACCGGCGTGGCGGGTGCGCAAGATAGAATCTGACGCGCGATCAGGCGCGCGATCGGAACATCGTAGCTGTTCGGATACATTTTCTAACCAACACGAAAAAACCTTGCCGGCGCATGGTGATCCGGCAACCTGCGGGCTCGTCTGCGGCGGCCGGCAAGATCTGATTCCGCTCGCCTCGAATGGTTGCGTACTCATCGAATTCGCAAGCGGGGTATTGCCCCCTCGCTCGAGGCATCGTGGCGGCGAGCGCGGTGCCGTGACCCCCGGCACCCCATTCGACGATCCGATGTCCAGCGCACCCAAACGCCGGAGCATCGCCGTCTCAAGAGCGGCCATCCTGCGTTAACGACAGGTTCGGACAAGAGTTGAGTGCCATGACGGCATCCGAGCTGCGTGGCGGCAAGTCGAACGGCTGCGGGCAGGGGTGACACGTCGATGCTCACGCTACTTCCCGAACAACAAAAAAGGCCCTTGCGGGCCTCTTACGGATGAAGGGGTGAGCAACGTTCATTGCGTCAACGCGGCAAACCCCTCCAGCAACCGCTCGACATCAGCCGCTTGAATCGCGCCCATCGTCGAGATCCGGAACAGTTCCTTCGACAACCCGCCTTGCCCCGCATAAATCACGAAGCCGCGCGCCTTCAGCCCGTCGTGCAGCGTCTCGTACGTGACGCCTTGCGGCAGCCGGTACGCACGCAGCACGACCGACGACGCGCCTTCCGGCAGCACGAGCGCCATCCCGCGCGCCGCGAGCCCGGCCTGTGCCTGATCGGCGAGCGCCTTGTAGTGCGCATGGCGCGCCCGCCAGCCGCCGGCCTCGTCGAACTCGCGCAGCGCCTCGACGAGCGCGTAATACGCGTGCACGGACGGCGTGAACGGCGTATTGCGCTGATCCTGCAGCTTCGCGAGCCGGCCGAGATCAAGGTAATACGTGCGGCTCGCCGCCTTCGCGAGCGCGCTGCGGCGCACGATCACGAACGCGGCGCCCGGCACGCCGTGCAGGCACTTGTTCGCGGTCGCGGCGACCGCGTCGATCACGCCGCCGGCGAAGTCGATCGCTTCGGCGCCGAAGCTGCTGACGCCGTCGACGAGCATCTTCACGCCGCGCGCACGGCACACGTCGGCGATCGCGCCGAGGTCGTTCAGCCGGCCGGTCGTCGTTTCGTGATGAATCACCGCGACGTGCGAATAACCGCCCGCGTCGAGACGCGCGGCGATCTGCGCGAGATCGGGCGCCTGCATCCATTCGTGCTTCAGCACCTCATGCGCGATTCCGTACTGCGTCGCGATCTGCGTGATGCGCTCGCCGTACACGCCGTTCTCGATCACGAGCAGCTTGCCGTCCTGCGGCACGAGCGCCGCGATCATGCTCTCGACGGCGGCGGTGCCCGAGCCGGTCATCAGCACGGCGGCCCATTCGGCCGGATCGAGCTCGTACGCGGCGACGAGGCGCGCACGCGCTTCATCCTGCAGATCGAAGAATTCGCTTTCGCGATGGCACAGGTCGGGTTGCAGCAGGCTGCGGCGCACGCGTTCGGTGAGCGTGACCGGGCCGGGATTCAGCAGCAGCATCAATGAGCTCCTTCGGCGTGGGCTTCAGCCTGTGCGGCGCCGATATGCCGCATCAGGCGGGTCTTGACCTCGACCGGCGTGACGGTCGGGCGGGGCAGGCCGTCGGGCACGCCCGTGCGGATCGCCACGCGCACGAACTGCGCACCGTCGGCCCGCGCGGCGAGCGTTGCATCGAGCACGTCGAGCGTGTCGCCTTCGACCGCCGACGCATAGCCGCATGCGGCCGCGACACCCGCGAACGACACATGCTGCGACACGGTCGCCTGGCCGCCCGTCGATTCGTGTGCGCCGTTGTCGAGCAGCACGTGCGTGAGGTTGGCGGGGCCGTAGGTGCCGAGCGTCGCGAACACGCCCATGCGCATCAGCGCGGCGCCGTCGCCGTCGACGGCCACCACGCGCAGGTCGGGGCGCGCGAGCGCGAGACCCAGCGCGAGCGGCGTCACGCAGCCCATCGAGCCGACCATGTACAGCTGGTTCGGGCGGTCGTCGATCGCATAGAGCTCGCGGCCGCAGAAGCCGGTCGACGCGAGCACGACGGTCGAATCGACCGGCGTGTGCGCGATCACGCGCTGCAGCGCGTCGTGGCGCGTCGGCCACGCGTCGGCCGACGCGGCACGCGACGACGCTTGCGCGGCGACATGCGCGCGCGGCGCTGCCGCCGGGTTCGCCTTCAGCTCATAAGGCGCGACGCTGCCTTTCTGCATCACGAGCGCGTACGGGCGGCCCGTCGCGTCCATGTGCGCGATCGCGCGGTCGAGCGCCGGGCCGACCTGTTCGGGGTCGGTCGGGAACGTCTCCCACGGGATCTCCATCGTGTCGAGCATCGCCGGCGTGATCGGCCCCATCAGCGCGTGCTGCGGCTCGTCGGCGACACCCGGCTGGCCGCGCCACGTGACGATCAGCAGCTGCGGCAGCCGGAACGTCCAGGTCAGCGACGTGAGCGGGCTCACCGCGTTGCCGAGCCCCGAGTTCTGCATCATCGCGATCCCGCGCTTGCCGCCGAGCGTGGCGCCCGCGATCAGCGCGACCGCGTCGCCTTCGTTCGCGGCCGACACGTAGTGCAGCGTCGGGTCCTGCAGCACGTAGTTGATGAACGGCGTCAGGTACGAGCAGGGCACGCCCGCGTACCAGTCGAAACCGCGTTCGCGCGCGGCCTCGACGAACTGGGCCGCTTCGATCATTGCGCGCCCCCGTTGCCGGCGCCCGGCTCGGACAGCGGCGTCTGGCCGTGCGCGAAGTCGCCCGCGCGGCGGAAGTCTTCCAGATCGTTGACGCCGCGCCAGTGGCCGTGCACGTACTGGACCTCGATCTTCTCGCCGGCGGCGATCAGCTCGTTGAGCAGCGACGGGATGTCGAGCGTGTCGAAATCGGGGCGTGCCTGCAGCGTCGCGAGCATCGCCTTCAGGCGGTCGACGCCCGCGCCGCGCACGTTCAGGAGACCGATCCAGCGGCCGTGCGGCGTGCCGGCGGCGACGTCGCTCGACACACGTTGCAGATACGTCTTCTGGCCGAACAGGCCGCGGTCGTCCGCCGCCGAGCACAGCGCGAAGTCGCGCACGCTCTGGTTGGTTTCCGTGAGCGACGAATCGACGACGACGCTGAACTCGGCCTCGCTCTCCGCGAGGTCGCGCACGATGTAGCTGCGGAACAGCAGGTCGCCGTACGAGATCACGGTGTCGCCGGTCAGGCGTTCGGCCGCACATGCGAGCGACGCGAGTTCGCCCGTCTGCGCATGGCGTTCGTTGACCACGAGCTTGATGCCCGACGTGTCGATCGCGTCGGCGCGATAGCCGCCGACCACGGTGATGTCGTTCACGCCGTGCGTCTTGAAGCCGTCGACGAGCCAGCGCAGCAACGGCTTGCCGGCGACCGGCAGCATGACCTTCGGCTTGTCTTCGGTGACGGCTTCGAGGCCCTTGCCGCGGCTCGCGGCGAGCACGATCGCGGCGTTCGACGCGCGCGACGACGACGACAGGTAGATGCGCTCGGCGGCCGAGTACTCGTCGGCGTCCTGCAGGCGGAAGATCTCGTTGACCGATGCAACGCGGTCCTCGACGTTGATCAGCGTTTCGCTCTCGTGGATCTCGCGCGCGGTCGCCTGCATCGCGGATGCCGACGCGCGGATCAGGTGGTTCGCCCAGATCACGGTGCTGATGCCGGCCTGGCGGAACACGTCGGTCGGCGTGCTGTAGTACTTGGTCGGTACGATCACGAGCGGCGCCTTGCCGCTCCATTCGCGCGCGAACTGCAGGATCTCGTCCGGGCGCGACAGCTTGCTGTGGATCAGGATTGCGTCGGCGCCGGCTTCCGCGTACGCGTTCGCGCGACGCAGCGCCTCGTCCATCCCCCAGCCTGCGATCAGCGCTTCGACACGCGCGACGATCGAGAAGTCGGGATCGGTCTGCGAATCCTTGCCGGCCTTGATCTTGCCGCAGAACTCGTCGATTTCCGCGAGCGGCTGGCGCTCGCCGCCGATGAAGCTGTTGGTCTTCGGGAACTGCTTGTCCTCGATACAGACGCCGGCGATGCCGCGCTGCTCGAGCTTCTTCACGAGGCGGCGCACGTTGTTGAAGTTGCCGTAGCCGGTGTCGCCGTCGAGCAGGATCGGCAGGTCGCTCGCGTCGGCCATGAACTCGAGCACGTCGACGACCTGCGTCCAGCTTGCCTCGTTGTTGTCGCGCACGCCGAACTGCGCGGAGATCGCGAGGCCCGATGCCCAGATCCCCTTGAAGCCCGCTTCGCGGACGATGCGCGCGGACAGGCCGTTGTGCGCTTCCATCAGGAATTCGAGTTCGCTGCTGACGAGCATGCGGCGCAGGCGTGCGCTGCGCGATTCGGAGAAGTTGGGTTCGCGTGCGTTCATCGTGCGGCTCCGGCGGTCGTGCGTTGAATCAGGGGGAGAATTTCTTGCGTCGCGCGCGCGACGTCGTTCGGGAAGTCGATCTCGATCCACGGCGAACCCGTGACGTCGGCGACGTCGAACGCGTGGCCGCCTTCGAGCAGCAGGTCGCGCACGGCTTCCTCGTGCGGCATGTTCGCGCGGCCGCTGTCGACGTAGTCCGCGACGATTTTCGCGAGGCGGCGCGCGGTGCCTTCGGTGAAGCGGAAGAAGCCGACCGACTCGCCGATCGTGTCGTAGTCGAGGTCGACCGCGAGCTGCTTGCGCAGCTCGACCGGCACGCCGTTCTTCAGGCACAGCTTGACGGGCTCGTCGCCGGCCTCGAAGTCGCGATCGATCAGCAGGCGGTCGACCGACTTGTCGGCATCGGCGACCAGCGCGTGCAGGATGTTCTCGTCGTACAGCACGTCGGCGTCCATCAGCAGCACGTCGCCGCCGCGCGTCATCGCATCGGCGATGGTGTGCACGGTCAGCACGCTGCCGAGGTCATAGCGCTCGTTGATCACGATCTCGGCGGTGCGGCCGAGGCGCTTCAGTTCCTGCTCGACCTTCTCGTGCTGAAAGCCGAGCCCGAGCACGATTTCATCGACGCCCGCGGCGTCGAGCACACGCAGATGGCGCTCGAGCAGCGACACGTCGTCGAAGCGCAGCAGGCACTTCGGGAATTGCGCCTCGGGCGGTTGTTGCAGGCGCAAGCCGAGGCCTGCCGCAAGAATGATGGCTCGCATGGGTTCTCCAACCAAAAAGCCGGCGGATCTGAACGATCAGTCGGCGATGGGCTGCGGCGCACGGCGCCGCTGCCAGTTTCTTTCACTGAAATGCAGATAGAGCAGGCCGGGCAGGCCGAGCGCGAGTTCGCGCGCGCGCTTCGCGAGCGACAGCGCGAGCGCCGCGTCGGGCGGCAGGCCGACCAGCGGGGCGAGCAGCAGGTAACCGCCTTCCTGTGCACCGAGCGAGCCCGGGATCGCGAACGCCGCACCGCGAATCGCCTGGCCGACGCTCTCGAGCAGCAGCGCGTCGAGCCAGCTGACCGGGTGCCCGAGGAAGTGCAGCGCGAGCCACACTTCGGCGGTGCCGACGATCCAGCCGGCGAGGCTCAATGCGAAAGTCTTCGCGACCTTCGCGCGATCGCGGTACAGCGCGCCGACCGCGTCGTCGATCGCGTCCGCGCGGGTCGCGAGCGACGACCAGTCGCGCGGGCCGAGCAGCTTCGACGCGAGACGCAACCCGCGGCCGAACAGCCCGCGCCGCTGCGCCGCGTAGAACGCGACGGCCAGCGCGCCGAGCACGCCGGTGGCGATCAGCGCCGGCGTGCGCAGGTGAGCGACCGACTCGTGCGTCGCATACACGCTGAACGTGGCGATGCCGATCAGCGCGAACGCCATCTGCGCGAGCGCCTGCATCGTCGTGCTGACGGTGACCGCGGCGGCCGCGTCGGCCATCCGCGTGCCGCGCTGCGCGAGGTGGCGCACCATCAGCACCGGGCCGCCGATCTGCCCGGCGGGCAGCAGGCTGTTCACCGATTCGCCGACCCAGCGCGCGCGCAGCGCGTTGCCGAGCTCGGCGCCCGGCTGGCCGCGGCGGAACATCACCGAGATCGCCAGCGCGTCGATCACGAGCGGGACGACGTGGAATGCCGCGACGAGCGCGAGGCCCCAGCCGGCCGCGAGGAACGTCGACGCGACCGCGCCGACGCCCTGCCACGCGAGCAGGGCGACGAACAGTGCCGTTCCGAGGGACAGCAGGATCAGGCCGGCGCGTGTCATGACCCGCTCGACCGGCGCGTAGCCAGCTGCTTGAACACCTGGCGGAAACCGAAATACGCGATCGCGTCCTTCATGTTCGAGATGAAGCGCTTCCACGGCCGCATGCCGGGGTTGGTCACGTATTCGAACGTGAGCGACACGCGCGTCTCGTTCTGGCCGAGCGGCGTGATGCGATGGCGCAGCTTGTCGCCGTCGAACAGCACGATGCCGCCGTCGGCGATCTGCACGGAACCCGGTTCGTCGGGCACGTCGGGATTGCGCGTATGCAGTTCGTAGTCGAGCCGGCACGACGACTCGTCGATCACGCCGATCAGCAGCGTGTAACGACGGCCGTCGTAGTACGACGTGTCGTAGTGCCAGCCGATGTGGTCGCCCGGCTTCGTGTAGTAGTACAGCGCGTACGCATGCGGATCGTCGTCCGGCGACAGCATCAGCTTGTCGCCGGTGACCTTCTCGAGGAAGCCGATCAGCGCCTTCGAGCGGTACAGCTCCGCGATGTACGGCGCCTGCTCGTCGATCGTGTGCCGGCTCACGCTGCCGCCCTGCTTGTGGCCGGGCAGGTAATTGCGGTTCAGGCCGGCCTGCATCGCGCGGGCGGCGGCCGCGAGCTTCGCGTGCGCGTCGGCCGGCAGGAATGCGTCGAGGTACAGGAACGAGCCCTGGCGCGTGTAGTCGCCGCGCAGGCGGTCGAGGTCGAGGCGGCCGACGCAGTCGGCCACGGTGCGATCGGGATCGGCCGCTGCCGCGCGCGCAGGCGCGGGGCGTGCCGGGCTCAGCACGGAGTCGTCGCGCGTGCTAGGAGTCATTTGGAAACCTGGATTTCGGTAGGGTTCTGCGGGAGATTGCCGCGGCGGACGATGCGCCACCAGTCGATCACGACCCACGCGGCGAACAGCGGGGCGCCGATCGATGCCGCGAGCAGGAACGGCTGGACGCCGTCGACGAGCGTCACGATCGGCAGCAGGTAGAGCACGTCTTCCGTCTCGAAGCCGCCGGCGAACGCCTGCTTGGTGCCGGCCTTGCCGGCGATCGATTCGATCCGCATGCGCAGGAAGAAGATCAGCGCGACGGCCGCGCCGGCCACCGCGCCGAGCAGCACCGGCGACGCGGCCATCTGGCCGCCCTGGGCGACGATGCCGAGGCCCATGCTGACGAACAGCGCGACCGTCACGAGCGCGTCGGCCGCGAGGTCGTAAAAGTGACCGATCTTGCTGGACTTGCCGCTGATGCGCGCGAGTTCGCCGTCGGTGTGGTCGACGAAGTTCGACAGCACGATCAGGAATGCCCCCGCGTTGATCCAGCCGAAGCCGCCTTGCGCGAGGCACCAGGCACCGGCGAGGCCGATCAGCAGACGAAGGGTAGTGAGGTGATTCGGGGTGACGGGCGTGTCGATCAGCGGGCGTACGAGCGAGCGCGCGAGCCGCGCATCCCAGGTGCGTGGCAGGGGCGGTTCGGAACGTGTGGCGGTTTTTCTTTGGTCCATCGGCGAAATATATACGGAATTGTAATTTGTTGCTTTTTATTCGATCAATGTCCTGACATACGGGAGTGTTACCGCGTATTCCGGACATCGCCCGGTTGCGAACCGGATGCGCGAAACGGCGATCGCACAGGCGGGCCTTACCAGCTTCAGTGTGGTTCGCGTCGCGCGGCTGTCAAGGGCGGACGGGCCTTGCGCGCGGGCGCGGCGGCGCTCCGCGCGGGTCGTCGCGTTGATGTGCATCAGGCCCGCAAAAGCCGCGTCGGGCGACAATCGGCCGCGGCGGTCGCCGATCGGCCGTCGCGTGCGGATTCCCCGCGTTTACGCGATCAATCCGGAAAGATATCGATCGATTGCCGTTCAGCAGCTTGCAATCCGTGCGCGGCAAATTGGCGGTTCGCTTTCGCGTACCTTTCGAGTGCATTCGATGCGCGGCCGCGCCCTGTCACAGAACGGCCGTTCGATACCCGGCGCATTCGGCAAGTATCTTTTGCATTCAACGGACATTTCGCGGCGATGGCCTCTGCGATACTCCGACCGTGCCCGTGGTGCCGGGCCGCCCCTCGCGGCCCCAAGGGCTTCGCGTCGCCCAGGAGACACCCCCCGCGACGTCAACGACAGACCAAAAGCGTCAGATATACAGCCATGTCTTCTTCACGCATCCTCGCTCCCGCCCTGCGTTCGCTCGTCCGCACCGCCGACGAAGCCGCCGCGCTGATCCGCCCCGGCATGACCGTCGCCATGAGCGGCTTCACCGGTTCCGGCTATCCGAAGGCCGTGCCCGCCGCGCTCGCCGCCCACATCGACGCGGCCCACGCGCGCGGCGAGGACTTCCGGATCAACGTGCTGACCGGCGCATCGACCGCGCCGGAACTCGACGGCGCGCTCGCCCGCACCAACGGCATCTCGATGCGCCTGCCGTACCAGTCCGACCCGACGCTGCGCGACAAGATCAACAACGGCGAAGTCGACTACCAGGACGTCCACCTGAGCCACGTCGCGCAATACGCATGGTTCGGGCTGTACGGCGAGCTCGACGTCGCGATCGTCGAAGTCGCGGGTATCCGCGAGGACGGGCTGCTGATTCCGTCCGCGTCGATCGGCAACAACAAGACGTGGCTCGAGCAGGCGAAGCACGTGATCCTCGAAGTCAACGCGCGCCAGCCGCTCGGCCTCGACGGGATGCACGACGTCTATTACGGCACCGCGCTGCCGCCGCACCGCAAGCCGATTCCGCTGACGAAAAGCGACGACAGGATCGGCGAGCCGTACCTGCGCTGCCCGGCCGAGAAGATCGTCGCGATCGTCGAGACCGACGCGCCGGACCGCAGCAACGCATTCTCCGCGCCGGACGCCACGTCGAAGCAGATCGCGCTGCAACTGATCGACTTCCTGCGCCACGAAGTGAAGCGCGGCCGCCTGCCGGAAAACCTGCTGCCGCTGCAGTCGGGCGTCGGCAACATCACGAACGCGGTGCTCGCGGAACTCAGCTCCGCCGGCTTCTCGAACCTGACCGCGTACACCGAAGTGATCCAGGACGGCATGCTCGACCTGCTCGACGACGGCACGTTGAGCTTCGCGTCGGCCACGGCGTTGTCGCTGAGCCCGGCCGCGGTGCAGCGCTTCGCGGACGAGATCGCGACGTTCCGCGAAAAGATCCTGCTGCGCCCGCAGGAGATCAGCAACCATCCGGAACTCGTGCGCCGCCTCGGCTGCATCGCGATGAACGGGATGATCGAGGCCGACATCTACGGCAACGTGAACTCGACGCACGTGATGGGCACGAAGATCCAGAACGGCATCGGCGGTTCGGGCGACTTCGCGCGCAACGGCTACCTGTCGTGCTTCATGTCGGCGAGTACCGCGAAGGGCGGCGCGATCTCGCGGATCGTGCCGATGGCGAGCCACGTCGACCATACGGAGCACGACGTCGCGGTGGTCGTCACCGAGCAGGGGCTCGCCGACCTGCGCGGCCTGTCGCCGAAGCAGCGCGCGCGCAAGATCATCGCGACCTGCGCGCATCCCGACTACCGGCCGATGCTCGAGGACTACTTCGAGCGCGCGTCGCGCGAGAGCTTCGGCAAGCACACGCCGCACCTGCTCGCCGAGGCGCTGTCGTGGCACGAGCGCTACGTGCGCACCGGGACGATGAAGGCCTGACGTCGCGGCCCGCGGCGGGCAGGTGCCCGCCGCACTGCGTCAATCCATCGCCGCGTGCGCGACGTCGACGCTCGCCGTTTTCTGCGGCGGGCGGATCAGCAGCAACAGCGGGATCATCAGCAGCGTCGCGACGAACATCAGCTTGAAGTCGTTCAGGTAGGCGATCATCGCGGCCTGCTGGTTGATCGTGCGGTCGAGCAGCGCGATGTCGACGTGGCTGCCGGCCATCGCCTGCACGGCCGGGTCGAACGGCGTGATGTGGGTCGCGAGGTCGGCATGCGCGACCTGCGTGTTGCGCGTCATCAGCGTCTGGACGATCGAGATGCCGATACTGCTGCCGATGTTGCGCATCAGGCTGTAGGTGGCCGTGCCGTCCGCGCGCAGCTCGGGCTGCAGCGTCGAGAACGACAGCGCGCTCAGCGGCACGAACACGAGCCCCAGGCCGAAGCCCTGGACCACCCCGGGCCACACGATGTCCGCCTCGGACAGCACGATCGTGTACTGCATCATCTGCCACAGCGCGAGCGCGGAAATCGCCAGCCCGGCGAGCAGCAGCGCCCGCGCGTCCACGTATTTCAGCAATCGTCCGACGAACAGCATCGCGATCATCGTGCCCGCGCCGCTCGGCGCGGTGACGAGCCCCGTCGTCGCGACCGGATAGCCCATCAGGTTCTGCAGCATCGGCGGCAGCAGCGCGCGCGTTGCGTACAGCACCGCGCCGACGACGAAGATGAACAGCGTGCCGGTCGCGAAGTTCGGGTCGCGCAGCAATTCCGACTTGAAGAACGATGCCTTGCCGACGGTCGCCGTATGCACGAGGAAGAACGCGAAGCTCAGCGCCGCGACGAGCGCCTCGATGCGGATCTCGTACGAACCGAACCAGTCGAGCTGTTCGCCGCGGTCGAGCATCGCCTGGAACGCGCCGATCGCGAGCGCTAGCGTCGCGAAGCCGAACGCGTCGAATTTCACGTGCGGGCGCGGTGCGCGCGCGGGCAGGAAGGTCAGCACGCCGGCCAGTGCGAACGCACCGATCGGCACGTTGATGAAGAACACCCAGCGCCAGTTGTAGCTGTCGGTGAGCCAGCCGCCGAGCGTCGGGCCGAGGATCGGGCCGACCATCACGCCCATCCCCCAGATCGCCATTGCCTGGCCCTGTTTCTCGCGCGGGTTGATGTCGAGCAGGATCGACTGCGACAGCGGCACCAGCGCGGCGCCGAACACGCCCTGCAGCAGCCGTGCGCCGACGATCTGCACGAGCGACTCGGACAGCCCGCACAGCGCGGACGCGATCGTGAAGCCCGCGATCGAGATCGTCAGCAGCCGTTTCATGCTGAGCCGGTCGGACAGCCAGCCGGTCAGCGGCGTCGCGATTGCCGCGGCGACGATGTAGGAAGTCAGTACCCAGGTGATTTCGTCCTGCGACGCGGACAGCGTGCCCTGCATGTGCGGCAGCGCGACGTTCGCGATCGTGCTGTCGAGTGTCTGGATCAGCGTCGCGAGCATGATCGACAGGGTCAGCATCGGCCGATTGAGGGCGGGCGGCGAGGCGGGGGCGTCGGCGGCGGGATTCAAGCGGGTGTCTCCGTGGGGCGGTCGCCGTGGGCGGCGATCCGGTACGGCTCGAATTATAAGCATGCTTATTATATTTGTGCTCATCGCTTGATCCGGGCCGGGGGGCATTCGCGGCCTGCCCCTATAATCGCCGCATGGACAAGAATTACGAGAACCGGATCGGTTACCTGATTTCCGACGTGGCCCGCCTGCAAGGACGCCTGTTCGACCGGCGCGCGAAGCGCCTCGGGCTGACTCGCGCGCAAAGCCGCGTGCTCGCGTACCTGACGTGGAAGGGTGAGATGAATCAGGCGCGGCTCGCGGAATGGCTCGAGATCACGCCGATCTCACTGACGCGGCTGCTCGACCGGATGGAAAGCTGCGGGTGGATCGAACGCATCGCGAACGACGACGATCGCCGCGCGTTCGTGATCCGGCTGACCGACAAGTCGCGCGAGATCTTTCCGCAGATGCTGGAAGTGGGCGACACCGTCACCGACGACGGGCTGCGCGGCTTCACGCGCGACGAGCGCGACACGCTCGTGCGCCTGCTCGGGCGCGTGCGTCACAACCTGATCGACAGCGGCGGCGAATGACGCGGGCGCGGCGCAGTTGAATCGGCCGGCAACGGCGGGGCGGCTGCGGCAACGGCGGGGCGGTCCGGGCTTGTGTCGGAGGAGTCGGGCCGCTATCTTGCAACCTCAAGTTCACTTGAGATCAAGCATGAGCCGTCTGGACATCGCCGATGTCGCGCGCCGCTCGGGATTGCCCGCGTCGACGCTGCGCTACTACGAGGAAAAGGGATTGATCGTGCCGACCGGCCGTCACGGGCTGCGGCGCCAGTACGACGAATCGGTGCTCGAGCGCCTGGCGCTGATCGCGCTCGGCCGCGAGGCCGGCTTTTCGCTCGACGACATTCTTGCGATGTTCGGCGCGGACGGCCGTCCCGCGATCGACCGCGCGAAACTCGACGACAAGGCCGACGAGCTCGACCGTACGATCCGCCGTCTCGGCGCGGTGCGCGATGCGTTGCGCCATGCGGCCGTGTGCTCGGCGCCGAGTCATCTCGAGTGTCCGTCGTTCCGCAAGCTGCTGCGCATCGCCGCGCATCGTCATCCGGTGCGCCGCACGAAGACGGACGGCACGTAAGCGGTCAAGCGGTCCGGTTTGCCGGAACGGACGGGGCGCGCGGGCGGGCGGCCGGGCGTCCGGGCGTCCGTACCGCGGCGGCCAACGCCCCCGAGCGGATCATCCCGCGTAATACACACGACACTCCATCTCGCGTCCGCGCACGATGCGCTTGCCGACGAGCGAGCCGAGCGTTTCGGTGACGACCGTCCTCTGGTACTCGCATTGCAGCGCATCGTAGAAGTAGAGCGCGACCCAGTCGGCGGTGCGGGTGGACTCCTGCGGGCGAACGGGATACGGGCACAGCGCGGTGAAATGCCAGCCGCCTTTCGTCATGTGCATCACGGGCGGCTGAACGCTCAGGTCCGCGTTCAGCCGACGCGACACGAGCGTGGGCAGGATGCCGGCGGCGGCCTTGTTGCGGTACAGGCGGTCGATATACAGCAGCAGCTCGACCGGCGGCTCCGTGCCGAGATCGGCGTTGCGCGCGTGGCCTTGCCAGCGCCGGCGCCGGGTCAGCACGTCGTCGAGCGCAGCGCGGATGCCGGACGCGCGACGCGGGCCGACGCCCGCGATCGCTTCGAGCTGGCCGCTGCGGGCCGCGCGTTCGAGATCCTCGAGCGTATCGATGTGCAACTGGTCGTGAATCCGCAGCGCGAGCGCGTGGCCGATGCCTGGCACGGCTTCGAATGCGGACGCGCGCTCCGCGTCGCCGCGCAGCCGGTCGAGCAGGCGCCAGCGTCCGGTCACCAGCAGTTCGGCGATCGCCTGGGCGACGCCCGTGCCGATCTCCGGCAGTGCGGCGAGCGAATCGACGCCGCCCGCGTCGAAGCGGGTGCGGATGCCGTATTCGAGCGAGGCGATCGTGTCGGCCGACGCGCGGTAGGCGGCAACCCGATAAGGATTCGCCCCCTGTTCGGCAAGCAACTGCGCGGCTTCGCGCAGGCAGGCCGCGATTTGCCGGTTTTCCTCGTGTGTCTGGCCGATGGTCGTTTGCATGTGCGGAGCCCGGGGATGTGCAAACGGAATGGACACGGCGGGTAACGCGCCGGTCGCATTTTTTTATTTCAACACATTGTCAGGGCCGGCGACGAACAAAACTTGATGTGCATCAATAGCAAACGTTGCACAGGCGGAAGCGGGCCGCGCACGTTCGTGCCGGGTCGCGGCACGAACGTGCGATGCGTCACGCTTCGAGGAACGTCTGCGCGCCTTCCGCCTCCGCGGCCGTGCGCAGCGCGGCGAGCGCGCGCTTCTCGATCTGCCGCACGCGTTCGCGCGACATGCCCGCGTCCTGCGCGATCGCGTCGTAGGTGTCGGGCTCGGCGCCGCCGAGGCCGAACCGGCGGCGCAGCACGTCGGCCTCGGCCGGCGTGACCGAGCGCAGCAGCGACGTCACGCATTCGCGCATCCGCGTGTCGGCCAGCTGCTCGAACGGGCTCGCCGATGCCTGGTCCTCTATCAGGTCGACGAGGCCGGCGTCCGCGTCGGGCAGCGGCGTGTCGAGCGACACCGGCTCGGCAGGGAGCGCGAGCACCGCGCGCAGCTTGTCCTCGGCGAGCCCGGTTTCGGCCGCGAGTTCGGCCGGCGTCGCGCGCCGGCCGGTGCGCTGGCGGAAGCGCAGTGCGTGCCGATGCACGCGCTGGTACTGGTCGCCGACGTGCACCGGTACGCGGATCGTGCGCGCGCGATCGGCCACCGCGCGCGCGACCGCCTGCCGGATCCACCAGGTCGCGTAGGTCGAGAACTTGAAGCCGCGCCGGTATTCGAACTTCTCGATCGCGCGCATCAGGCCGAGGCAGCCGTCCTGCACGAGGTCGGGCAGGTCGACGCCGCGGTTCATGTACTTGCGCGCGATCGACAGCACGAGCCGCAGGTTCGCCTCGAGCATCGCGCGCGTACCGTCGCGCACCTTCTGCTGGCCGTCGCTCAGCGCGGCGCCGAGCGCACGCCGCGCGACCGTGTCGAAGCACGCGGCGTCGGTGCCCGCGGCGGCGTCCGTCGCGGCGTCGACCGGCGCGGCGGCCAGTGCGCGCACGACGCGGCTTGCGTCGTCGACGGCCGGTGCCACCCACGCGAGCGAACCGAGCAGCGCGGCCAGGCGGTTGCGCGCGTCGCGGTATTCGGCCGAGCGGCAGCCCTGCGCGTGCAATGCGCGGCGCACGGCCGTCACCGCGTCCTGCAGTGTGTCGTAGCGTGCAGGCACCGGTGCGTTGCCTTCGCCGTCGCCGATGTCATCGCCTTCGTTGGCGGCCGCGCCGGTTGCGCTCGTCGCGCCGTGGCGCGCGAGCAGCGCCTCGACGGCCGCCGGACAGCCGGCGAGCGCGTGCAGGATCTGATGGCGGCCCGTTTCGATTTCGCGAGCCAGCACGATTTCGTCCTCGCGCTTGAGCAGGGGCACCGCATGGATGCGCCGCATGTAGAGCGCGAGCGGATCGGTCGATGCGCTCGTGCCGCGGGCCAGATCGCCGAGCAGCGCACGGCCCTCGTCGAGCGCGTCGCGATCGACGTCGACCGGCGCCGCGCCCGCGAACGGCACCGGCGCGGCCGGCTCGTCGAGCACGGCGATGCCGATGTCTGCCAGCGCGGCGCGCACGACGTCCAGCGCGTCGGGGCTGTCGCTTTCCGGCGGCAGCGCGTCGACGAGGTCGGCGTGCGTCAGATAACCCTGTTCGCCGGCAAGCGCCAGCAGCTGGATGATCGGATCGAGGGGCGTGTCCGCCCGAAGCGTGGGGCGTGGCGTAGTCATGTCGATGGCGGCGTGAGCCGCGTTCCTCTCTGGGCGGGCCGAAGTCCGCGGGTTTCAGGCTCCCGGAGGCCGCGAACGCCCGTCCGCGCCGGCCAGCCTGACTCGATATTCAAGTTGAGGGCATTTGCGTCAACTTCAACGTCGGCGCGGCTGACGCGCGAGCATGCGGCATGCCCGCCCGGTTGCGACCTGGATTCGACCCGTGGAAACAAAAAGTAACGGATCAAACCCGCAGAAATATGCGGGGGACGTAAGCTAGAGTCAGGCGCGCGCCACGCAGCGACGCGCGGATTCCTGCGGAGCATGAAATGAACCCGATTTCCGCCGCGAGGCCTGCCGTCATGGCGCTGGCCATGCTCGCGCTGAGCGGTTGTTATTACACGAGCCCGTACGGCTATGCGCCGTATTACGCACCCGTGCCTGCCACGGTTTCGCAGCGCGAACTCCCGGCAGCGCCGGCAAATGCCGGGCCGGTTGCCCCGTCGACACCCGCGGTGCCGGCCGTGCCGCCGCCGGCGGACGATTACGCCGACGCGCCGGCTCCGGTATATGCCGCGCCGGTCTATGTGCCTTACCCGGCCTACTATCCCGCGTATTACCCGGGCTGGTACGGGCCGCCCGTCACGATCGGCCTCGGCTTCTGGGGGCATTGGGGCGGCGGCTACCGCGGCGGGTACTGGCGCCGTCCCTGGGGCGGCGGCCACTGGGGAGGCGGGCATTGGGGCGGGGGCCATCGACACTGACCGACGCGCGGCGGCACCGCGCGGGAGAGCAACATGAGCAACACGATCATCCGAAGTCTGTGCGTCGTCATGTTCGGTCTCGCCGCGATACCGGGCCTCGCCGACGCGCAAAGCAGCGCCTATACGAATTCCGGGGCCGAAATCTATGCGGGGCCGGCGCCCGATTATCCGGTCGTCGCGCAGGTCCCGCCCGGCACCGCGCTGGACGTGTTCGGCTGCCTGAGCGATTACTCATGGTGCGACGTCGCGCTGCCGGGCGTGCGCGGCTGGATCGACGCGGAGCAGCTCGACTATCCGTATCAGGGCAATTACGTGCCGTTGCTCGAATACGGCGCGATCATCGGCGTGCCGGTGACCGGGTTCGCGATCGGCGCGTACTGGGATCGCTACTACCGCCACCGGCCGTGGTTTCACGATCGCGACCGCTGGGAGCATCGTGCCGAGCCGCGCATCGGCCCCGGCGGGATGCCGCCGGCCTACGGGCGCCCGCAGCCGGGCGGGCCGGTTCAGCGCGTGCCGGGCGGCGAGCCGTCCGAGCGGCATGATGCACGGCCGTCGGCCACGCGCGGCGGCTGGAACGGCCCGAACCGCGCGCCGGCGCCGCAGGCCGCACCCGCACCCGCGCCGATGCCTGGCGCGGCTGCCCGTCAGCCGGCGCCCCCGCCGCAATCGTCACCGCCCGCACCGAGCGGTGGCGCGGCCCGGATGATGGTGCCGCCGACGCATCAGGGTGGTGGAGGTTACGGCGGCGCACGGCCGCAGGGCGGCGGAAACGGCGGCGGGAACCACGGCGGTGGCGGGGGTGGAGGCAGCAGCGACGAGTTTCGCCGTTGACCGGCCGACGGCAGCGGGGGCGCGGCCCTTGGCCTGCGCCGGACGAAAAACGGATCGGTCGGCTCGCTCATCGCGCCCCTGCAAGCCTGTTCCTGGAAAAACGAAACCCCACGCTCCGAAAAACGTGGGGTTCGTCAGCAGTCCGATGCCGCTCCGGAGAGCGGCTCCCGATCGACGCGGGCGGGCCCGTCGTGCGGCCCGCCGCCGCGCGTCAGTCGTCGAGCAGCGACAGGTCGCGCACGGCGCCCTTGTCGGCCGACATCACCAGCTTCGCATAGGCCTTCAGCGCGGCGGACACCTTGCGCGGGCGCGGTTGCGCCGGTTTCCAGCCCTTCGCGTTCTGCTCCTCGCGGCGCCGTGCGAGCTCCTCGTCCGAAACGAGCACGTCGATCGTGCGGTTCGGGATGTCGATGCGGATCTTGTCGCCGTCGCGCACGAGGCCGATCGCGCCGCCCGCCGCCGCTTCCGGCGAGCAGTGACCGATCGACAGGCCCGACGTGCCGCCCGAGAAGCGGCCGTCGGTCAGCAGCGCGCATGCCTTGCCGAGGCCCTTCGACTTGATGTAGCT
The DNA here is from genome assembly GCF_003857805.1 of Burkholderia sp. Bp9099. Lineage (NCBI taxonomy): Bacteria > Pseudomonadati > Pseudomonadota > Betaproteobacteria > Burkholderiales > Burkholderiaceae > Burkholderia > Burkholderia sp. Bp9099. The sequence goes on from NZ_QTPU01000001.1 coordinate 36,156, forward strand.
CGTCGGGTACAGCATTTCCTGCATGCCGGGGCCGCCCTTCGGGCCTTCGTAGCGGACGATCACGACGTCGCCGGCCTTGACCTTGTCGTTCAGGATGTTCTCGACCGCTTCGTCCTGCGACTCGGTCACGTGGGCCGAGCCCTCGAACACGAGGATGCTTTCATCGACGCCGGCCGTCTTCACCACGCAGCCGTCGAGCGCGATGTTGCCGGTCAGCACGGCGAGGCCGCCTTCCTTCGAGAACGCATGCTCGTACGAGCGGATGCAGCCTTCGGCGCGGTCGAGGTCGAGGCTCGGCCAGCGCGTGTCCTGGCTGAACGCGACCTGCGTCGGGATCCCGGCCGGGCCGGCCAGGTAGAACGTGCGGACCGCATCGTCTTCGGTGCGGACGATGTCCCACTGGTCGAGCGCGTCCTTCAGCGTCGGCGCGTGCACGGTCGGCACGTCGGTGTGCAGCTTGCCGGCGCGGTCGAGCTCGCCGAGGATCGCCATGATGCCGCCGGCGCGGTGCACGTCCTCGATGTGGTACTTGTTCGTGTTCGGTGCGACCTTGCACAGCTGCGGCACGCTGCGCGACAGGCGATCGATGTCCTTCATCGTGAAGTCGATGCCGGCTTCCTGCGCGATCGCCAGCAGGTGCAGGATCGTGTTGGTCGAACCACCCATCGCGATGTCGAGCGTCATCGCGTTCTCGAACGCCTTGAAGCCGACGGAGCGCGGCAGCACGCGCAGGTCGTCCTGCTCGTAGTGCTGGCGGGTCAGCTCGACGATGCGGCGGCCGGCGCGCTTGAACAGCTGCTCGCGATCGGCGTGCGTCGCGACGACCGTGCCGTTGCCGGGCAGCGACAGGCCGAGCGCTTCGGTCAGGCAGTTCATCGAGTTCGCGGTGAACATGCCCGAGCACGAACCGCAGGTCGGGCACGCCGAACGTTCGACTTCGGCGACGTCGGCATCCGAATACGACTGGTCGGCCGCGATCACCATCGCGTCGACGAGGTCGAGCTTCTTCAGTTCGATGGCCTTGGTGACCGGGTTCGCGAGTCGCGTCTTGCCGGCTTCCATCGGGCCGCCCGACACGAAGATCACCGGGATGTTCAGGCGCATCGCGGCCATCAGCATCCCTGGCGTGATCTTGTCGCAGTTCGAGATGCAGACCATCGCGTCCGCGCAGTGCGCGTTCACCATGTATTCGACCGAGTCGGCGATGATGTCGCGGCTCGGCAGCGAGTAGAGCATGCCGTCATGGCCCATCGCGATGCCGTCGTCGACCGCGATCGTATTGAATTCCTTCGCGACGCCGCCGGCGGCCTCGATCTCGCGCGCGACGAGCTGGCCGAGATCCTTCAGGTGCACGTGCCCGGGCACGAACTGCGTGAACGAGTTGACGACCGCGATGATCGGCTTCGAGAAATCGTCGTCTTTCATGCCGGTGGCGCGCCACAGCGAGCGCGCACCTGCCATGTTGCGGCCGGCGGTGGAAGTTTTGGAACGGTATGTGGGCATGGTATGGCTGAAGAAATATCGCGGAAAAGGGTGGAGGCACGGGAATAAAGGCCTCTCGCGCGCCCGTGCGAACAACCTCTTGAGCTGCGCCCTGGGCAAACTCGACGATTATCCCACAGCCGCCGGGCGTGCGGCGCCCGCGGGCGAGGGCGCGGGTGGAGTGGTGGGCCGGACAGCGCCTCGGTGTGCCGAGCGTGAAGGCGAACCGGGCGCACCAGGCACGAAGGCGGACGCCGGCCATCGCCGGCGGAGCCGGCAGCGGCTTCATCGCCCGTTCTGCCGACGATGAAGCCGTGCGCCGTACCCGCCGATCGCGCGTCAGTCGAGCAGCGTCAGGATTTCGTCGTACAGCGCCTGCGGAATCCGCACGCCGTGCGCGATGCTGCGCGCGCGGGCATCGAAGCGCCGTTGCGACGGCAGCCGCGCGCCTTGCCCGGTGATCGAAGCGAACATCCGCTCGCCGCGCGCGAGGCCTGCGTCGAGCTCGTCGCCGAGGAACACCTTCGGGTCGAACGCGATCACGAGTTCGCCGTGGCACGGCGTCGCGCCGACGCCTTCGTCGAAATCCATCGACTCCTGGCTCGTCATGTCGCCGATCAGCGCGCCGCCGAGCAGTTCGACCATCGCCGCGAGCGCCGAGCCCTTGTGCCCGCCGAAGGTGCGCATCGCACCCTGCAGCGCGGCCTTCGGGTCGGTGGTCGGCTGGCCATCGGCGTCGATCGCCCAGTGCGGCGGGATCGCCTTGCCCTGTTTCGCATGCAGCTCGATGTCGCCGCGCGCGATCGCGCTGGTCGCGAAATCGAACACGAACGGCACGCCGTCCGGGCGCGGCCACGCGAATGCGATCGGGTTGGTGCCGAACACCGGTTCGCGGCCGCCTTCCGGCGCGACCCAGCTGTGGCTCGGGTTCATCGCGATGCCGGCCAGCCCCTCGGCGGCGATCGCCTCGACCTCGGGCCACAGCGCCGAGAAGTGGTAGCAGCGGTTGATCGTCATCGCGGCGATTCCGTGCTGCTTCGCCATCTCGACGAGCACCGGCAGGCCGGTCTCGAAGCTCAGCAGCGAGAAGCCGCGATGCGCGTCGACCGAGACGATCGACGACGACAGCCGGCGCAGCGTCGGCACCGCCTGCGGATCGACCTTGCCTTTCTTCAGCGAGCGCACGCACACGAGCAGCCGGTACACGCCGTGCGAGTGGCACTCGTCGCGCTGGCCCTGCGTGATCACGCTGGCGATCGCCTGCGCGTGCGCAGCGGACATCCCGTGGTGCGTCAGCACCCGCAGCGCGAGTGCGTGCACCTCGTCGAGCGACAGGACGACTTCGGCGAGCGGCTCAGACATCGCGCGCTTCCCGCGGCGCGGGCACGCCGTCGATGCGTTGCGGCACGTTCAGCGGGTTGCCGTTGCGGATGGCGTCCGGCAGCAGCGCGTCCGGCACGTCCTGGTACGACACGGGGCGCAGGAACCGCTCGATCGCGCGTGCGCCGACCGATGTCGTGCGCGTGTCGGACGTGGCCGGGAACGGGCCGCCGTGCACCATCGCATGACCGACCTCGACGCCCGTGCCGAAGCCGTTGACGAGAATGCGGCCGGCCTTGCGCTCGAGCGTCGGGCGCAGCGCGGCGAACAGCGCGGCGTCGCCGTCGGCGAGATGCGCGGCGATGGTCAGCTGGCCTTCGAGCGACTTCAGCACGCGATGCAGCGTGTCGGCATCCGGGCAGCGCACGATCAGCGACGCGGGGCCGAACACTTCGTCGCGCAGTTCGGGGTGGGCGATGAACGCGTCCGCCGACGTCGCGAACAGCGCCGCGCGCGCCTGGTAGCGGCCGCCTTCCACGCCTTCCGCGAGCAACTCGACCGCGTCGTGCGCGCGCAGGGTGGCCACGCCTTGCGCATAGCTCGCGTGGATGTGCGGCGTCAGCATCGTCTGCGCGGCGGTCGCCTGCACGGCGGTGGCTGCCGCGGCTTCGAACGCGCGCAGCGCGGGGCCGTCGACCGCGAGCACGAGGCCCGGGTTCGTGCAGAACTGGCCGGCGCCGAGGGCAAGCGACGCGACGAACTGCGGCGCGATCGTGTCGTGGCGCGCGTCGAGCGCGGTCGGGAACAGCAGCACCGGATTGATCGAGCTCATTTCCGCATAGACCGGAATCGGCTCGTGGCGCGCGGCCGCGATGTTCATCAGCGCGACGCCGCCGCGGCGCGAGCCGGTGAAGCCGACGGCCTTGATGCGCGGATCGGCGACGAGCGCCTGGCCGATTTCACGCGACGCATCGAACAGCAGCGAGAACACGCCGGCCGGCAGCCCGCATTCGCGCACGGCCTGCTGGATCGCACGGCCGACGAGCTCGGACGTGCCCGGGTGCGCGGAGTGCGCCTTGACGATCACCGGGCAGCCGGCCGCGAGTGCCGATGCCGTATCGCCGCCCGCGACCGAGAACGCGAGCGGGAAGTTCGACGCGCCGAACACGGCGACCGGCCCGATCGCGACGTTGCGCAGGCGCAGGTCGACGCGCGGCAGCGGCTTGCGGTCCGGACGAGCCGGGTCGATGCGCGCATCGACGTAGCCGCCGTCGCGCACGAGCGACGCGAACAGCGCGAGCTGGCCGACCGTGCGGCCGCGTTCGCCTTCGATGCGTGCGCGCGGCAGCCCCGTTTCGGTGACGCAGCGCTCGATCAGGTCGTCGCCGAGCGCCATGATGTTGCGGCCGATCGCGTCGAGAAACGCGGCGCGTTGCTCGGGGCCCGTTTCGCGATACGTGTCGAAGGCTTCGTCGGCGAGCGCGCAGGCCGTCTCCAGGTCGTGCAGGCTCGCGCCGCCGAACGCGGGTTCGAGCGGTTCGCCGGTCGCGGCGGCGATCGCGTGAAGGGTGCCGTTCTGTCCGGCGACGGCCGACTGGCCGATCAGGAGCTGACCTGTGAGTTGCATGGTTCTTCCTCGGAAAATGCGGGGCCGGGCGTGATGCGCCCGGCCGGAGTGGAAAGGGGAAAGCGGGTGCGTCAGTCTTCGTCGTCTTCGAGCTGCAGCTTGTCGGAACGGATGCCGGTGTTGGCGCCCCAGTAGAAGATCACGAGCGCGACGGCCGCGACGACGACCGTGTCGTACGGATGCGCGAGCTGGCCCGTGCCGCCGAAGCCGCCGAAGTACGACAGCACGATCATGGCCGCGTAGAACGCGATCAGCCACGCGGACGAGCGCACCTGTTCGGCGATGCTCAGGTGCGCGGTCGGCACCCAGCGGCGGCACGCGAGATAGATCACGAACATCACGATCTGCAGGCCGAGCAGCCAGGACACCGTGCTCCAGCCCGACCAGTAGACGATCAGCGCGGCGATCACGAACGACGCGGGGCCGGTGATGCCGAACGCCACCGCGCGGAACGGCCGCGGCAGGCCGGGCGCGGTGCGGCGCAGCGCGGCGACCGACACGGGCGCGACCGCGTAGCTCAGCACGAGCGCGGCCGACACGATGTTGATCAGCGCTTCCCACGACGGGAACGGCATGGTCCAGAAGATCGCGAGGCCGAACGTGAGCCACAGGCCCGCGCGCGGGATGCCCGACGCTTCGTCGACACGCGTGAACACCTTGAAGAACGTGCCCGTCTTCGCCCAGCCGTAGACGACGCGCGGCGTCGCGTTCATGTAGATGTTGCCGCAGCCGCTCGGCGAGATCATCGCGTCGGCCACCACCATCACCGCGAGCCAGCCCACGCCGAGTGCGAGCGCGATGTCGCGGTACGGCAGCGAGAAGGCCTTGCTCACGTCGTGCCAGCCGGCGGCGAGCATGTCGGTCGGGATGCTGCCGATGAAGGCGAGCTGCAGCAGCACGTAGATCAGCGTGGACAGCAGGATCGACAGGATCAGCGCGATCGGGATCGTGCGCTGCGGATTGCGCACTTCGCTCGCGACCGACACGATCGGCGTGAGGCCGAGGTACGCGAAGATGATGCCGCCGGCCGACACGGCCATCTCGATGCCCGGCATGCCGAACGGCGCGAAGCCGTGCATGGTCAGGTTGGCGGGCTTGAAGAACGTGAACAGCACCGCGATCACCGACAGCGGCACGATGAACTTGAAGATGCTGATGATGTTGTTCGCCTTCGCGAACGTCTTCACGCTCGAATAGTTCAGGTAAAAGAACAAGCACAGTAGCGCGGCCTGCACGAGCCAGCCGAGCGTGGTCGGGTCGCTCGAGCCGGCCTTGGTGAGACCGGGAAACCACGCGGCCGCATATTGGCGTGCGGCGACCACTTCGATCGCGATCAGGCTCGAGAACGCGATCAGCGTGATGAAGCCCATCAGGTAGCCGAGCAGCGGGCCGTGCGAGAACACCGGGTAGCGGACCACGCCGCCCGCGCGCGGCAGCGCGGCGCCGAGCTCGCAGTAGACGATGCCGAGCAGCAGCACCGCGAAGCCGCCGAGCAGCCACGAGAAGATGCCGGCCGGGCCGGCGATCGTCGACACGTGACTCGCGGCGAACAGCCACCCCGAACCGAAAATCGCGCCGAGGCCGATGAACGTCAGGTCGGTCAGCGACAACTGCTTCTTGAATTTGCCGTGACCGCCGTCGGCGGGCACGGAACGGGAAAGCGGGACGGACGGGTGTGTGTTGCCTTGGCCTGGCATGGGTTTGTCTCCTGGGAAATATCGGTGCAGGTGTGGCTTGCGCTGCGCTCCGACGGAGCAGCGGCGCAACACCTGCCGGCCGGCGTGCGACCGGTTCGAGCGACCGGCGCGGGCCGGGGATCGTTCATGCGCGGCGCGGGTTGGCGCCGCAGCGAACGGCCCGCGCGAGCCATGCCGGACCGGAAGCCGCGATGCGACGGGGGATGCCGTTGCACCGCCGGGGGGAAATCGGTCAGCGCGGTCAGCGGTTCGCCCGGTTCCGTTCGGCGCGGCGCGCGGCGTCGAACGCGATGGAAGCGCCCGGTGCGAACCGGTTGCTGAGGGCGGGGAAAACTCCGGTCCGCTGGATGGCGTTTCGGCTCACTGCAATCTCCTGCTTCGTATCGGTCGACGACAGGCGTGTCGACGTGCAACCAGTATCGCCGTGCAAACACCCATCACGCTTGAGCCGGATCGCGGAGCAAAATGACGAAATCGGCATAGTGGCCGGAAGGGCCGCGAAGGGTGCTTCGCACTATGCCGATTTCGTCGCCGTCCTTATCGAAAAGCCACAAGCGGACGGACGCGCGACGGAGGAAGCTATGCTCTTTTCCCCACATCGGACGGCTCATGATGAAGCGCATCCAGATCATCGATTCGCACACGGGCGGCGAACCCACGCGGCTCGTCGTGTCCGGTTTCCCCTCGCTCGGCAACGGCACGATGGCCGAGCGCCGCGACGTGCTCGCGCGCGAGCATGATCGCTATCGCACCGCGTGCATTCTCGAGCCGCGCGGCAGCGACGTGCTGGTCGGCGCGCTGCTGTGCGAGCCCGTGTCGCCGGAGGCGGCGGCCGGCGTGATCTTCTTCAACAACAGCGGCTATCTCGGAATGTGCGGGCACGGCACGATCGGCGTCGTGCGCACGCTGCATCACATGGGCCGCATCGAGCCGGGCGTGCACCGGATCGAAACGCCGGTCGGCACCGTCGAGGCGACGCTGCACGACGACCTGTCGGTCAGCGTGCGCAACGTGCTCGCGTATCGCCACGAGAAGGCCGTCGATGTCGACGTGCCGGGCTACGGCCCCGTGAAGGGCGACATCGCGTGGGGCGGCAACTGGTTCTTCCTGATCAGCGATCACGGCCAGCGCGTGGCCGGCGACAACGTTGCGGCGCTTACCGCCTATTCGTCCGCGGTGCGCGCGGGGCTCGAGCGCGCGGGCATCACCGGCGCGAACGGCGGCGAGATCGACCATATCGAACTGTTCGCTGACGATCCCGAGCACGACAGCCGCAGCTTCGTGCTGTGCCCGGGCCACGCGTACGACCGTTCGCCGTGCGGCACCGGCACGAGCGCGAAGCTCGCGTGCCTCGCGGCCGACGGCAAGCTCGAGCCGGGCGTCGTGTGGCGCCAGGCGAGCGTGATCGGCAGCGTGTTCCAGGCGAGCTATGCGCAGGCCGACGGCGGCATCGTGCCGACGATCCGCGGCAGCGCGCACCTGAGCGCGGAAGCGACGCTGCTGATCGAGGAAGACGATCCGTTCGGCTGGGGCATCGTGTCGTGAGCGAAATCAGGACCGACGTCGTCGTGATCGGCGCCGGCATCGTCGGCGCGGCGTGTGCGCACGAACTCGCGCAGCGCGGGCTGCGCGTGCTCGTCGTCGATGACGCGAGCGGCGGCGCAACCGGCGCCGGCATGGGGCACCTCGTCGCGATGGACGACAACGCGGCGGAGCTCGCGCTGAGCCATTACTCGATCGAGCTGTGGCGCGCGCTCGCCGGCGAGATGCCGGAAGGCTGCGCGTACCGCAACTGCGGCACGCTGTGGCTCGCGGCCGATTCCAGCGAGATGGACCTCGCGCGCACCAAGCAGGCGACGCTCGCCGCACATGGCGTCGCGGGCGAACTGATCGATGCGGCGACGCTCGCGCAACTCGAGCCGATGCTGCGCGCGGGCCTCGGCGGCGCGCTGAAGATCCCCGGCGACGCGATTCTCTATGCGCCCGTCGCCGCGAGCTGGCTGCTGCAGCGCGCGCCGGGCATCACGTTGCGGCGCGAGCGCGCGGTGGCGGTCGATGGTCCGAGCGTGACGCTCGCGAGCGGCGACACGCTGCGCGCGGAACGCGTGGTCGTCGCGAACGGCGTCGCCGCGCGCACGCTGTTGCCCGAGTTGCCGCTGCGCCCGAAGAAGGGCCATCTGCTGATCACCGATCGTTACCCGGGCCGGGTGTCGCACCAGCTCGTCGAACTCGGCTATGCGGCGAGCGCGCACGCGAGCGACGGCACGTCGGTCGCGTTCAACGTGCAGCCGCGACCGACCGGCCAGCTGCTGATCGGCTCGTCGCGCCAGTTCGATACCGAGGACGCGCGCATCGAGCCGCCGGTCCTCGCGCGCATGCTGCGCCGCGCTGTCGGCTACTTGCCCGACCTGGCCGACCTGAACGGGATTCGCGCATGGACGGGTTTCCGTTCCGCGAGCCCCGACGGCCTGCCGCTGCTCGGCGAACATCCGGCGCGGCCGGGCGTATGGCTCGCGGTCGGGCACGAAGGGCTGGGCGTGACGACCGCGCCGGGCAGTGCGCGGCTCGTCGCCGCATTGATGACCGGCGAGCGGCCGCCCATCGACATCGAACCGTATTTGCCGGGGCGTTTCCTGACGACGTCCCCCGTAGCTGGAGCGCTGACATGAAACGACCCCCACGCACACTTCGTTCGCCATCGACCGGAGTTGGCGCTTCAGCGCTTGCCCCGGTCCCATGCAAGGCGCCCCCCGCGGGGGCGGCCCGCCGGAGGCTCACATGATCATTCATCTGGACGGCCGCGCGCTGACGGTGGCCGACGGCGCGACCGTCGCGGCCGCCGTCGCGGCGAGCGGTGACGACACGACGCGCGTGTCGTGCACGGGTGCGGCGCGCGCGCCGTTTTGCGGTATGGGCATCTGCCAGGAGTGCAGGATGACGATCGACGGCCGCCGCCGCCTGGCCTGCCAGACGCTGTGCCGCGACGGGATGCGGGTGGAGCGCACGCGATGAGCACGGCGAAACAGGAACGACTGAGCGTCGACGTCGCGATCGTCGGCGCGGGCCCGGCCGGGCTGTCGGCGGCGCGGGCCGCCGCACGAAGCGGTGCGACGGTCGCGATCGTCGACGACAATCCGCGCGCGGGCGGGCAGATCTGGCGCCAGGCGGCGGCCGCGACGCCGGTGCCGGCCGCGGCGGAACGGCTGGCCGTGCTGCGTCAGCCGAACGTCACGCATCTCGCGGCCACGCGCATCGTGGCCGAAACGCAGCCGGGCACGCTGCTGCTCGAGGACGACGAGCGCGGCTTCCTGCTCGAATTCCACACGCTGATCGTGTGTTGCGGTGCGCGCGAGCTGCTGCTGCCGTTCCCGGGCTGGACGCTGCCGGGCGTGACCGGCGCGGGCGGCCTGCAGGCCCTGATCAAGTACGGCCTCGACGTGCGCGGGCAGCGCACGGTGATCGCCGGCAGCGGCCCGCTGCTGCTCGCGAGCGCGGCGACGGCCCGTCAGGCCGGCGCGCAGGTGTCGCACGTGCTCGAACAGGCGGCGTGGAGCGACGTGGCCGGTTTCGGCGCGGGGCTTTGGCGCTGGCCGTCGAAACTCATGCAGGCGGCGAAGCTCGTCACGGCAGCCTACCGGCCCAATGCCCACGTCGTCGAGGCGTTCGGCGACAAGCGGCTCGAACGCGTGCGGATCCGGCAGGGCGAGCGAGAGTTCGAGGTCGACTGCGACAGGCTCGCGTGCGGCTTCGGCCTCGTGCCGAACACCGTGCTGCCGAGCCACCTCGGCTGCCGGATAGAAAACGGCGCGGTGGTGGTCGACGCGCATCAGCGCACGAGCCGCGACGGCTGTTTCGCGGCGGGCGAGTGCACGGGTGTCGGCGGCAGCGAACTGGCGATGGTCGAAGGCGAAATCGCCGGCTACGCGGCCACCGGGCAGACGGCGCCGCTGGCCGAGCGGATTGCGCTGCGCGCGCACTGGCAGGCGTTCGCGGATGCGGTGCGCGAGCGCTTCGCGATACGCGAGCCGATCCGCAAGCTCGCGCGGCCCGACACGCTGCTGTGCCGTTGCGAGGACGTGCGCTTCGACGCGGTCGCGGACGCGGCCGCGCCTGCGCCGGGCTGGACGGCCGCGAAGCTGCAGACGCGCTGCGGGATGGGCGCATGCCAGGGCCGCGTGTGCGGCGCGGCCGCGCAGGCGCTGTTCGGCTGGACGCCGCCGGTGCCGCGCACGCCGCTCGTGCCCGCGCGAGTCGGCACGCTGATGCTGGACGACATCGCGTCCTGCGACGGCGGCTGATGCGCCACGGCGCAGCGCCCGGTTCGCGCCGGGTCGCTGCGTCGCTCACTCCGCCTTCACTTTCTCCCATCCGCCCACCTGCGGCGCCGCACAGGCACGCAGGCACTCGATCGCGGCGGCCACGGCCGCGCGCTTCGCGCTGTCCGGATGCCAGTAGATCGACACCGCGCCCTGGCCCTCGAGCCGCATCGGCAGGATGCGGATCGCGTTCAATTGCTCGAAGCGCCGCGCGGCACGATGCGATGCGACGCCGAGCAGGTCGGTATTGTTCAGCAGCGTGAGGTTCAGGATCGACGAATTCGATTCGACGCAATGCGGCGGCTGCACGCGCCCGGCGGCCGTCAGCGCGACCTGTAGCGCGTTGTGCACGGGGGTGCCGGGCGGCCAGACGATCCACGAGCAGGCCAGCACCTCGTCCCAGCCGACGGATGCCGCGCCGACGAGCGGGTGATCGGGCCGCGCGACGAACACCACCGGATCGACGTACAGCGCTTCTGCGTGCAGGTGCGGATCGACGGACGCGGACCCGGAACGGCCGACGACGATGTCCAGCTCGCCGCGCGCGAGCTGCGGCATCAGCTGGTTCATCGTGCTCTCCGCGAGCCGCACCTGCGCGCGCGGCATCCGCTTCAGCAACTGCGATACCGCGAGCGGCACCGTATCGGCGGCCGCGACGCCCGACGTGCCGATCGTGACCAGGCCGCTGCCGCCTTCGCGCAGCGCGGCCATGTCGTCGCGCGCGACGTCGAGCTGCGCCTCCACGCGGCGCGCATGCTCGATCAGCGCGTCGCCGTAGGCCGTCGGCCGCAAGCCGCGCGCATGCCGCTCGAACAGCGGCAGGCCGACATCCTCCTCGAGTTCCTTCAGCCATTTCGACAGCGCCGGCTGGGTGGTCGCGAGCGCAGCCGCCGACTGGCTCAGGTTGCCCGTGCTGGCCAGGCTCAGCAGGACCTGCAGGTGCCGCAAGCGCAGCCGGTGGGTCCAGTCCATCGCACGCTCCGTATCGGAAGATATATCCGAATCAATATGGATTAGATGATTTCACCATTTTACCGGGTATGTCTGCGTCGAATATAAATGCGCTAACGGACTGCGGCACGCGGTCCCCGACCCGACACAGCGCCGACCGCGATCGGCCGCCCCAAGGAGACATCATGACCAGCCGACACCCGGATACGTCGCGCGCCGATTACTACGCCCGGATCGCCGAGCAGCGCCTCGCCCCGTTGTGGGAATCGCTGCACAATCTCGTGCCGAAGACGCCGCAGCCGGCCGCGCAGGCCGCGATCTGGAAGTACGCGCGGGTGCGGGACCTGGTGATGCAGGCCGGCAGCGTGATCAGCGCGGAAGAAGCCGTGCGCCGCGTGCTGGTGCTGGAGAACCCGGGCCTGCCCGGCAAGTCGAGCATGACGCCGACCCTGTACGCAGGCCTGCAGCTGATCCTGCCCGGCGAGATCGCGCCGAGCCACCGCCATACGCAGTCGGCGCTGCGCTTCATCGTCGAAGGCAAGGGCGCATGGACCGCGGTGAACGGCGAGCGCACGACGATGCATCCGGGCGACTTCATCATCACGCCGTCTTGGGCGTGGCACGACCACGGCAATCCGGCGGTGGAAGACGGCGGCGAGCCGGTCGTGTGGCTCGACGGGCTCGACATTCCGCTCGTCGCGAACCTCGACGCGGGTTTCGCCGAAAACCATCCGACGGCCGAGCAGCCGGTGAGCCGCGCGGAAGGCGACAGCTTCGCGCGCTTCGGCCACAACATGGCGCCGGTGCGGCATCGCGCGAGCGATCCGACGTCGCCGGTGTTCAGCTATCCGTATGCGCGCACCCGCGACGCGCTCGACGCGCTGTACCGCAACGGCGAACTCGACGCGTGGGACGGCGTGAAGCTGCGCTACGTGAACCCCGCGACGGGCGGCTGGCCGATGCCGACGATCGCGACCTTCATGCAGTTCCTGCCGGCCGGCTTCGACGGCCGCACGTATCGCAGCACCGACGCGACGATCTACTGCGTCGTCGAAGGCAGCGGCACCGCGCACATCGGCGGCGACGCGTTCGCGTTCGAGCCGCACGACATCTTCGTCGCGCCGTCGTGGGCGCCGGTGCGGCTGTCTGCGTCGTCCGACAGCGTGCTGTTCAGCTATTCCGACCGGCCGGTGCTGTCCGCGCTGAACCTGCTGCGCGAAGCGCGCGACTGACGCCCGTTTTCCCCGCTTCGTTGCGTGCGTCGCCGACGCGGCGCGCGTTCCTTCCTTCATGCCTACGCTGGAGCCGTTCATGACTTATGTTTTCCCGCCCGAAGCGCCGGTCGCGCTTCCCGTCGCCGGCAGCGACGCCCGTTTCGCGGTGCGCCGCGTGTACTGCGTCGGCCGCAACTACGCGGCGCATGCGCGCGAAATGGGCTTCGATCCTGATCGCGAACCGCCGTTCTTCTTCTGCAAGCCGGCCGATTCGGTCGTGCCGGTCGCCTACGGCGAAACGCTCGATCTCGCGTATCCGTCGCAGACGCAGAACTATCACTACGAAGCCGAACTCGTTGCGGTGATCGGCAAGGGTGGCGCCGACATTCCGCTCGAGCGTGCGCTCGAGCACGTGTGGGGTTATGCGGTCGGTCTCGACATGACGCGCCGCGACCTGCAGATGAAGATGCGCGAGATGGGCCGGCCGTGGGAAATCGGCAAGGCGTTCGACCGTTCCGCGCCGATCGGCCCCGTGCATCCGGCGAGCGAAGTCGGTCATTTCGAGCAGGCCGGCCTGTGGCTGACGGTCAACGGCGCGACGAAGCAGAAGAGCGACGTGTCGCACCTGATCTGGTCGGTCGCGGAAACGGTCGCCGACCTGTCGAAGTTCTTCCGCCTCGAACCGGGCGACGTGATCTTCACCGGCACGCCGGAAGGCGTCGGCGCGGTGGTCAAGGGCGACGTGGTGCAGGTCGGCGTCGAGCGGCTCGGCGAACTGGCCGTGCACGTGGTCTGACGCGCGCGCCTCGCTTTCCTCGAAAGGTCACATCGTGCAACTGCATAGCTTCTTCAACAGTTCGACGTCCTATCGGGTGCGCATCGCGCTCGCGCTGAAAGGACTGTCGTACGACACGCTGCCCGTGAACATCCGCACGGGCGAGCACCGCGAGGCCGGCTACGTCGCGCAGGTGAATCCGTCGGCGTCGGTGCCGGCGCTCGTCGACGGCGATTTCCGTCTCGGCCAGTCGCTCGCGATCATCGACTACCTCGACCGGATTCATCCGGCGCCGCGGCTGATTCCGCTCGAACCGCGGCAGCGCGCACGCGTGCTGGAACTCGCGACGCTGATCGCATGCGACATCCACCCGGTCAACAACCTGCGGGTGCTGCGCTACCTCGACAGCGAACTGCAGGTCACGCCGCAGCAGAAGAGCGCGTGGTACCGGCACTGGGTCGCGGAAGGGATGGCCGGCGTCGAGCGCCTGCTCGTGCGCGCGGACACGGGCCCGTGGTGTTTCGGCGAGGCGCCGACGCTCGCCGACGTATGCCTCGTGCCGCAGGTCGCGAACGCGCTGCGGATGGATTGCGACCTGAGCGCGTATCCACGCAGCCTGGCGATTCATGAACACGCGCGGCGCGAGCCGGCATTCGACGCAGCACAGCCGCAGCGGCAACCGGACTACATCGCGTAACACGAAGCAGGAGACAGACATGGGCGAGACACACAACACAGGCCGACGCGTACTCGTGATCGGCGGCGGCATCGGCGGGCTCGCGACGGCGCTGGCGCTCGCGCGCCAGGGCATTCGCGTGAAGCTGCTCGAGCAGGCCGCGCAAATCGGCGAGATCGGCGCGGGCATCCAGCTCGCCGCGAACGCGTTCAACGCGCTCGACGCGCTGGGCGTCGGCGAGGCCGCGCGCGGCCGGGCGGTGTTTACCGACCGGCTGCAACTGATGGATGCGGTCGATGCGCGGGAAGTCGCGTGCATCGATACGGGCGCCGCGTATCGCGAGCGCTTCGGTAACCCGTATGCGGTGATCCATCGCGCGGACATTCACCTGTCGATCTACGAGGCGGTCAAGGATCATCCGCTGATCGAGTTCCGGACCAGCACGCAGGTGTGCGGGTTCGAGCAGGACGGCCACGGCGTGACCGTGATCGATCAGCACGGCGAGCGTTATCGCGCCGATGCGGTGATCGGCTGCGACGGCGTGAAGTCCGCGATCCGTCACGCGTTGATCGGCGACGCGCATCGCGTGACGGGGCACGTCGTGTATCGCGCGGTCGTCGACGTCGACAACATGCCGAAGGATCTGCAGATCAATGCGCCGGTCGTCTGGGCCGGCCCGCATTGCCATCTCGTCCACTATCCGCTGCGCGGCGGCCGGCAGTACAACCTCGTCGTCACGTTCCACAGCCGCGAGCAGGAAACCTGGGGCGTGCGCGACGGCAGCAAGGAGGAAGTGCTGTCGTACTTCGACGGCATCCATCCGCTGCCGAAGCAGATGCTCGACCGGCCGACGTCGTGGAAGCGCTGGGCGACCGCCGACCGCGACCCGGTCGAGCGCTGGAGCGCGGGCCGCGCGACGGTGCTCGGCGACGCTGCCCATCCGATGACGCAATACCTCGCGCAGGGCGCGTGCCAGGCGCTCGAGGATGCGGTGACGCTCGGCGCGGCCGTCGCGCAGACCGACGGCGACTTCGAGGCCGCGTTTGCGCTGTACGAGCGCGTGCGGATTCCGCGCACCGCGCGCGTGCTGTATTCGGCGCGCGAGATGGGGCGGATCTATCACGCGAAGGGCGTCGAGCGGCAGGTGCGCAACGCGCTGTGGGTCGGACGCACGCAGGCGCAGTTCTACGATTCGCTCGACTGGCTGCACGGCTGGCGCGCGGAGAACTGCCTGAAATCCGTTGCCTGACGCCTTTCGGTTTGCATCCGGCGGCGCGCATTTCAACGACATCGCGCGCGACCGCCTTCATGGAGGAGACATCATCATGGCCGATACGCTGTCCATCGACGTCAGCGAATGGATCGACCGGCATCGCGTTGCGCCGTTTCAGGCCGCGATCGTCGTGTTGTGCTTCCTGATCGTCGCGATCGACGGTTTCGACACGGCATCGATCGGGTTCATCGCCCCCGTCATTCGTGCGGAATGGGGCCTGTCGCCCGCGCAGCTCGCGCCGGTGTTCGGCGCCGGGCTCGCCGGGCTGATGGCCGGTGCGCTCGTGTTCGGGCCGTTCGGCGACCGGTTCGGCCGCAAGCGCCTGCTGCTCGCCTGTGTCGCGTGTTTCGGCATCGCGAGTGCGGCGTCGGCGAGCGCGGGCGGTCTGACCGAACTGATCGCGTGGCGCTTCGTGACGGGCCTCGGGCTCGGCGGCGCGATGCCGAACGCGATCACGCTGACGTCCGAGTATTGCCCCGCGCGGCGGCGCTCGCTGCTCGTGACGACGATGTTCTGCGGCTTCACGATCGGCTCCGCGCTCGGCGGACTCGCGGCCGCGTCGCTGATCGAACGCGACGGCTGGCGCGCGGTGCTCGTCGTCGGCGGTGCCGCGCCGCTGCTGCTTCTGCTGGTGCTCGCATGGCGCTTGCCCGAATCGGTGCGTTACCTCGTCAACACCGGCGCGGCGCGTGAACGGATCGCGGCGATGCTCGCACGCATCGCACCGGACCCGCATCTCGCGCACGCGTCGTTCATCGCACCGCGCGGCAAGCCGGCCGCTTCGCCGCTCGGCCGCCTGTTCGGCGCCGACCTGCTGCGCGGCACGCTGCTGCTGTGGCTCACGTTCTTCATGAGCCTGCTCGTCATCTACCTGTTGTCGAGCTGGCTGCCGACGCTGTTGCGCACGACCGGTGCGACGTTGCAGACGGCCGCGCGCGTGACCGCGATGTTCCAGGTCGGCGGCACGCTCGGCGCGATCGTGCTCGGCGGGCTGATGGACCGCTTCGATCCGCATCGCGTGTTGGCATGCAGCTATGCGGCGGCCGGCGTGTTCGTCGCGGCGATCGGCGTGCTGGCCGCGTCGCCGGCGGGCGCCGCGCTGGTCGTGTTCGCCGCGGGCTTCTGCGTGTCGGGCTCGCAGGTCGGCGCGAACGCGCTGTCGGCCGCGTTCTACCCGACCGAGTGCCGGACCACGGGCGTGAGCTGGGCGAACGGAATCGGCCGCGGCGGGTCGGTCGTCGGTTCGATGGCGGGCGGGGCGATGCTCGCGATGGGGCTGCCGTTGCCGATCGCCTTCGCATTCGTCGCGGTGCCGTGCGTGATCGCCGGGATCGCGGTGCTGGTGCTGGGCGCGGTACGGGCTGGCGAGAAGCGCGCGACGGCAGCCGATGCGCTTGCCGGCGAGCAGGCGTAGCGGAGGCAGGGGGGCGTCGCAGGCGGCGCTTTCCTGTTTCTTCCGATGGCGCCGACCGAAAGTACGAATCAACGATTTATAAATATATATAATATTGATTCGTTAATCGAATGCGATCGCTCTCATGAACGCCGACCCTTCCACCGGGCTGCCCGAGCCCGATCAGATGCGCGCCGCCGCCGAATCGGCGTGCGCGCTGCTCAAGGTGCTGTCCAATCCCGATCGCTTGCTGCTGCTGTGCGAACTGTCGCAGGGCGAACGCTGCGTGAGCGATCTCGAGGCGCGGCTGGATATTCGCCAGCCGACGCTGTCGCAGCAGCTCGGCGTGTTGCGGGACAACGCGCTCGTCCGCACGCGGCGCGAAGGCAAGAACATCCACTACTCGCTCGACAGCCCGGCTGCGATCGCGGTGATGGGCGTGCTGTACGAACAGTTCTGCGGCCCGGCCGCGAAGGGGACGCGCGATGCAGCTTGATGCGCTTCATTTCACGCCGTGGCTGTCGCTTGCCGGCGGCGTGCTGATCGGGCTTGCGGCCGCGTGGCTCATGGCGTTCAACGGGCGGATCGCCGGAATCAGCGGTATCGTCGGCAGCCTGTTTACGGCCGGTGCGGCGGAGCGCGGCTGGCGTGCCGCGTTCGTCGCCGGGCTGATCGCCGCGCCGCTGCTGATGCGTGTCGCCGGTGCCGCCGTGACGCCGCAGGTCGATGAAGGCTGGGGCGAGTTGCTGGCGGCCGGCCTGCTGGTCGGGATCGGCACGCGCTATGCGGGCGGATGCACGAGCGGTCACGGCGTCTGCGGGCTGTCGCGCGGCGCGACGCGCTCGATCGTCGCGACGGCGGTCTTCATGGTCGCGGGCTTCGCGACCGTATTCGTGCGACGGCACGTGCTCGGGGGCTGACATGCAGGCAGGATTCGCGTTTCTGGCGGGGCTGATGTTCGGCGTCGGCCTCATCGTGTCGGGGATGGCCAACCCGCAGAAGGTGCTCGGTTTTCTCGACCTGGCCGGCCGCTGGGATCCGTCGCTCGCATTCGTGATGGCCGGCGCGATCGGCGTCGCCGTGTTCGCGTTCGCATGGGCGAAGCACCGGTCGCGGTCGTTGCTCGGCCTGCCGATCCAGTGGCCGGCCGTGCGGACGATTACCGTGCGCCTCGTCGCCGGCAGCGCCGTGTTCGGCATCGGCTGGGGGCTTGCCGGGTTCTGCCCGGGGCCGGCGATCGTGTCGATCGGGCTCGGGTCGGTGAAGGGCATCGCGTTCGTCGGCGCGATGCTGGCCGGGATGGCATTGTTCGAATGGATCGAGCGCGCGCGGAAGGTGCGGTAGCAACGCGCGGCTGCTGCGGCCGAGGTTGTCGGCGTGGCCGAAGCGGCCCGGCCCGGCGAGGGCGACGGACGGGCTCGAATTCGTCGCCGGGGGAGCGACACGGTGATCGTGCGGCGACAACGGCGACGGTGTGTAGGCGTCGCGCGGCCGGGCTCGAATTCGTCGCCGGGGAGCGACACGGTGATCATGCGGCGACAACGGCGACGGTGTGTAGGCGTCGCGCGGCCGGGTTCGAATTCGTCGCCGGGTGGAGCGACACGGTGATCGCGTGGCGACACCGGCGACGGTGTTGTAGCCGTCGCGTCAGGACTGCTCGCGCACATGCCGCTCGCCGAGCAGCCGCGCGGACGCCCGCTGCAGCCACGCACGCCACACCGCGAATACGCCGGGCCTGGCCACGGGCGCCGCGACGGTCGCGGCAACCGGCCCGGCGCCGCCGGCGGACAATGCCACGTGACCGGCCGTCTCGATCGTCAGGCATTCGCCTTCGTCGAGCACGCGGCGAACGTATTGCGGCGCATCGGGCAGCCAGTCGAGCCCGCCGTGACGTAACGTGACCGCGAGCGCGCCGTCGAGCACGATGACGCGGCTGCCCTTGTCGAACCACGCAAAGTGGCTTTGCCCGGCGTCGAGCCGGATGTCGTGCGTCCGCATGGCGTGTCCTTTTCCCGGTTGCGCGGCCCGGCGATGGCAGGGCGACAGCGTGCAATCAGGTTAAGGAAACGCGTGCGGACAGGACAGATTCAGGGGACGGGTATCTGTTACGGTGCAGACGACGATTTCATGTTGCTGTATCGGTGAGTTTCCCCGGAATCTGTATCTGGCGTGCGCCCGGGCGCGCGGGCAGGATGACCCGCATGACGCCCATCACCGATCCATCCCGCATGACTTTGCCGATGGCCGGCGAGCCGCTTTACGAACGGCTCGCCGAGCATTACCGCCGCATCATCGCGGCCGGCACGCTGTCGCCCGGCGACCGGATGCCGTCCGTGCGTGCGTTCATGGCGCAGCACGGCGTGAGCCTGTCTACCGCGACCCAGGCCTTCCGGCGGCTCGAGGATACGGGCTGGTGCGAAGCCAGGCCGCGCTCGGGCTACTTCGTGCGCCGGCGCGCGGCGGCCGCGCTCGACACGCTGCCGGAAAGCGACGGGCAGCCGCTGAGCGTCGAGCCGCCGTTCGCGGGGCTGCACGAACGCGTGTCGCGCGTGATCGATCGTGCGAACGCGAGGCCCGACGCGCTGAATCTCGGTGGCGCATCCGCGCTGGCGACGCTGTACCCGGCCGAGCGCCTGCAGGCGCTGGCGATCCGGCTGCTACGGCGCAAGCCGACGCTGCTGACCGACGCGGGGCTGGTTGGCGGCTCGGCCGAATTCCGGCAGACGATGGCCAAACGCGCGCTGTCGTACGGCGTGACCGTGTCGCCGGACGACGTGATGTCGACGAGCGGCGGCGTCGATGCCGTGAATCTCGCGTTGCGCGCGGTGGCACGCCCCGGCGACACGATCGCGATCGAATCGCCGGCCTTTTTCGGCTTGATCCAGCTGCTCGAAAGCCTCGGCCTGCGTGCACTCGAGATTCCGGCCAGCCCGACGACCGGGTTGTCGATCGAAGCGCTCGACGTGGCGCTGACCGCGTACCCGGATATTCGGGCCGTGGTCGTCGTGCCGAATCTGCAGAACCCGCTCGGCAGCGTGATGCCCGACGAACGCAAGGCTGCGCTGGTCGCGCTGTGCTCGCGTCGCGGCGTGGCCGTGATCGAGGACGAGCCGTATCGCGAACTCGTGGAAGCGCCGCACGCGGTGAAACCCGTGAAGGCATGGGACCGCGACGGCACGGTGATCTATTGCCCGTCGCTCAACAAGGTGCTGGCGCCCGGAATGCGGCTCGGCTGGATGAGCGCGGGCCGCTGGCACGCGCGCGTGAAGATGCTCAAGTTCGCGCAAAGCCGGCACAACGCCGCGTTGCTGCAGGCCGTCGCGGCCGAATTCGTCGGCTCGGGTGCGTTCGACCGCCACCTGCACCGGTTTCGCGAACAGCTTCGCGTGCAGCGCGATGTGACGATCGATGCGATCGCGCGCCATTTTCCCGCCGGCACGCGGATGAACCGGCCGCCCGGCGGCATGCTGCTGTGGATCGCGCTGCCCGACGGCGTGCGTTCCGAAGCCTTGTTCGATGCCGCGCTCGCACGCGGGGTAAGGATCGCGCCAGGCGCGATCTTCTCGAATTCCGACCGCTTTGACGCGTATATCCGGCTTGCCTGCACGCGGGTGTTCGACACGGCACATGAAGCGGCAATCGAAACGCTCGGCCAGTTGATACGCGACGCGGCGGCCGCTGCGTGAGCAGGGCGGGTGTCGGCCGGGCTGGCGCGTTGGCCACCGGGCTCGGCGGTCGTGACGAGAGCACGGGCCGGCCGATCCGGCTCGCCGCATTCTCCGCGGCCGGCCGCCGCGCGGCGACGCGCCGACGATACGATTTCGGCGATTTCATCGGCTGACCGCATGCGCGGCGAGGTGCTGACGGATCAGCGACAGATAGCGATCTCCGACCGAGAAGTCGCGTGCGGCACGCGGCCGCTCCGCCGGGCGCAGCGTGGCCGGCGCGCTCATGCCCAGATACCGGCATACCGCCGACGGAAAGGGCTTTCGCGTATGCCCGAGCTGGCGCGCCGCACGCTCGACGCGGGCGTCGCCGACCTGCGCACGCAGCCATGCCAGCACTTGGCGATCGGTGTCGTTGACGATACGGACCAGATGTTCCATCGCGCACCTCACTGTTCATAAATACAGTACTGTAAATATAACCAGTGTTTGCGGCGACCGCAAGCGGATGCGCACGCGCCTGGCCGTTCGGCCAGGGTCAACGCGCCGGCGCGGCGGCGCGGGCGATCCGGGCGGCGGCCGGGACGGGATTCGCGTAGCGTGCGTCGGTCAGCGTGCCGAGGAACGCGACGATGTCGTCGATTTCCGCGTCGGTCAGCGCGGGCGGCGTGCCGGGCCGGCGGTTCATCGGAGTCGAATTGACGTTGATGTTGCCGCGATAGGCGGCCGGCACGTCGTCGAACGTCCGGGCGCCGTGATACCAGCGGCCAGGGTCGGTCGAGCGCGTGTTGTAGAACGCGACCGCGTCGCGCAGCGTCGTGAACACGCCGTTGTGCATGAACGTCTGCTTGACCGCGACGTTGCGCAGTCCCGGCGTGCGCAGGTAGCCGCACCATTGCGTCGGCTCGGGCCAGCGCAGCCGCGCAGCCGTATCGCACAGACCGTTGTCGAAATGGCGCGGATCGCGGTTCGCGGGCAGTGCGTGGTTGCGCGGCACCGCGATCGCGTCGTAGCCGAAATCGGTGAAGAGCGAGCGCTCCGGCCGGCTCGACGTTTCCGACAGCGTATGGCAGCTCATGCAATTGCCCTTGTCGGGATTGCGGAACAGCGCCAGGCCGCGCATCTCGGCCGGCGCGAGCGGCTTGCGCGTGCGCAGGAACGCGTCGAAGCGCGACGTGAACGGCGCCATCTCGTCGCTCTGCAGATAGGCTTCGACGGCCGAGCCGAGCGCCCGCACCAGTTGCTCGGGATCGCGCCGCACCGACGTGCCGAAGCGCGCGGCGAGATCGCCCGCCAGTTCGGTGCCGTCGACCTTGCGCAGCAGCGCGGCCGGCGACCGGTTGTTCATCTCGTTCGGGTCGAACAACGGCCCGCGGATCTGTTCGGCGAGCGTGTCCGCGCGGCCGTCGCTGAACAGGCCGCCGAACGGCGACGGCGCGGGCGCGTCGTCGTCCTGGTAGAAGTGGCGGCGCGGCACGTAGCGCACGTAGAGCAGCGATGGCGCGTTGCGCTGGCTGAAGCGCCCGTGGCGGCTGCCTTCCGGCACGCCCGGCCCCGCGAGCGAAGCGGCCGACAAGGTCGGCGCGAACGCGCGCCCCGGATCGTGGCAGCCCGCGCACGACATGCCGCGCGGCTCGGACAGCCGCGGATCGAAGAAGATCCGGCGGCCCAGCGCGACGAGCGTCGGGTCGGGCGCGAAACGGGCGGTGGCTGCGTCGACCTTGTCGGTCACCTGCGGCGTGCCGTTGCCGATCGTACCGACGACGCGCGCCGGCGGCGCGCCGGGGAGCAGGGTCGTTTCGGCAGGTGCGCCGTGGGCCGCGAGCGCCGCTCCGGCGAGCACGGCGGCGGCAAGGGCGCGTACCGCCCGTCCGCCGGCGGCCGGAACCGCGGCGGACGCCGGACGCCCGGCGAGGGCGACCGAAGGAATCGGCTGCCTTCGCGATCCAGCCATTCCTTCCCGGCAGCCGGCCGCATCCGCCGAACACGCCGAACACGCCGAACACGCCGCATACGCCGCATACGCCGCATCCGCAGAATCCATCAAACCGCCATGCAATCGAACTTCGTCACTCACGGCGCGATGAACCCCGTCTTGTCGCATGCGAGCGTGTTGCCCGACTGGTCGCACGACGCGAGCAGCTTGCCCGCCGCCGAATACGCATGGAACACCCAGCCCGTCGCCGGCGCCCCGCGTCGCTCCATGATCAGGAACCCGAAGCTGTTGTTGTGCGACAGCCGTTCGATCACGGCGCCCGGCGCCGGCGTCAGGCCGGCGGGGAACGGGTCGGGCAGCGCGACGTCGAGGTTGTCGCCGCCGTTGCCGGACACGATCGTCGCCGGATGCCCGGACGAGAAGTTGATCGCCTGGAAGTCGTGCACGTGCCCGTGCAGCGCGACGTGGATGCCGGGCGGGTAGTACGCCTGCGCGTTCAGGCTCGCCATCACCGACTGCAGCGCGAGGTTGCCCGGCGCGGGCGTGCTGCCGGCGATCGGCGCGAACGCGAGGATCGGATGGTGGTTCGTGAAGATCGTCGTCGACATGCCGGCCTTCGACGCGAGCGACGCGACCGTCTGGAACTGCTTCTGGTAGATGCGGAATTGCGCGTCGGTCGTCTTCAGCGGATTGCGGCCGACCTTCGCGGTGTCGAACACGATCACCTGCGTGCCGCCGCCGAGCGACACCGCATAGGGATCCGAGTAGTTCGCGTCGTCGTCGTTGGCCGGATCGTCGCACGAACGGGCCGCCGAATACGGGCGCGGATCGAGGAAGCGGTACCAGCCCTGGCCGGCCCGTGCGCATTCCTCGTGGTTGCCGCGCACGACGACCCACGGCGCCTTCGCGAACAGCGGCGCGGCCGGGCGGAACAGGTCGGCCTGCCACGCATCCCAGCCATAGCCCCATGGGCTGTCCTTGCAGCCGGCGATGTCGGGCGGGCACGCGTTTTCGCGGTAGTGATAGTCGCCGACGTGCAGCACGAGGTCCGGCGACAGCTTCGCGACGCTCGCCGCGATCGTGTCGAACGGCCAGACCGTCGCGTCGTTGCACG
Source organism: Burkholderia sp. Bp9099 (assembly GCF_003857805.1). Taxonomy (NCBI): domain Bacteria; kingdom Pseudomonadati; phylum Pseudomonadota; class Betaproteobacteria; order Burkholderiales; family Burkholderiaceae; genus Burkholderia; species Burkholderia sp. Bp9099. The sequence goes on from NZ_QTPU01000001.1 coordinate 59,595, forward strand.
CCTGCCATGCGTTGTCGGCCTTCTTCATCCGGCAGCCGGTGTCGGCGATGATCGCGATGCGCTGCGGCTGCGCTTTCGGTAGCGGCAGCGCGCGGCCCGCGACGCTCGCCGTTTGCGCATCGGCCGGCAGCGCCGCTTCGCAGACGGACACCGGGAAGCTCGACGGTTTCGAGTCGGCCGCGGCGCTCGCCGTCGGACGCTGCGCAACGGTCGCGGCGCCGGCGCGCAGCGTCATGCGCGACAGCTTGCCGTCGACGGACAGTTGCGGGCACAGCGGATCGCTCGCGGATGCAGGGCTGTAGCTCGTGATCACGCGTGCGATCGCCTGGTTCGCGTCGCCGATCTCGACCCACGCGGCCTGGAGGTTGATCGCGGCACTGGCCGGATCGGCGGGCGTATCGATGTGATTCGAACACGCGGACAGCGCCGCGAGGGCAACAAGCGGAGCGCAGCGCGCGAGCAGTGCGCGCGGGAGGAGTCGTCGCATGAGAGGCACCGTAGGAAAGTCGTCAACGATACGCAGCGCGAGTGTAAGAAATGTGAAGGGCGGAGTCCGACGGCCGGCCGGCGCGCGAGTCGTGCCGCGGTCGCTGCCTTGACCTCAAGCCGGCTTGAAGCAGCATAGTCCGGATCACGGTCAACGATACGGACGAAAAAGGAGAATCGACGATGAAAGACAGCCGGGCAAACGAAGCGCAGTCTGCGCTGTGGAATGGTCCGTCGGGGCTGGCATGGGTCGACGCGCAGCGCTCGCTCGACCGGATGTTCGAGCCGTTCGAGACGCTGCTCGCGGACGCGGCGGCCGCGGCATCCGCGCGCTGCGTGCTCGACGTCGGCTGCGGCACCGGCGCGGTGACGCTCGCGATCGCACGGCGGCTTGGTGCGCACGCGCACTGTACCGGCGTCGATATTTCGGCGCGGATGATTGCCGCCGCACGGGCGCGTGCCGAACGCGCCGGCCTGGGCGCCGGCTTCGTGCATGCCGATGCGCAGACGCATGCATTCGCGCCGGGTCGGTTCGACCTGATCGTGTCGCGCTTCGGCGTGATGTTCTTCGACGATCCGGTGCGCGCCTTCGCGAACCTGCGGCACGCGGCGCGCGCGAACGCGCAACTGCGATTCGTTGCATGGCGCGGCGCCGCCGACAATCCGTTCATGACGACGGCCGAGCGTGTCGCGGCAACGTTGCTGCCGGACCTGCCGGCGCGGCAGCCGGGGGCGCCGGGGCAATTCGCGTTCGGCGACCGGCAGCGGATCGCGTCGGTGCTGTCGGACAGCGGCTGGGCCGACATCGCGATCGAGCCGATCGACCAGGCGTGCGCGTTGCCCGAGGCGGCGTTGAACGACTACATCGCGCGACTGGGCCCGGTCGGGCTCGCGCTTCAGGACGCGGACGACGCGACGCGGCGGCGCGTGGTCGAAACGGTGCGCGCTGCGTTCGAGCCTTACGTGCAGGGCGCTGACGTGCGGTTCGACGCGGCGTGCTGGCTCGTCACGGCGCGGGCGCCGTCTGCATGACGCGTGAGGCTACGAGGACGACCGACGTTCGGCATGCATGCTGCCGTTCGCGCATGACAAGGCAAGGCTGCGCCGCCGCGCAAGCGACAGATATCAGCCGCGCCTCGCACGCAACATCAGCCACGCGCAGCCCGCCGCGACGAGCGCGAGCCCGAGCAGCACCGCCTCGACGCCGAGCGCGAAACCGGGCGGCATCTCGCCGCTGTTCGGCACGGGCGACAGGTTGGCGGTGATCGCGATCGCACCGCCGGCCAGCAACGCGATGCAGACGATCCAGTAGACCTTGCCGCGCGGCGCGGCGGTGCGGATTCGCCACAGCGCGAGGCCGACGCCACCGAGGTAAAGCACCGCGAGCGTCGCGAGCGCGATGAAGTCGCCGGTGCGATCGTGCAGCAGGCCGCTCATCGTGCGACTCCGTCGGAGGCTACGCGTCCGCACGATGCGATGAACGCGTCGACCGCGTGGCCGATCCGGCCGTTCACGCGCTCCCGCAGCATCGGATACAGCCCGGACCGCAGCGTCAGCGGCAGGTTGTAGCGGAAACCGAAGTGCGCGAGCACGAGCCCCGTCAGCCCGTAGATCGCCCACGCATGGAAGCCCCAGTGGAAGAAGGGCATCAGCATGGCCTCGCGCGCGGTGGCGGGCGTGCTGGGGGCGACGGCCTGCGGCTCTAACGCCGTGCGGGTCGAGGGACGGGAACCTGGCATGGCTGGCATCCAGTTGTGGGCGCAACGAGGCGCGACGCCGCCCGGCGCGCGCGTCGCACGCCGGACCCTGATACGGCGTGCGTCGAGTGTAGCGCGGTGTCGGGACTGCAAGAAGGGCAAGCAGCAGGGATTAACCTGACGAATTGTAGGGTATCGGGCCGATCGCGAACACCCTCGCACTGAGCCGGCGCGTGCGACGGAGCCCAGACCGAGCGCAGACGAGGCGCGGAATCCGGCGCCCCGGATGATGCGGACCGTCCGGGGCGCCGGCGGGCGATGCGCTGCCGCGATTTCAGAACGTCACGGCGATCCCGGCCATGCCGACGAACTGGCCGTGCGTCGTCGACGGCGTGAGCTGCTGCGAGTCGCCGACGATCGGCGCCGCGTCGACGATATGGCCGGCACCTTGCGCGCCGAGCGTGCGCCCGCTCGAATGCGTGTACGCCTGCAGCGCATAGAGCGTCGTGCGCTTCGACAGGCTGTACGACTCCTTCAGCGAATACTGCTGGTAGCGGGCCGCGTTCGACACGCCGTTCGCCTTCGACGCGAGCGTGTACGCGAACGCGCCGGCCACCGAGAAGGTCGGCGTGAAGCGGTACGCGGCGAGCGCGCCGTAGGTGTTGAACACGGCCGTGTTCGCGAACGCGGAGCCGCTGCCGGGCAGGTACTTCACGTTCGAGTAGTTGAGGCCCATCGTCAGGTTGCCGAGCGTGTAGTTGCCGGCCGTCGCGACCTGCTCGACGGCCTTCGCGGTCAGGTAGCCCTGGTTCAGCACGGACACGGCGAAGCTGCCCGACGCCGCGGTCGCCGGATTCAGGAACCCCGCCGACGAACCCGAGCTGTTGATGCGCAGGTAGCCGGCCGCGATTCCGACCGGCCCGTTCGCATAGCGCAGCGCGGCGCTGAACGTATTGCCCTTGCCGGTCGCGCCGGCGATGCCGCCGAACGCGTACATCGCGCTCGCGGTCAGCCCGGACAAGGTCGGCGACGTATAGGTGACCGAGTTGTTCACGCGGATGGTCGTGTCGAGGCCGTCGATGTCGCCCGGATGCGCGCCGGTCGCACCGGTCAGCCAGCTGCTCGACGCGTAGGGGCCGACCAGCAGGAAGTACGGCGTGTACTGGCGGCCGGCCGTCACCGTGCCGTAATGGTCGTTGCGCAGCCCGACGAAGGCCTGGCGGTTGAAGATCGTGCCGGCGGCGGCTTGCGCGCCGGTGTTCAGGTTGAAGCCGGATTGCAGGTCGAAGATCGCGTGCGTGCCGCCGCCGAGATCCTCGTCGCCGCGCAGCCCGAACTTCGACGCATACAGGTTGCCGTCGCGCATGTACACGTTCGAGTGGCCTTGCTGGTTGTTCACGTACGCGAGCGAATCGTCGACCACGCCGTACAGCGTCACGCTGCTCTGCGCATGGGCGGCGGAAGCGCCGAGCGACGCGGCGGATAAAATCAGGATTGCATAATGATGATGCGGTGTCTTCATTGTCGATCTCCAGGTCTCTTCAGGGGGCGGGAGGCTGGACGGCCTCCTCTTGGATGGCGGGGCGGGCCGCGTGCGCGGTCCGCCCGAACATGGCTCGGCGCTTGCCCGAGCGTGCGCGGTCAGTCGTCGAGCGCCACGACGAGGCGACGCCACGCGCCGTCCCGCGCATCGTGCTCGACGCGCGCGCCGCGCACCGCAAGCGCGCCTTGCAGCGACGCCGGCAGCAGGATCTCGAGGCGCTCGGCGGGGCGATGCATGCGGCCGTCCCAGCGGACCGACACGCCGAGTTCGCCCGACGCCTGGCGGCCGGTCTCGATGCGCCACAGCCCGTATTCGCCGTCGCGCCACGCTTCCGTTTCGCCGTCGTCCTCGACGCATTCGCCGTATGCGACACCGTCCTCGATGCGTGGCGCGACGAGGAAGCCGCGCGTGTCCGCGCGCGCGCCGAAGCGTTGCTCGGCGACGTTCAGCGGCAGCACACGGCCTTCGCGCAACAGCATCACCGGCGTGTCGAGCGGCGCGGGCAGCGTCACGCTCGCGCCGCCGTCGAACGAACGCGCGCTCGCGCAGCACAGCCAGCGCGCGCCCGACGGCAGGTAGACCGTGCGTTCCGTGCGGCCCGGGTCGACCACCGGTGCGACGAGCAGCGCGTCGCCGAGCATCATGTCGTCGCATTCGTCGTAGCAGCGCGGGTCGCGGGGGAAGTCGCCGAAGGTCGGCCGCAGCACGGGCTCGTAGCGCGTGGTCGACAGCCACAGCAGGTGATAGAGATAAGGCAGCAGCCGGTAGCGCTGCTTGATCAGCGACGCGATCCGCGCGGTGATCTCCGGATACATCCACGGTTCGTTGACGGTGCCGTCGTCATTCCACGAATGGATGCTGAAGCGCGGCATGAAGATGCCGAACTGGACCCAGCGCAGCAGCAGCTCGGGCGACGGTGCGGGACCGGAGAAGCCGCCGATGTCGTGACCGATGTTCGACACGCCCGACAGCGCGAGCCCGAGGCCCATCTTCAGGTTGTAGCGCAGCGTTTCCCATGACGTGTAGTTGTCGCCGGACCAGGTCTGCACATAACGCTGCATGCCGGCGCCGCCGGAGCGTGACACGAGGAACGGCCGCTGCGCCGGCGCATGCGCGCGCTGCGCGTCGCGCGACGCACGCATCATCAGCATCGTCTGCAGCACTTTCGCCTCGCGCGCGGGAAATGGCTGGCCGAAGCCGTGCGCGATCGCGTCGGGCGACCAGATCTCGTATTCGTTGTTGTCGTTCCAGGTCGACTCGATCCCGTAGTCGAGCAGCGCCGACGTGACCTGCTCGCGCCACCAGCGGCAGGCGTCCGGTTGCGTGAAGTCGATATATGCGCCGACCTCGTCCCAGAACTGCACCCACGCCGGCTCGCCGGACGCCGAGCGGATCAGCAGCCCGCGCCGTGCAGCGTCGTCGAACGCGGGATGGTCGCGCAGCAGGCACGGCTTGATGTTCGCGCACAGGCGGATGCCGTGGTCGCGGTAGTGCTTCACGAATCCCTTCGCGTCGGGAAACTTCTCGCGGTTCCAGTTGAACACGTAGCGCTTCGCGCCGATCGACGTATAGCCCGACGACAGGTGGAACGAATCGCACAGGATGTCGTGCGATTCACACTGCTCGACGAACTGGCTCATCTGACGCTGCGCGTCCGGCGCGTCGGTGTAGCTCATCGTCGAGCCCGAATAGCCGAGCCCCCATTTCGGCGTGCGCGCCGGGCGCCCGGTGAGCCACGTGAAGCGCCGTGCGGCCGTGAGCGGCGTGTCGGGCGATGCGATGAAGTAGTAGTCGAGATCGCCGTGCTCGGCGACGAAGTAGCGGTACAGACCGTGGTAGTTGTCGAGCTCGCGGCCCATGTCGAACGCGCAATCCGACAGCGTGTCGTAGAACAGCCCGAAGCCCTGGCACGCGTCGGGCGACCAGGTGACGTAGAACGGGATGTGCTTGTAGAGCGGGTCCGTGTGCTTCGCGCTGTAGCCCATCGCGTCGATGTTGCGCATCTCGAAGCGCGCGCCGGTACGGTCGAGGTCGCCCGCGCGTTCGCCGAGGCCGAACACCTTGTCGCCGCGCTCGCGGGCGACGTAGTGATAGGCGCGGTCGTCCCACCAGCCGAAGTTGTACGCCTGCGTCGCGCGGTCGGCGAGCACGACGCGCCACGCGCCGTCGGCACCACGCATCGACCACGTGCAATGGCCGCCCTGCCGGCTTACCGTGAGACGGGCCTGCGCGGTTTCGATGCGCACGCCGCCGTCGTCCTCGCCGAAGTCGTAGTCGGGCAGCGCGAACCCGCCGAGGTCGAGACGGTCGCGGCCCTCGAGCGGCACGTCGTCGAGGCCCGGTGCGATCGTCCAGGTGCGCGGGTTGCGCGCCGTTGCGTCGGGCAGCACGCGCACGCGCACGATGTCGTCCTCGAGCACGAAGATCTCGAGGGTCGCGCCCGCGTCGGACGCGAGCAGCACACGGTTCGCCTGCCGGGCGGCGACGCGGAACACGGGCGGATGAAGAAGCGAAGTCATGAAGGCGATTCCTGATGAAAACGAAGGTCAGGCGTGTTGCGCGAGCAGGCGTTCCTGCTTCGACTGCCCGCGGATCAGCACCGCGAGCAGCGTGACGCCGATGATGTCGAACAGGCCGAGGCACGCGAACAGCGGCGCGTAGCCGATCTTGTCGGCGAGCGCGCCGACCAGCAGCGAGAAGCCGAGCCCGCCGATCCACGCGGCCATGCCCGCGAAGCCGCTGGCGGTGCCGACTTCCTCGGGATCGAACACGTCGGCCGACAGCGTGTTGACGAGTGCGGAGATCATCTGGTGCGCGAAGCCGCCGACGCAGAACAGGGCAATGGCCGTATACGGCGACGACACGAGCCCGATCATCGCCGGCCCGAGCATCAGCACCGAACCGAGCGCGACGCCGGCGACGCGGGACCACACGAGCGGCAGTTTGAACCGGTTCGCGAGGTAGGGCGACAGGTAGCCGCCCGCGATGCCGCCGAGGTCGGCCGCGAGAAACGGCATCCACGCGAAGACGGCGATCTGCGTGAGCGCCATGTGGCGCTCGGTGGCGAGGTACAGCGGAATCCAGAAGCTGAAGGTCTGCCATGCGGGTTCCGCGAAGAAGCGCGGCAGCGCGATGGCCCAGAAGCGGCGCGCGGTGACGACGTCGCGAATCCGGCGCTTCGACACGGCCGGCATCGTGGCCTGGCCGTCGCGGATCAGCGTGCGCTCCTGCGACGTGAGGCGCGGATGATAGGCCGGCGAGCGGTACTGCGTGTACCAGAGCGCGGCCCACAGGAAGCCGAGGGCGCCGGTGACCATGAACGCGGATTGCCAGCCGAACCGCATCGACAGGAACACGACGAGCGGCGGCGCGATCGCGGCGCCGAGCGACGTGCCGGCGTTGAAGTAGCCGACCGCGACGGATTTCTCGCGATCGGGAAACCATTCGGCGACGGCCTTCATCCCCGACGGAATCGCGGCGGCCTCGAACAGCCCGAGCAAGCCGCGCAGGATGCCGAGCGACAGCCAGCCCGACGCGAAGCCGTGCGCGACGCCGACCACCGACCAAAGCATCGCGAACAGCGCGAACCCGAGCCGCAGCCCGATCAGGTCGACGATGAACCCGCACACCGGCTGCATGATCGTGTAGCCGATCTGGAATGCGCCGACGATATACGAGTACTGCTGCGTCGAGATCGCGAACACCTGCTTCAGTTCCGGTGCGAGCACCGCGAGGGAGTTTCGAGCGAGGTAGTTGAGGATCGTGCCGAGGCATACCAGCACGATGATCCACCAGCGCAACGCCTTGACTGTTTTCACTGCTGTCTCCTGATCCATGCAAGTCGCCCGGCCAGGGCGTCTCGTTCAGTCTTATTTGTACGATGTCCGATCTTGGTGGGCGCCGATTCGCCCGGTTTTTCTCGAAATGACCACATTCAATCGAACATTTCGATGTTGTCGAAAGCTGATGTTATCGGACGACTGATCATTTTCGAGCATCCTATGTTCGAATTCGAATCAGGTCAACGTGAATCTGCATTCGAACGAACATGCTTGGGGTATTCCCGATAGGCGTGCAGATCGGGTGTCCGGCGCGTTGCGTGACGACCGAGCGCCGAACGCCCGCTTGCCGGGGCCGAGCGGCCGTCGACGGGCCGACTGCATCAGCCGGGCCCGGCAATGGGCGTGACAACCCTGATGAAAATTTATTTTTTTCCTGTCGGCAGATTGTGTAAATTGATTTTCATCCACCTTGCAAAACCATTCGCATGACGCCGCTCCTTCCGCACGATGTCAGTCACGAGGAATCCGCGATCGCGGAGCGCATCGCCTCGGCCATGCCGCGGATGACGCCGATCCACCGCCGGATGGGCGAGTTCGTGCTCGCGAATCCGTTCCGCGCGGCGACGATGCGGATCGACGAGCTGGCGCAGGCCGTGAACGCATCGATCGCAACCGCGAACCGCTTCGCGAAGGCGCTCGGCTTCGACGGTTATCCGGCGATGCGCGCGGCGCTCGTGCGCGGCTTCGAGGCGACGCTCGGCCCGGTCGAACGGCTGCGTTCCGCACAGGAACAAGAACAGGAGCAGGGCGTGCGCGGCGCCGCGTGGATCGACGCGGTGTTCGACCAGGCCGTCACGAACATCGAGAACACGCGCGCGCAGCTGGATGCGGCCGACGTCGAAGCGGCCGTCGAGGCGATCGTCGGCGCGCGGCGCGTGCTGATCCTCGGCGCCGGTTCGAGCGCGTTTCTGACCGGGCTGATGGAACACGGCCTGTCGGTGTGTCACGACAACGTGCAGTCGCTCGCGCTGCTCGGCGGCCCGTCGCATGCGGCGCGGCGCCTGTACACGGCCGACTCGCGCGATCTCGTGATCGCGCTCGCGTTTCCCCGCTACGTGAAGGACACGATCGAGCTGGCCCGCCGCGCGGCGGCGCGCGGCGCGCGCGTGCTCGGCATTTCCGACGGGCCCGGTTCGCCGCTGGCACCGATTGCGTCGCTGAACCTGTACGTGAAGGCCGAGCGGCGTTTCGCGGCCACGTCGGAAGCGGCCGTGCTGACGATGATCGAGGCGCTGATCGACGCGGTCGCGCTGCGCACGCACCGCTCCGCGAAGTCCGCCGCCGAAATGACCGAATTCCTGTTGCCGTGGCTGGTCCAGCCGCAAGCGGCGCTGCCGGCCGCCAACCCTTCTTCTTCCGGTCCGAAAAAATCATGACTTCATCCGCGATCGTCGCGATTCATGGCGGTGCAGGCACGATCCTGCGCGAGGCGATGGACACCGACACCGAACGCCGTTACCGCGCCGAACTCACCGCGATCCTGCAGGCCGCGCAGAAGGTGCTCGCCGACGGCGGCAGCGCGCTCGACGCCGTCACCGTCGCGGTGCGGATGCTCGAGGACTGTCCGTTGTTCAACGCCGGGCGCGGCGCCGTCTATACGGCCGAAGGCAAGCACGAGCTCGACGCGGCGGTGATGGACGGCACGACGCTCGCGGCCGGCGCGATCTGCTGCGCGACCCGCGTGCGCAATCCGGTCCTCGCCGCGCGGCGCGTGATGGAGGCAAGCGAGCACGTGCTGTTCGCGGGCGCGGGCGCCGATGCGTTCGCGGCCGCACAGGGCCTCGAACTCGCCGAGCCCGGCTACTTCGACACGGAAGCGCGTCGTGCGCAGTGGCTCAAGGCGCGCGAGGCGGCCGGCATGATGCTCGACCACGACGCGGCGACCTTCGCGTTCGGCGCCGGGCAGCCGGCCGAGCCGCTCGATCCCGACCGCAAGCACGGCACGGTCGGCGCGGTCGCGTGCGACCTGCGCGGCCATATCGCGGCGGCGACGTCGACCGGCGGCATCACCAACAAGCAGCCCGGACGCGTCGGCGATTCGCCGATCATCGGTGCCGGCTGCTACGCGGACGACGCGACCTGCGCGGTCTCCGCGACGGGCACCGGCGAGATGTTCATCCGGCTCGCGACCGCGCACGACGTGGCCGCGCAGATGGCCTATCGCGGCGCGTCGCTTGCCGACGCCGCGCACGACGTCGTGATGAACAAGCTGCCGCGCCTGGCCGGGCGCGGCGGGATCGTCGCGGTCGACGCGCACGGCAACGTCGCGATGCCGTTCAACACGGAAGGGATGTATCGCGGCTACGCACGCGTCGGCGAGACGCCCGTGGTCGGCATCTATCGCAACGATGCGGCCTGATTCCGGATCGTACGAGGAGACCTTCGCATGACTTCGAGCCGAACCCCGTCCGCGCTGGTGCTGCCGGAACAGCGCGTGGTCGCCGTCGACGACCTGTCGGTGATGTTCCGACGAGAGAACGCGACGTTCGACGCGGTGCGCAACGTGTCGTTTCACGTCGATCGCGGCGAGACGCTCGCGATCGTCGGCGAATCGGGCTCCGGCAAGTCGGTCACGTCGCTCGCGCTGATGCGGCTCGTCGAGCACGGCGGCGGCGAGATCACGAGCGGCCGGATCGCGTTGCGGCGCCGCGGCGGCGCGCTCGTCGACCTCGCGCAGGCGAGTGCGGCGACGATGCGCGGGATCCGCGGCGCCGACATCGCGATGATCTTCCAGGAGCCGATGACGTCGCTGAACCCGGTGTTTACGGTCGGCGACCAGATCAGCGAGGCGATCGCGCTGCACCAGTCGAAGAGCGCGACCGAAGCGCGCGCGGAAGCGTTGCGGCTGCTCGATCTCGTGCGCATTCCGGAGGCGCGCCGCGTGTTCGCGCGCTATCCGCACCAGTTGTCCGGCGGGATGCGGCAGCGCGTGATGATCGCGATGGCGCTGTCGTGCCGGCCCGCGCTCCTGATCGCCGACGAACCGACGACCGCGCTCGACGTGACGATCCAGGCGCAGATCCTGCAACTGATCCGCGGCCTGCAGGACGAAATGAACATGGGCGTGATCTTCATCACGCACGACATGGGCGTGGTGGCCGAAGTGGCCGATCGCGTGCTGGTGATGTATCGCGGCGAGAAGGTCGAGGAGGGCGAGTCCGAGCGCATTTTCGCGACGCCCGCGCATCGCTACACGCGTGCGCTGCTCGCGGCCGTGCCGCGGCTCGGCTCGATGCACGGCACCGATATCCCCGAGAAATTTCCGCTGCTGAAGGTGGACGGCGCGAGCGCGGCCGCGCCGGCGCCTGCCGCGAACGACGCGAATGATGCGGCCGATGCGAACGATGCCGCCGCGGTCCCCGCCGCCGGGCAGCCGCGCGTCGATCCGGCCGCGCCGCCGATCCTGCGCGTGCGCGATCTCGTCACGCGGTTTCCGGTGAAGAGCGGCGTGTTCGGCCGCGTGTCGCAGTACGTGCATGCGGTCGAGCGCGTGAGCTTCGAGCTGCGCGCGGGCGAGACGCTGGCGCTCGTCGGCGAATCGGGCTGCGGCAAGTCGACCACCGGCCGCTCGCTGCTGCGCCTCGTCGAATCGCAGAGCGGCTCGATCGAATTCGACGGCCGCGATATCAGCGCGCTGAAGGGCCAGGACCTGCAGGCGCTGCGCCGGAACATCCAGTTCATCTTCCAGGATCCGTTCGCGTCGCTGAACCCGCGCCTGACGGTCGGTTTCTCGATCATGGAGCCGCTGCTCGTGCACGGTGTCGCGAGCGGCCGCGAAGCGCAGGCGCGCGTCGACTGGCTGCTCGACAAGGTCGGCCTGCCGCCGGAGGCCGCGCGCCGCTATCCGCACGAATTCTCGGGCGGCCAGCGCCAGCGGATCGCCATCGCGCGCGCGCTCGCGCTGAATCCGAAGGTCGTGATCGCCGACGAATCGGTGTCCGCGCTCGACGTGTCGGTGCAGGCGCAGATCGTGAACCTGATGCTCGACCTGCAGCGCGAGCTCGGCGTCGCGTATCTGTTCATCTCGCACGACATGGCCGTCGTCGAGCGCGTCAGCCATCGGGTCGCGGTGATGTATCTCGGCCAGATCGTCGAGATCGGCCCGCGCCGCGCGGTGTTCGAGGCGCCGCAGCATCCGTACACGAGGAAGCTGATGAGCGCGGTGCCGGTGGCCGACCCGGCACGCCGGCATGCGCCGCGCCAGCTCGCGGCGGACGAGATTCCGAGCCCGATCCGCGCGGTCGGCGACGAGCCGATCGTCGCACCGCTCGTCGCGGTCGGCCCCGATCACTACGTCGCGACGCATCGCGTCGGCGGCGCGTATTGATTGCGCGGCGAGGCGCATATGGACCGTAGCTGCGCACGCGCCAGGCAACGGCGTCACTTCCCGGAGCGGATGCAGTCGCGCCGCGATTTCCACCACGCGTTACCGAATCATCCACAGGAGCCAGACAAGATGAACAAGCCGCATTCGTTCCCGATGTTCCGCCCGCGCGCGCTGTTCGCCGCGGGGGCAGGCGCGCTCGCGCTCTCGGTCGCCGCGCCCGCGTTCGCGCAGCAGAACGTCGTGGTCGCCGTGTACTCGACATTCACGACGATGGACCCGTACGACGCGAACGACACGGTGTCGCAGGCCGTCGTGAAGTCGTTCTACGAAGGGCTGTTCGGCTTCGACAAGGACATGAAGCTGGTGAACGTGCTCGCGACGAGCTACCAGGCGTCGCCCGATGCGAAGGTCTACACGGTCAAGCTGCGCCCGGGCGTGAAGTTTCACGACGGCACCGACTTCAACGCCGACGCGGTGAAGGCGAACTTCGACCGCGTGACCGATCCGGCGAACAAGCTGAAGCGCTACGGGCTGTTCCGCGTGATCGAGAAGACCGAGGTGGTCGATCCGATGACGGTGCGCTTCACGCTGCGCGAGCCGTTCTCCGCGTTCATCAACACGCTCGCGCACCCGTCGGCGGTGATGATCTCGCCGGCCGCGCTGAAGAAGTGGGGGCGCGACGTGTCGCTGCATCCGGTCGGCACGGGCCCGTTCGAGTTCGTCGAATGGAAGCAGACCGACGACATGAAGGTGAAGAAGTTTGCCGGCTACTGGAAGAAGGGCTATCCGAAGGTCGATTCGATCGACTGGAAGCCGGTGGTCGACAACAACACACGCGCCGCGCTGCTCAAGACCGGCGAGGCGGATTTCGCGTTCACGATTCCGTTCGAGCAGGCGGCCGACCTGAAGAGCAATCCGAAGGTCGAGCTGATCGAGCGGCCGTCGATCATCCAGCGCTACATCTCGCTGAACACGCAGAAGAAGCCGTTCGACAATCCGAAGGTGCGTGAAGCGCTGAACTACGCGGTCAACAAGGAGGCGCTCGCGAAGGTCGTGTTCGCCGGCTACGCGACCCCGCAGACGGGCGTCGCCCCGGTCGGCGTCGAATACGCGACCAAGCTCGGGCCCTGGCCGTACGATCCGGCGAAGGCGCGCGCGCTGCTGAAGGAGGCCGGTTATCCGAACGGCTTCGAGTCGACGCTCTGGTCCGCGTACAACCATTCGACGGCGCAGAAGCTGATCCAGTTCGTCCAGCAGCAGCTCGCGCAGGTCGGTGTGAAGGTGCAGGTGCAGGCGCTCGAGGCCGGCGAGCGGGTCGCGAAGGTCGAGAGCGCGCAGGATCCGGCGGCGGCGCCGGTGCGGATGTACTACAGCGGCTGGTCGGCCTCGACGGGCGAGGCGAACTGGGCGCTGTCGCCGCTGCTCGCGTCCACGTCGGCGCCGCCGAAGCTCTACAACACCGCGTACTACAAGAACGGTGCCGTCGACGACGATCTCGCGAAGGCGCTCGAGACGACCGACAACGCGAAGAAGGCCGCGCTGTACGCCGACGCGCAGAAGCTGGTGTGGGCCGACGCGCCGTGGATCTTCCTGGTGCAGGAGAAGATCGTCTACGCGCGCAGCAAGCGCCTGCACGGCATGTACGTGATGCCGGACGGTTCGTTCAACTTCGACGAAATCTCGGTGAAATGACGGCAGCTCGCCTGCTGTCCGGCGCCGGCGGCGCAAGCTGCCGGCGCGCTGATTCGATCGGTGCCCCATGCTGAATTTTCTCGTCAAACGCCTGTTCGGCCTGCTGCCCACGCTCGCGATCGTCGCGGTGCTGGTGTTCCTGTTCGTGCACCTGCTGCCGGGCGACCCGGCGCGGCTCGCGGCCGGGCCCGAAGCCGACGACGCGACGGTCGCGCTGGTGCGCACCGATCTCGGGCTCGACCGGCCGCTGCCCGCGCAGTTCGCGAACTTCTTCGTGAAGATCGCGCACGGCGATTTCGGCACGTCGACGCGCAGCAAGCGGCCGGTGTCGACCGAGATCGGCGAGCGCTTCATGCCGACGCTGCTGCTCACGCTCGTCAGCATGGTGTGGGCGACGGCGTTCGGGATGGCGATCGGGATCGCGTCGGCGGTATGGCGCAACCGCTGGCCCGACCGCCTCGGGATGACGATCGCGGTGTCGGGCATCTCGTTTCCGGCGTTCGCGCTCGGCATGCTGCTGATGGAGATCTTCTCGGTGAAGCTCGGCTGGCTGCCGGTCGTGCCGGACGGCACGTGGAAGAGCTACGTGCTGCCATCGCTGACGCTCGGCGCCGCGGTCGCGGCCGTGATGGCGCGCTTCACGCGCGCGTCGTTCGTCGAGGTGCTCAACGAGGACTACGTGCGCACCGCGCGCGCGAAGGGCGTGCACGAGCCGCTGGTGGTGCTCAAGCATTGCCTGCGCAACGCGATGATCCCGGTCGTCACGATGATGGGGCTGCAGTTCGGCTTCCTGCTCGGCGGCTCGATCGTCGTCGAGGCCGTGTTCAACTGGCCGGGGCTCGGGCGCCTGCTGGTCGATGCGGTCACGATGCGCGACTACCCGGTGATCCAGGCGATCGTGCTGCTGTTCTCGCTCGAATTCATCCTGATCAACCTGACCGTCGACGTGCTGTACGCGGTCATCAACCCGACCATCCGGTTCAAGTGAGCGTGAGGCCAGCATGAACGCGACTGTCCAGCCCGCGGCGCCGGCCGCATCGAACACGATCCGCACGCCGTGGCGTGAATTCTGGCGCAAGTTCCGCAAGCAGACCGTCGCGCTGGTCGCCGGCGGCTTCGTGCTCGCGCTCATCGTGCTGGCCTTCGTCGGCCCGCACATCGTGCCGTTCGATCCGGAGAACTACTTCGACTACGACGCGCTGAATGCGGGGCCGTCGGCCGTGCACTGGTTCGGCGTCGACTCGCTTGGCCGCGACATCTTCAGCCGGATCGTCACCGGCACGCGCATCTCGCTCGCGGCCGGCTTCTTCTCGGTCGCGCTCGGCGCGCTCATCGGCACGTTCTTCGGGCTGCTCGCCGGCTACTACGAAGGCTGGTGGGACCGCATCACGATGCGCGTGGCCGACGTGCTGTTCGCGTTCCCTGGGATCCTGCTCGCGATCGGCGTGGTCGCGATCCTCGGCAACGGGATGGTCAACGTGATCTGCGCGGTCGCGATCTTCAGCATTCCGGCGTTCGCGCGGCTCGTGCGCGGCAACACGCTGATGCTCAAGCACATGACCTACGTGGAAGCCGCGCGCAGCATCGGCGCGTCCGACTGGACGATCATCATGCGGCACATCCTGCCGGGCACCGTGTCGTCGGTCGTCGTCTACTTCACGATGCGGATCGGCACGTCGATCATCACGGCCGCGAGCCTGTCGTTCCTCGGGCTCGGCGCGCAGCCGCCGACGCCGGAGTGGGGCGCGATGCTCAACGAGGCGCGCGCGGACATGGTGACCGCGCCGCACGTCGCGATCTTCCCGAGCCTCGCGATCTTCCTGACCGTGCTCGCGTTCAACCTGCTCGGCGACGGGCTGCGCGACGCGCTCGACCCGAAGCTGGAGCGGCGCTGATGCGAGCCGTGCCCATGTGGGCCGCGACGCTGCCGGCCGGGCCGCGCGGCACGATCGCCGACGTGCCGGGCGTGACGGTCGGCCATGCGACGCTCAATGCGGGCGACGTGCAGACGGGCGTCACCGTCGTGAAGCCGCACCCGGGCGACCTGTACCGCAGCAAGGTGCCGGCCGGCGCGGCCGTGATCAACGGCTTCGGCAAGAGCGTCGGGCTCGTGCAGGTCGACGAACTGGGCACGCTCGAAACGCCGATCGCGCTGACCAACACGTTCGGCGTCGGCGCGGTGGCGCAGGCGCAGATTCGCGCGGCGGTCGCGGAGAACCCGCAAATCGGCCGCGACTGGCCGACCGTCAACCCGCTCGTGTTCGAGTGCAACGACGGCTATCTGAACGACATCCAGGCGTTCGCTGTGACGGCCGCGCATTACGACGAAGCCTGCCATACCGCGGCGCGAGATTTCGCACGTGGCGCGGCAGGCGCCGGGCGCGGGATGTCGTGTTTCGACCTGAAGGGCGGGATCGGCTCCGCGTCGCGCGTGGCCGTCGCGGCCGGCAGGCCGTATACGATCGGCGCGCTGGTGCTCGCGAATTTCGGCCGGCTGCCGATGCTGATGCTCGGTGGCGTGCCGGTCGGACGGATCGTCGCGCAGCGGCGTGCCGCAGCGGACGCTCAGCCGACGCACGCGGCGCCGCCCGAGCAAGGCTCGATCATCCTGCTGCTCGCGACCGATGCGCCGCTCGACGCGCGGCAACTGTCGCGGCTCGCGCGCCGCGCGGGCGCGGGGCTCGCCCGCACCGGCTCGGTCTACGGGCATGGCAGCGGCGACATCGCGCTCGCCTTTTCCACCGCGTACACGATCGCGCACGATGCGTCGACCGTCGCGCTGCCGGCCCTCGTGGCCGATGCGGCGCTCGATCCGCTGTTCATGGCCGCGGCCGAAAGCGTCGAGCACGCGATCGCCGACGCGCTGCTGCAGGCCGTGACCGTGACCGGCCGCGACGGCCACGTACGGCAATCGCTGCGCGATGCGGTGCCCGAGCTCGAGCGGTTATTCAACGCAGGCAACGAAGGACGTCCGAGCCATTCATGAAGATTCTGATCTCGACCGACATCGAGGGTGTCGCCGGCGTGTTCGCCCTCGAGCAGACGCGTGCCGGCAATCCGGAATACGAACGTGCGCGCCGCTGGATGACCGCCGAGGCGAACGCGGCGATCGAAGGCGCGTTCGCCGGCGGCGCGAAGGCCGTCTGGGTCAACGATTCGCACGGCGGTTTCCGCAATCTGTTGCCCGACGGGCTCGATGCCCGCGCCCGCGTCGTGCTCGGCAAGCCGCGCACGCTGGGGATGATGGCGGGCCTCGAGCAGCAGCCCGACCTCGTGTTCATGATCGGCTTTCATGCGAAGTCGCAGACGCGCGGCGTGCTTGCGCACACCATCAACAGCTTCGCGTTCACGCAGGTGTGGCTGAACGGCGTCGAACTCGGCGAAGCCGGGCTGTACGGCGCGCTGGCGCGCGAATACGGCGCGCACGTCGCGCTGGCGTCGGGCGACGACGTATTCGCCGAGGAAACCCGGCCGCTGTTTCCGGACGCGCGTTTCGAGACGGTCAAGACGGCCGGCGGCGCATCGAGCGGCGACACGCTCACGCCGGCCGCGTCCTGCGCGCGCATCGCGACCGCCGCACGCGAAACGGTCGTACATGCGCTGTCGTCCGGCTGGCGTGCGGGCGCGCACCGGCCCGCGCCGGCCGCTTGCACGCTGCGCGTGCAGACGGCCGCGCTCGCCGATCTGTTCTGCGTGCTGCCGTCGCTCGAGCGGGTCGATGCGGTGACGCTGCGCTTCGACGGGCCGTCGGTCGAGCACGTGGTGCGCACGCTGAACAGCCTGTCGGCCATGTCGTTCATGCTGCGGTGATGCGTGCCGACCGGAGGCCGCCGATGCGCGGCGCGTCACGCACCGGGCGCGCGGTCTGCCGCCGTGTCGAGCAGGAACGCTTCCATCGCGGCGACCAGCGCGAGCGGGGTTTCGTTCATCGGGTAATGACCGGCATTGCGCAGCACGTCGACGGTCGCGCGCGGATAGCGCCGCAGATAGGTGCGCGCCATCAGCGCCGCGTCGAACGCCGGATCGTGTTCGCCGATCAGCACCTTCACCGGATGGCGGCCCGTGATCTCGTCGGTGAAATCCGTGTCGGCCCACGCGCGGAAGTACGCGCCGAACGCGTGCGGCGACGAACAGGATGCCGAATACGCGGCTTTCCACTCGACCCAGGCGGCGGGCAACCGGCCGCCGGTGCTGCGATCGATGATGGTGCGGCGATCGGCGAGCTGGTCGGCGGCGCGTTCGAATAGCGCGCGTCGCGCGGCGTCGAACGGCAGGCCGCCGCACGGCACCGGCGCGATCGGCACCAGCGCGCGTACCCGGTCGGGCGCCATGGCGGCGACCTTCTCGATCGCCATGCCGCCCATCGAGTGGCCGACGAGGCTGAACGTGCGCCAGCCGAGCGCGTCGGCGAGGGCGAGCGTGTCGGCGGCGATTTCGGCGATCGAGTACGCGCCGTGCGCGCCGCGCATGCCGCCGTAGCCGCGGTAGTCCATGAACACATAGGTGAAGCGTTCGTGCGACAGCCACGTCTCGACGGGCTCGAACGCACGCGCGTCGCCGAACCAGCCGTGCAGCACGAGAACAGGGTGGGGGCCGTCCCCCACGCGATGAAACGTATTGGGCATCTCCGCTCCGAAGAAGTCGCTATCCGGCCGATTCGGCCGTCGGGTCTTGCGGCCATCCGGTCGCGCAAGCGTGGAGCGGATCGTAGACCGATCGAAGGTGACCCGCCTTCGATATCGGGTCATTCATGATGGAATTCGGGCCTTGAGAAATACGCTGCTGGATCCCTACGAAGACATTCCCCGTAGCGTCGTGGTGACCGCCAACGACTACGCGGCGGGCACGACGTTTCCGGAGCACGCGCACCGGCGCGGGCAGTTCGCGTTCGCGTCGCGCGGCACGATCAGCGTGTCGACGCCGCACGGCCGCTGGCTGGTGCCGCCGCAACGCGCGTGCTGGGTGCCGGCCGGCGTGCGGCACGAAATGACGATGACCGGGCCGGTCACGATGCTCAACACGTTCGTGTCGGACGACACGGCCGAGGCCGCGGGGCTGCCGGACCAGTGCGGCGTGTACGGCGTGTCGCCGCTCCTGCGGCAACTGATCGACGATGCGATCGACCTGCCGGCGATGTACGACGTCGACGGCCGGGCGGGCAAGCTGATGGCGCTGCTGGTCGCGGAAATCGCGACGATGCCGCGGCTGTCGCTGCACGCGCCGCTGCCGGCCGACGCGCGCCTCGCGAAGATCTGCCGGCATCTGTTCGCGTCGCCGTCGATCGCGGCCGATCTCGACCAGGTGGCGACCGACGCGGGCGTGAGCCGGCGCACGTTTACGCGGCTGTTCCGCGCGCAGACCGGCGTGAGTTTCGCCGCCTGGCGTCAGCAGGTCTGCATGCTGGCGGCGATTACCCGCCTGAGCGACGGTCAGCCGGTGACGCGGGTCGCGTTCGATCTGGGCTATGCGAGCGCGAGCGCCTTTACGTCGGCGTTTCGCCGCATCCTCGGCGAAACGCCGAGCCGGTATCTGGAGGTTCGCCGCTAGCCGGAGCAGAGGCGGTGGCGAGTGCGGCGGCGTGCTCCGGTCGCGGACGAAAAAAACGCGTCTGCCAGGTTTCGGTCAGACGCGCTTGAAGGCACTCGGTCAGAAAAATGCGCGCTCAGGCAGCGGGGCAGTGTTCGCGCATTGCGGGTGAAATTGTTGCCTGTTCCGATTCAATCCCGTCGGTGTCGGGCGGATAGCAAAGCATACGCCGTGTAACGCGCAAACGATATCGTGCGGGCCCGACGATTCATGTGCTGTCGCAGCATGCGTTTCAATCGCGCGTTTGATGCCGGAGGCGCGAGCAGTCAACCAAGGGCGTCGGCCGTCCCGATCGGGCGTGCTGCGGCACGGCATCGAATGTGGGGGCCCGAAAGCGAAAACCGCCGCACGACGCGATGCCTGTCGGTATCGCGCCACACGGCGGTTCGGTGCGGGCAGCCGGCGTGCGCCGGCTCGCGGGTCACACGTCGAAGAACACGGTCTCGTCCGGCCCCTGCATGCGAATGTCGAAGCGGTACACGACGGGCCGGCCCGGTTGCGCGTCGCGCTTTGCGACGAGCGTTGCGCGGCGTTCGGCCGGCACGAGGTTCAGCACCGGATCGGCCGCGTTCGCCGCGGCTTCGTCGTCGAAATACACGCGGGTGAACGCGTGGGTCAGGATCCCGCGCATCATCACGGTCACGTTGATGTGCGGCGCTTCGTCGGCGGCGGCGCGGCCCGGCTTGACCGTCTGGACAACGAAGCGGTGCTGCGCATCGGTGCCCGTGCCGACGCGTGCGAAGCCCGTGAAGCCGGACTTCGCGATGTCGTCGCGCGACGCGGGATAGCGGCCCGCGCCGTCCACCTGCGTGAATTCGAGCACCGCGTCGCTGACGACGTTGCCGTCGCCGTCGAACACCTGTCCGACCAGCAGCACGTGCTCGCCTTCGGCGTCGGGCGTGGCGATCGCCGGCGTGAACAGGCTCTTCAGGTCGTAGTCGTATTGCTGCGGGCACAGGCCGTACGCGAAGTACGGGCCGACCGTCTGCGAAGGGGTTTGCTTCAGCGTCGTCATGGTTCAGCGCTCCATCGGGGTGGCGTCGCGGCCGCGCAGCACGATGTCGAATTCGTAGCCGAGCGCATAGCCTTCTTCGGTGATGTCCATCGAGAAGCGCGAGATCAGGCGGTCACGCGCCGCTTCCGGCGTGCCCTGGAAGATCGGGTCGTACGCGAGCAGCGGATCGCCGGGGAAGTACATCTGCGTGACGAGGCGCGAGCCGAAGTAGTCGCCGAACAGCGAGAAGTGGATGTGATTCGGGCGCCATGCGTTCGGATGGTTGCCCCACGGATACGCGCCGGGCTTGATCGTCAGGAAGCGGTAGCGGCCTTCGGCGTCGGTCATGCAGCGGCCTGCGCCGAGGAAGTTCGGGTCGAGCGGCGCGTCGTGCTGGTCGACCTTGTGCACGTAGCGGCCGGCCGCATTCGCCTGCCATACCTCGACGAGCGTGTTGCGCACGGGCTTGCCGCCTTCGTCGAGCACGCGGCCGGTGACGACGATGCGCTCGCCGAGCGGTTCGCCGTTCTTCACGGCGTTCTTCGTCAGGTCGTGGTCGAGTGCGCCGAGATCGTCGGTGCCGTAGACGGGCACGTACTGGTCGCGCAGCTTTTCCTTCAACGGGATCAGCGGGCGGGTCGGGCCGCGCTTGACCGACGAACGGTACTCGGGGTGGATATACGCGGGATGCGACGGCCAGTCGCGCGGCGTGAGGATCGTGGGGGAATCCATCGGGCGTCTCCTGTCAGGTATTTCGCGAAGTGGATGGCAAGACTTTAGCCAATCCGGAAAGTTATGCAAAATGACCTTTTTTCGCGAATCGCATAACCGTTCGTTATGTTCGGCGGCGCCCATGGAAATCCGCCGGACAGCGGCGTGATCGCGTTGCTGCCCGGCGACCGGAGTCCATGCGCGGCGGCGTCATGCGTGACGCCGCGCCGAATGCTTGGGCGTTTCCGGAAAGTTATGCAAAATGGCGTGATATCACCATTCGCATAACCGCCCGTTATGAATAACCGTATCGCCGACGGCCGCGTCAAATTCCGGCACCTGCAGTGTTTTCTCGCGGTCGCGCAGTTGGGCGGCGTGCAGAAGGCGGCCGAAAGCCTGTCGATCACGCAGCCGGCCGTGTCGAAGACGATCGCCGAACTGGAGTCGATCCTCGGCGTGAAGTTGTTCGAACGCGGGCGGCACGGCGCGCAGCCGACCCGCGAAGCCCAACTGTTCATCCCGCACGCGAACGCGTGCGTGCTGGCGCTGCGGCAGGGTGTCGGGCTGCTCGCGCGCGAAGGCGGCGCGGCCGCGGCGACGCTCGAAATCGGCATGCTGCCGACGGTCGCGGCATCGCTCGCGCCCGCGCTGATGAAGGCGCTGACCGCACGCTGGCCGCGCATCGTGGTGCGGATCGCGACGGCTGCCAATACCGAGCTGCTGGAGCGTCTGAAGGCAGGGGCGATCGAATGCGCGATCGGGCGCCTGTCGGAGCCGGAGCGGATGATCGGGCTCGCGTTCGAGCAGCTGTACAACGAACCGCTCGTCGCGGTCGTGCGCGCCGGCCATCCGCTGCTGGCGAGTGCCGCGCCGGCCGCCGAGCTCGCGCGCTATCCGGTCGTGCTGCCGCCGTTCGGCACGCTGATCCGCCAGTCGGCCGAGCAACTGCTCGGCGCGTGCGGCGCGCCGCCGCTTGATTCGTTCATCGAGGTGCTGTCGGTGTCGGTCGCGCGTGCGCTCACGCTCGAGAACGACGCAGTCTGGTTCGTGCCGCTCTATGCGGCCGAATACGACTTGTCGGCCGGCGCGCTCGCGCGGCTGCCGCTGCCGTCCGCGGGCACCGACGAGCCGGTCGGGCTCGTGCTGCGCACCGATGCGCAACCGTCTCCCGTCGCCCGGACGCTGATCGACGCCGTTCGCGACATCGCGCAGGCGCGGTTCGGCGATGCGCACACCCATCGCGCCCCCCCTAGCGCGCGCAAGCCGGCTCGCCGCCAGCGTCGAGACTCCGGGCAGGGCGTGGACGGATGACGTCCGGCTGCCGCTCTTTCACCGTCATTCGTTAGCCATTCGGTCAGTAGCAGGTGTCGTCGTGCTTGGCGTATCGTACCGTTTTTGATACACTCGATGACACGACGATGGCGAGACGGCAGATTCAGGCCACGCTCGACGTGCGGTTCTTCCGCACCGCGCGTGGCAACGAGCCGGTGCGCGAATGGCTCAAGGCGCTCGGGCAGGTCGAGCGCAGGGTGATCGGCGAAGAGATCAAGACCGTTCAACTCGGCTGGCCGCTCGGCATGCCGCTGGTCCGGAAGATGTCGCAGGATCTGTGGGAAATCCGCGTGATGTTGCCGCAGCGAAGCGCGCGCGCGCTGTTCACGGTCGTCGGCGACACGATGGTGCTGCTGCACGCGTTCTTCAAGCAGTCGCAGGCCACGCCGTCCGACGATCTCGACGTGACCGTCGCGCGGCTGAAAGCGCTGACGCGCGCCATCTGAATTCCTCCGGCTGCGCCGGCACATGCGATCGGCGATGTGCCGGCCGGCCACGCCATGCACTGGAGTACCCATGACGACCACGAACAACCCGCATATCGGCAGCGATTTCGACAGCTTCCTCGAGGACGAAGGCCATCTCGAAGCGGCCACCGCCACCGCGATCAAGCGCGTGATCGCGTGGCAGATCGGCCAGGAAATGAAGGCGCAGCACATCACGAAGACCGCGATGGCCGCGCGGATGAAGACCAGCCGCGCCGCGCTCAACCGGCTGCTCGACGAAACCGACACGAGCCTCACGCTCGCGACGCTCGCGAGCGCGGCCACCGCACTCGGCAAGCGGCTCAGCTTCGAACTGGTGCCGGCCTGACGCCCGCGGCGCAGCGGTGCGCGGCCGGTTCGCGGTGTGCCGGCGCAGCGCGGCGAGCGCCCGTTTGCTCGTCCGCACACGGGCGCCGGCACGCGATCACGTGCGTCGCCCGGCCATCCGCAGATAAAGCAGCGCACCGCCCGCAAGCAGCAGCGGGCACAAGATGAACCACCCTGTCGTCAAGAACAGCCCGGCGACGGCGACCAGCGAAATCCACGCGCAGCGATATGCGATGCCGCCGCGCGGCAGCAGTTTCAGCGCGGCCGCCGCGCCGAGTCCGTACACCATCACGAAGCATCCGGACGTGACGAGCACGAGCGGCTTCGGCCCGACGTCCGAGAGCGTCGTCGCGGCCAGCGCGACGACGGCCAGCACCGCGATCACGCCAAGACTTCGGCGCGGCACGCCGCCGACCTGGCTGCCTTGTGCGAGCCACGCAGGCAGTGCGCCGTCGCGCCCGAGCGCTGCGCCGAGCTTCGCCGCGCCCGCGAAATACGCATTCATCGTGCCGAGCGTGAGCAGCAGCGCGGCCGCTGCCGCCAGCACCTGCGCGTGACCGCCGATGCCGCCCGCGATCAGTTCCGCGAGCGGCGCACCCGACGCGCCGGCCGACGGCCCGAGCACCGTGACGCTCGCGGCCGCGACCGACAGATACAGAAAGCCGACGACCACGACCGCGATCCCGGCCGAGCGCGGCATGTCGTGCGCGGGCCGGCGGAACTCTGCCGCGAGGTGCGTGATCGCTTCCCAGCCCGCGAAGCTCCACACGAGCAGTGCGGCAGCCTGGCCGACCGCGAGCCAGCCATGCGGCGCGAACGGATGCAGGTTCACCGTGCTTGCATGCGGCGCGGACGCGAGCACGGCGGCCAGCAGCAGCGTGACGAGCAGCGCCGACAGCACGAGCTGCATGCGGCCCGACACCGTGACGCCGAACGCATTCGCGGCCGACACCGTGGCGATCAGCGCGGCAGCCGTGACGATCACCGTGACGTGTCCGCCGCCCGTGACGGCGGCGACGTACGCGCCGCCGAACATCGCGGCGGCCGGCGCGCCGGCCGGCACCGCGAAATAGAAACACCAGCCGACGATTGCCGCGGCCTTCGGCCCGAATGCGCGTCGCGCGTAGGTCGATACGCCGCCCGCGTCCGGATAGCGCGCGCCGAGTGCGGCGAAGGTGGCGGCAAGCGGCCCCGACAGCACGACGAGCGCGGCCCACGCCAGCAGCGATGCAGGGCCTGCAACCTCGGCCGCGAGCGCGGGCAACGCAATGACGCCGGTGCCGAGCACCGCGCCGATATACAGCGCGGCGCCCTGGAAAATCGTCAGCGAGCCCGCGTGATGAACGGCGGGCGAATCGGCATGCGAGGGCATGAAAGGCAGTCTCCTGAAGGCTCGTTATGGGCACGCTCGGGCGCGCAATGAATCGTTCGATGCTACCCGAACGTACGCGGTGCTGCCGCACGGCGTTTAGTAGTCCGCGATGTGCCGTGTGTCAGCCGATGTCAGGAGTCAGTGGCGGCGTGCGAGCCGCAGGCGCGCATCCTCGCGCGCGGCAGGCGGCAGCTCGGGCGCGTAATGGAACGTGCCCGCCACGAGCGACGCGACCGGCACGCCGTCGCGGAACAGCACGCGATTGCCGGCCAGCGCGGGCACCTTGTCGCCGGGCAACAGCGTGCCGGCAAGGTTCAGCGGATCGGCGCCCGTCACGCACACGTACTGGCCGTCGCCCGGTTGGCGACGCAGCTCGCGCAGGACCGGGATCGCTTCCGGCAGCGCGAACTGCTCGCCCGCGAGCCCCGCGACGAAGCGGCCGCCGCGAATCTCGCCGCGCGCTTCGAGGCGTTGCAGCACCCGCACGAGTTCGCGCCAGCTCGGCAGCCAGTCGGCTTCGCGTTCGAGCAGCCGCCAGAACACCACGCCATAGCGGCGCAGCAGCGTCCACGCGATGTGTTCGAGCGCATCGGGATCGATCGCGGGCGCACCGCGCTTCGGTGCCGGGGTTGGCGCATCGTCCGGCGCCGACATGCGTTGCACGAGCGCCCAGCGGCCGGCGTCGTCCATCCCGCCGATCAGCGCGCCACCGCGCCGCGTGCGCGGCGCATAGGTCGCGCTGCGCTTGACCGCGGGCTTCAACAGCGCGCGCAACCCGGCGAAGCTGTCTGCATTCACGAGGCCGGCCGACACGAGTTCGCCGAGCGCCTGCTCGAGTTCGACCGGCAGCATGTGCAGTTCGTCGAGCAGCGCGTCGAAGAACATCGCGCCGTGTGCGGCAAGTGCATCGCGCACCTGCGTCGCACGCGCGGATAGCGCCGGCTGCGCGTCCGGGTCGCGCAGCGCCTGCCATGCGCCGAGGTGGCGGCGCGGCAGCAGCACGATCGGCGTCGTTTTCACGGGCGTGCCGGCCGC
Source organism: Burkholderia sp. Bp9099 (assembly GCF_003857805.1). NCBI lineage: Bacteria > Pseudomonadati > Pseudomonadota > Betaproteobacteria > Burkholderiales > Burkholderiaceae > Burkholderia > Burkholderia sp. Bp9099. Next base: position 85,024 of record NZ_QTPU01000001.1, read on the forward strand.
GCGCGCCGGCGCGCCGATGCGGGTCCACACGAGTTTGCCCGAGCGGCACAGCTCGTCGAGGCCGCCGGCCGTGTAGTCGGTCAGGCGCGCGGGCAGCAGCGCGTCTTCCCATGCGCTCGCCGCGGCTTCGTAGCCTTCGAGCTGCTCGACGACGGCCGCGAGCGCGTCGCGGCCCGTGCCGCGCGTGTCGGGCGTCAGGTGCTGCCAGTGGAACAGGAAGCGCATGAAATCGGCGCGCTCGACCGGCTCGATCTCGCGGCGCAGCCGCTTGACCGTGTAGCGATGAATGCGCGCGAGCAGGTGGCGTTCGCACCATTCGTCGGTCGTGGCGCCCGGCGTGAAGCGGCCATGCATCACGTAGCCTTCGCGCTCCAGTGCGGCGAGCGCGGTCGCGATCGCCGCGGACGGCAGGCCGAGCGGCTGCGCGATGGCGTCGAGCGTCGATGGCCCGAAGCCGGTGAGCCGCGCGCGGATCACGTCGACGAGCGCGGCATCGGCTTCCCAGGGTTGCGCGCAGGCGGCCGGCACCTTCAGCGCGGGCACGACGCGTGCATTGGGATGCAGCGCGCGCATGCAGACCAGCCGTTCGACCGGCACCCACAGCACGGCGCCGTCCGGCGTGACGAGTTGCGTCGCACGACGGCGCTCGGCCAGTTCCGCGAGCCGTTCGGGCCAGCCTTCGTGCGCGTGCGCTTCGCCGTCGGCGACGCACGCGAGCGTGAGCAGGGCGTCGTGCATTTCGTCGGCATCGCGTACGAGCGGCCACGCTTCGTCGCGCACCGCATCGATGGCATCGGCGTCGAGCGCGCCGAGATCGTCGGCCGATTCGGGATCGCTCCAGCGGCGCGACTGCACGGCCTGCGTGCGGCGCTCCTCGAGCGGCGCGTCGTCGAGGAACGCATAGGGCTTCGCGTTCAGGATCTCGGCCGCGAGCGGCGACGGCGCGGGCAGGTCGCGCGCGATCAGTTCGATCGCGCCGCTTTCGATCCGGCGCAGCAGCGCGAGCCAGCCGTCGGTATCCATCGCGTCGTGCAGGCAATCGTCGAGCGTCTGGTCGACGAGCGGATGGTGCGGGATCTCGCGTTCGCCGACGACGTTCTCCACGCACGCGACCTGGTCGGGGAACACGGTCGCGAGCAGGTCGTCGCTCTTCATCCGCTGCAGTTGCGGCGCGGTGCGCCGGCCGCCGGTGAAGCGCGGCAGCGCGAGCGAGGTCGTCGCGTTCCAGCGCCAGCGCACGCCGAACATCGGTGCGTCGAGCAGCGCCTGCACCAGCACGTGCTCGGCGCTCGCCGAGCGCAGGTAGCGCCACACTTCGTCGAGCGCGAAGCTGTGCGCGAGCGACAGCGAAAGAATGATCGCGTCGTCGGTCGCGGCGGCCTGCAGCTCGAAGTTGAACGTGCGGCAGAAGCGCTTGCGCAGCGCGAGCCCCCACGCGCGGTTGATACGGCTGCCGAACGGCGAATGGATCACCAGCTGCGTGCCGCCCGATTCGTCGAAGAAGCGCTCCATCACGAGCGTGTCCTGCGTCGGCAGGGCGCCGAGCGCCGCGCGCGTGCGCGCGAGGTAGTCGGCGATCTGGCGGGCCGCATCGGGCGACAGGCGGAGATCGTCGACGAGCCAGCGCAGTGCCGGCGCGAGGCGGCTTGCGGGCGGGGCGATCGCGGTGCCGGCGTTATCGCTGCGCGAGTCGGCCAACGCGTCGGCTTCGGCGGCCGCCTTGCCGGTTTTGCCGCGCGTGCCCGTCTTGCCCGCTGCGTCGTCGCTCGCGCGTTTGCGTGCTCCGGCCTCGGAGTGCCGATCGCCTTCGGCGAACAGCCCGTCGAGCCGCGCCCGCAGCCGGCCGACCGCCGCCGACAGCTCGTCGCTGCGCCCGAGCCCCTCGCCGAGCCAGAACGGAATGCCCGGCGCTTGACCTTGCGCATCCTCGACGCGCACACGGCCGGTTTCCACGCGAATGATCCGGTAAGACTGATTGCCGAGCTGGAACACGTCGCCCGCGAGGCTCTCGACCGCGAAATCCTCGTTGACGGTGCCGACCTGGATACCCTGCGGTTCGAGCAGCACCGCGTAGTCGGCCATGTCGGGAATCGTGCCGCCCGACGTCGTCGCGGTCATCATCGCGTTGCGGCGCCCGCGCACCGTGCCGCCGACCACGTCGCGATGCAGGTATGCACCGCGCACGCCGCGCCGGCTCGTGAAGCCTTCGGCGAGCATCTTCATCACGTCGTCGAAGCGTTCGCGCGACAGGCGTGCGTAGGGCGCCGCGCGCGTGAAGCTCGCGTACAGCGCGTCCTCCTGCCATTCCGCGCAGGCGACTTCGGCGACGATCTGCTGCGCGAGCACGTCGAGCGGTGCCTCGGGAATCCGCAACGCGTCGAGCTCGCCGCGTTGCACGCAATCGAGCAGCGCCGCGCATTCGACCAGCTCGTCGCGCGACAGCGGGAACAGGCGGCCCTTCGGCACGCCGCCGACATGGTGCCCCGAGCGTCCGACACGCTGCAGGAACGGTGCGATCCCGCGCGGCGAACCGACCTGGCACACGAGATCGACGTCGCCGATGTCGATGCCGAGTTCGAGCGACGCGGTCGCGACGAGCAGCTTCAGCTCGCCGCGCTTGAGCCGCTGTTCGGCGTCGAAGCGATGCTCCTTCGCGAGACTGCCGTGGTGGGCGGCGATCGCGTCCTTGCCGAGACGGTCGGCGAGATGGCGCGCCATGCGTTCCGCGGTGCGCCGCGTGTTCACGAACACGAGCGTCGTGCGATGCGCGGCGGCAAGCGCGGCGATCCGGTCGTATACCTGTTCCCACACGTCGGTCGCCATCACCGGCTCGAGCGGCACGTTCGGCAGTTCGAGCGCGAGGTCGCGTTCGCGCGTGTGACCGGTGTCGACGATCGTGCATTCGCGCGGCGCATCGGCCGGGCCGCCGACCAGGAAGCGCGCGACCGCGTCGATCGGTTTCTGCGTGGCCGACAACCCGATGCGCGGCAACGCGCGGCCCGTCAACGCGTCGAGGCGTTCGAGCGACAACGCGAGGTGGCTGCCGCGCTTGGACGACGCAAGCGCGTGGATCTCGTCGACGATCACCGAACGCACGTTCGACAGCATTTGCCGCCCCGATGTGGACGACAGCAGCACGTACAGCGATTCGGGCGTCGTCACGAGGATGTGCGGCGCGCGCTTGCGCAGCGCCGCGCGTTCGGCCTGCGTGGTGTCGCCGGTACGCACGGCGGTGCGGATCGCCGGCACCGGCAGGCCGAGTTGCGCGAGCGAGTCGGCGATGCCGGCGAGCGGCGCGTCGAGGTTCACGTGGATGTCGTTCGACAGCGCCTTCAGCGGCGACACATAGACGACGAGCGTCGCGTCGGGCAGCGCGCCGTCGTGCGCGAGCGCATCGCGCACGAGGTCGTCGAGTGCGCACAGGAACGCGGTGAGCGTCTTGCCGGAGCCGGTCGGCGCGGCGACGAGCGTCGACCGGCCGGCCTTGATGTGCGGCCATGCGAGTGCCTGCGCGCCGGTCGGCGCGGCAAACGTGCGGCGGAACCACGCGGCGACGGCCGGGTGGAACACGTCGAGCGCGTGTGCGGGGCGGGTGGCTGTGACGTCCATCGGAGCGTTGAAATGGGGTGCGAGCGCGCGGGCGGCCGCGTGCGAATCGTCAGTGTGCCAGACGTCGCGTGCGCGTGCCGGGCACCGCGCGCGGCGGGAATGCGCGCGCCGGAGATTCAGATGAGGCGCGGCGCCGGCATTTCAACGGGCGTGCGTGCGTAACGGAACCCGCTCGTTCGCGGGTGCTGGATCGAGGAGAGAAGGGAGTCGGGTTCGACGTGCGCCGGGCGGGTGCGGAGCACGAGGCGTGACGACATGTATCGGCGCGCGACTATGCGCTACGACGTGTCACTACACGCGATGCAACCAGCCGAGCCAGTGTTCGAGGAACGGCGCGCGCGTCCACAGCGATTGCGCGAGCCACAGCGTGCCGCCCCAGGCGGCGGCCACGACGATCAGGTCGCAATGTCCGCTGTTCCACAGGTTCAGCGAATGGCGCCGCCAGATCCACGGCACGCCGAGCGGATTCGGCCAGTCGGCGAGCAGGTGCATCACGCCGCCGCACGCGAAGCCGAACAGCGGCGCGGCCCACAGCGGATGCGGATGATGCGTGAGCCCGTGCCAGCCCAGCGCAAGCAGCGCGATCCAGCCGATGCCCCAGTGCGTGATGGTGCGGTGCGTGATCCACAAGCGGCGCCTGCGGGTCCACCACGCGACTTCGAGCCAGTCGGGCGCGGTGCCGCCCGCGACGCCGGCCGCGAACGCGGCGAGCAGGCCCGCGTGCCAGGGGCCGGTCGCGCCGGTTTGCGCGACGAGGACGGCGGCGGCGACGCCGGCCGCGAAGCCGGACGCGTGATGCGCATTGTGTGATGCCATAGGAAACGAGACGAAGAAGCGTGAAGCGGCTGCGGACGAGCGCGAACGATCGGGCGCGAAAGCGGGGCGCTATCTTCTCAGATCGGCCTGCTCAGCGGGCGGTTCGATCGCATTTTTTTACATGTGCCGGAGCCGCGCATGCGGCGCGTGCCGTGATTTCCGATCGCGCGGGTGCGCTGCGAATCCGCCGCATGCCATTTCGACTGATCCGCCGGCTCATTTTTTGCTCCGCCGTGTGACCGACCGTACACGATCCACGGCAATTCGTAGTGTGCCGCGAGTTTTCCGGCCGCATTCCCCGATTCACTACGAAACCGGCATAGGGCTGACCGTGCGCCAGCGGCTATAAGCGGATCAGGGGCTATTTCCAGCCCGCCGGAGACCTACATGGGGGACATGCAATGTCTATGCTGAATCGCTTCAAATCATCCGCCGTCGTGCTCGCGACGATGGCCGGCATCGGCTTCCTGCCGAACACGCCGGCCTACGCGAAAGGGCCGCAGCCGGCGGTCCTGACGAGCTCGGCGGTTGCGGTGGCCGACAAGTACAGCGCGGACGCCGCGGAGCGGATCTTCAAGGAAGGCGGCAACGCGATCGACGCGGCCGTCGCGATCGCGTTCACGCTTGCGGTTACATACCCGGAAGCCGGCAACATCGGCGGCGGCGGTTTCATGACGATCTACAAGGACGGCAAGCCGTATTTCATCGACTATCGCGAGCGCGCGCCGCTCGCCGCGACGAAGGACATGTATCTCGACAAGGACGGCAACGTCGTCAAGGGCATGAGCCTGTACGGCCCGCGCGCGGCCGGCGTGCCGGGTACGGTCGCCGGCATGTGGGAAGCGCAGAAGCGTTTCGGCAAGCTGAAGTGGAAGCAGGTGCTCGCGCCGGCGATCCACTATGCGCGCGACGGCTTCGTCGTCGACGAGCAGCTGGCGCAGCGCGGCGTCGACGCGTCGAAGGAATTCGGCGGCAAGACCAACTTCGACAAGTACTTCGCGTCGATGAAGGCCGGCACGAACTTCAAGCAGCCCGATCTCGCGGCGGTGCTCACGCGCATTGCGGATGGCGGCGCGGAAGGATTCTACAAGGGCAAGACGGCCGAGCTGATCGCCGCGTCGATGAAGACCGGCGACGGCAACGGGCTGATCACCACCGAGGATCTCGCGCAATACCGCGCGGTGTGGCGCCAGCCGGTGCAGGCGAAGTGGAACGGCTATGACGTGATCACCGCGCCGCCGCCGAGCTCGGGCGGCATCGGCCTCGTGCAGCTGCTGAAGATGAAGGCCGATCTCAAGCAGGAGTTCGAGGGCGTGAAGCTCAACTCGCCGCAATACATCCACCTCGTCGCGGAAATCGAGAAGCGCGTGTTCGCGGATCGCGCGCAGTATCTCGGTGACCCCGACTTCTACAAGGTGCCGGTCGCGCAGCTGACCGATGACGCGTATATCGCGAAGCGCGCGGCGGAGGTCAATCCGAAGGAACCGTCGGACACGAAGAGCGTGCAGCCGGGCCTCGGCACGTCGATGCCGGAGAAGGCGGAGACGACGCACTTCTCGGTCGTCGACAAGTGGGGCAACGCGGTGTCGAACACGTACACGATCAACGGCTATTTCGGTTCGGGGGTGGTCGCCGACGGCACCGGGATCGTGCTGAACGACGAGATGGACGACTTCTCCGCGAAGCCGGGTGTCGCGAACATGTTCGGCGTGGTCGGCAGCGACGCGAACGCGATCGAGCCGAAGAAGCGTCCGCTGTCGTCGATGTCGCCGACGATCATGACGAAGGACGGCAAGGTGTCGCTCGTGATCGGCACGCCGGGCGGCTCGCGGATCTTCACGTCGATCTTCCAGGTGATCAACAACATCTACGACTTCAGGATGCCGTTGAAGGAGGCCGTCGGCGCGATGCGTTTCCACCATCAGCTGCTGCCGCCGAACACGATCTTCTGGGAGCCGTACCACCCGATCGAAGGCGAACTCGCGAAACAGATCGAGGCCCGCGGCTACACGCTGACGGGGCAGGACTTCAGCGGCGACATCCAGGTGATCAAGATCGACGGCAGGACGCCGGAGGCGATGGCCGATCCGCGTGGGCGCGGGGTCACGCGGATCATTCGGTGACGTCGAGTAGCGGGTGAGTGACGCGTGCGCGAAAGCGGTCGCGCACGCGGTTCCGCGGCCGGCATGCAGTCCGGTGCCGGGCGGGTAGCCGCGTCGGATGGCTCGGACGCGCGGTGCAACGCGCTCAGGCGGTGGCGCGGATGAATCCGGCGATCCGGTCGGTCACCGCGTCGGGCGCATCCTCGAAGCAATAGTGCCCGACGCCGGCCAGCCGCTCGACGGGCGCCGACGGAAACAGCGCAGTGAACAGCGGCAGGAAGTGCTCGGCGCCGAGGGTGCGATCGGCGTCTCCCCAGATCGCGAGCGCGGGCTTGTCGCGTATCGCGCGTACCGCTGCAGCATCGGGCTCCTCGAACCGGTGCATGCCGTCGGCAAATCCGCGCGCCCATCCGATCGCGCCGATACAGTCGGCCGGTTGCGCGAACGGCGCACCGTATGCGGCGATCCAGGTATCGTCGATGACGGCATGATTCTCGAAACCGTTGAGCTTCAGCGTACTCAGGATGTTGAAGCCTAGCTGCCCGAGCACCGTTTCGAGTGTGTCGTCTGCCGCCGCGCGCACGATCCACTGGAACCACGGTGCGTCGCGACCGTTCGCGGTCACGCGCTCGACCAGATCGGGCTGGCCGAACGGCGTCGGCCCGTTCGCCGACACGATGCGCCGGATCCGGTCCGGATGTCGGGCCGCGAGCCCCATGCCGACCGGGCCGCCGAAGTCGTGCATCACGAGCGTCAAGCGGTCGAGGCCGAGCGCGAGAACGAAGCGCTCCAGGTTGTCGATATGGTCCTGCAACCCGTAGTGGCGATCCTGCGGCGTCGCGCTTTTGCCGAATCCCATGTGGTCGGGCACGACGATGCGGTGTGTCGGGCTCAGTGCCGCGATCAGGTGGCGGAACAAGTAACCCCAGGTGGGTTCGCCATGCAGGCACAGAACCGTTTCGCCGTCGCGCGGGCCTTCATCCACGTAGTGCATCCGGAAACCGGGCGCGTCGCTGAAGTGCGGAGCGAATGGAAAGGTGCCGTCGAACGTGGCATCGGATGAAATCATCGAGCGCTCCTTCGTATGGTCGTGGATAGTGGTTTCATGTTGAAACCATTTGGAGCGTAGGACATGAGGTTTCAAGTTGCAACTGAATGAATGATCAGGACACGATCGAACGCCTCGACGACGGGATGACTTCAGGTAAGAAAAATCGAAAATTCGGCAATTTTTGGCATCGAAATGCATGACCAGACTAACCCCGACTAACCAATTCCGATGAGGAACCCGGTTTCGTTCGTGCTCCTCGAACAATGGACGCACGGCGATTGATTTTCAGTATTGTTGGTTTTATATTGAAACCTTCATTGCCCATGGCACCATCCGCCGTTCGACCTCCATCGATGACCAGACGAACCACCCACGAAGATTCCCCTTGCGGCGTTGCCCGCCCGCTGGATGCGATTGGCGACTGGTGGTCGCTGCTGATCGTCCGCGACGCATTCGACGGGCTGCGCCGTTTCGGCGAATTCCAGAAAAATCTCGGCCTGGCGAAGAACATCCTCGCCGCGCGTTTGCGCAACCTCGTCGCGCACGGAATCATGGACATGGTGCCGGCCGCGGACGGCGGCGCGCATCACGAGTACGTACTGACCGAAAAGGGGCGAGGCCTGTTTCCGCTGCTCGTCGCGCTGCGGCAGTGGGGCGAGGATTTCTTCTTCGAACCGGACGAGGCGCACGTGCTTCTCGTCGACCGCAAGACCGGCTTGCCCGTCAGGAAACTGGAGCTTCGCTCGCAGGACGGCCGCGTGCTCGGGCCCGAGGACACGGTCGTGCTGCCGCCGCCCGGTTGATGCATCGCCAGCGGCCGGGCGTCACCGCCCCAGCGGCGTATGCGCGCGCCCGATCTGCTCGCGAGCGGTTAGACCGCGTTCAAGTACGCTCTCGGCGAGCGCGGCCCGGATTCCGCTTCTGAGGGGCGGATCGACCCCTTTTTCATCAATTTGACGCGAGACGCTGGGATAATGGTGGTGTTTGGCTGCGCCAATTGAAGGAAGGAGGCCCCATGGGCGATAACGATACCCGCACCGAGTCCGACGACTTCACCGATACGGCATCGCTCGAATCGCGCCAGCGCCGTTTTGAGGAAGACCTCGTCGACGCGTACGACGAAGAACTCGAAATGGAGCTCGACGACCGCCGCTTCGACAACGACGAGGATCTGCTGTTCTCGCCGGAGCGCCGCGAAGCGCGCAAGCAGTATTTCCGCGAGCTGTTCCGGCTGCAGGGCGAACTCGTGAAGCTGCAGGACTGGGTCGTGAGCACGGGGCACCGGCTCGTCGTGATTTTCGAGGGGCGCGACGCGGCAGGCAAGGGCGGTGCGATCAAGCGCATCACGCAGCGCCTGAACCCGCGCGTGTGCCGCGTGGCGGCGCTGCCGGCCCCGAACAATCGCGAACGCACGCAATGGTATTTCCAGCGCTATGTCGCGCATCTGCCGGCCGGCGGCGAGATCGTGCTGTTCGATCGCAGCTGGTACAACCGCGCAGGCGTCGAGCGCGTGATGAATTTCTGCACCGACGACGAATACGAGGAGTTTTTCCGCTCGGTGCCCGAGTTCGAGAAAATGCTCGTGCGCAGCGGGATCCAGATCGTCAAGTACTGGTTCTCGATCACCGACCACGAGCAGGAGCTGCGCTTCCAGAGCCGGATCGAGGATCCGTTGAAGCAGTGGAAGCTGAGCCCGATGGATCTCGAGAGCCGCCGCCGCTGGGAAGCGTATACGGCCGCGAAGGAAGAGATGATGCTGCGCACGCACATCCCCGAGGCGCCGTGGTGGGTCGTGCAGGCGGTCGACAAGAAGCGCGCGCGCCTGAACTGCATCCATCACCTGCTGACCCAGGTGCCGTATCACGAGGTGCCGCGGCCGACGATCGATCTGCCTCAGCGCGAGCATCACGAGGACTACATTCGCCGTCCGACGCCGGACAGCATGATCGTCCCGGACGTTTATTGAGCGGTTCGGGTCGACTGCATCGACCACGGAGGCGCGCCGTGCAACGCGGCGCGCGTTAATCCCGGATCAGGAACGCGGCGCGGTCGCGCCCGGCGATCCAGGCGGGCGCACGACCGCGGCCGCTCCAGGTCGCGCCCGTCGCCGGATCGCGATATTTCGTGCCCATCGTGAACAGCTTTACGCGATCGCTGTAACCCTGCCCGAAGATTTCCCGCGCGGTCAGCGCATGGTCCGTCACGAGCTGGCGTACCTGCACCAGTGCCGCTTGGCGTTCGCGGCGGCGCGCCACCCGGATGCGTCGATCGAGTTCCGCGAGCTGGGCTTGCAGTTTTTGCAGTTGCATGCGTCCGATATCCCCGTAGCTGAATTCTGATTGTTGGCGATCGTTGGCGACGCGCGGTGTGCCGCATGTCTGCACGCCCGGCCAGGCGTTTGCAGGACGCGTCGCGAGGAACACGGGGGAGATTAAGCTTCGGCGCGCGGGTTTTCTATCGGACGCATCTGAATTTTCACGGGAATCTGTGTGAAACCCGTGGCGGCGAGGCCGGGCGGGTTGCCCGATCCTCACAGGTCGGGGAAGCCCGAGCGCCCCTGCGTCAGGTCGAACAGTTCGGTCTTCGCTGCTGCCTCGGCCGTTTCCGGCAGCTTGATCACGAGCTTCACCGTCATCCCGTACGCGCTGTCCACCAGCGCGTAACCCGCCTGCTCGATCCAGCGGCGCACCCGCGCTTCGTCCGGGTAGCCGATTTCGATCGCGATCCGCGTGTGGCGAATGCGTTCGACGCGCTCGGCGTCGAGCAGCGCCGACGCGATCGCATCCGTATAGGCGCGCACCAGGCCGCCCGCGCCGAGCTTCACGCCGCCGTAGTAGCGGACCACCGCCCCGAGCACGCCGTCGAGATCGTGATGACGCAGCACTTCGAGGATCGGTCGGCCGGCAGTGCCCGACGGCTCGCCGTCGTCGGACATGCCGGACTGGCCGCCGGCGAGCAGGGCCCAGCACACGTGGGTGGCCGCCGGGTGTTCGTCGCGCAGGCGCTGCAGCGCCTGCATCGCGGCATCGCGGTCCTCGACGGGGATCGCGAACGCGATGAAGCGGCTCTTGCGGATCTCGAGTTCCCGGGTGTAGAGGGTGGCAAGCGAGTAAGTCATGTTCCGGGAAACGGTGAATGTATAGGAATCAAGGAGATAGGGGCTCCTGTGCGGCGCGCTTCCGATGGCAGGCGATGCATGCCGCAGCAGGCCCGGCAGGGCGCCTGAACGGGATGAGCAACGGGTCACGACGGAATTTTACCGTGGCGCGCGTCGAGAGATTCGGCGCGGTTGCCGCGCCGGCCGCTCCGGAGCGTGAAAACGCGTGCGACGAACGCGACCGCCGGGTGACGATCGCTTAATGGAGCGCTTCGCCCGGGTTCAAACATCGGACGTGAAGCGCGGTCTGGACTTTCCGGAGGACGAAAGCCGGAGGAAGGAGTTCCGGGCCTGGCAAGTGGGGACCTGGCGTGCGCCGGTCGGCTCGACCTGAGCGCGAAGCATCGGGCGCGGCGGAGGGTGTCGCGATCGCATGCGCAATCGATTCTCGTCGGCGACGGATCGCGGCTCGGATCGTGGCTTGAATCGCGGCTCGGATGGCGGCTCGAATCGCGGCGCATCTGCCGATGCACCGAACGAGTGTAGGCGAACCGCGATGCATTGCGTAGCCGGGAGATGCAGAACATTGTGTTCTCGCGGGCCGAACGTCGAAGCGTCATTCCGTGCGCTAGACTCGTGCCGTCGATGCGTGCCGCCTGTCGCGCGATCGGGCATGACGGCGGCGTGCGCGTGCGTACCTGCATTGCGCGGGATGATTGAAAGGTCCGGTCGTTGTGATTCGGATTGCGAAGCAATGAAGAAGGCGGTTCATGTTCGGAAAGCGTCTCTATGCCCCGGCCCTGTTGATGATTGCGCATGTGCCGATCGCGTGCGCGCAGAGCAGTGTCACGTTGTTCGGCGCGCTCGACGTGGGACTGAGTTACGTCAGTAACGAAGGTGGCCACGGCAATGCGAAATTCGACGACGGGATTTTTACGCCGAGCCTGCTCGGCTTGCGCGGAAGCGAAGATGTCGGCGGCGGCTCAAAGGTCATTTTCCAGCTGGTCAGCCAGATTTCACCGGGTACCGGCGCGCTGATCGGCAATGGCCTGTTCGCGCGTACCGCGTACGTCGGTGTGCAGAACGACCGGCTGGGCACGCTGACGTTCGGCAACCAGTATGAATTCATGGCCGATACGCTGTTCTTCAGCGGCACCGACGCGGCGGCCGATGTCGCCGGACTGTACAACCTGCGCAACGGACCCTTTCGCAAGCTCGCGCTGCCCGGCAACCCGACCGGCGCGTTCGACTGGGACCGGATGGCGGGCAGTCAGCGTGTAGCGAACGCCGTCAAGTTCGTGAGCCCGGTCATCCATGGGCTGAAGGCGGGCGCGCTTTATGCGTTCGGCGGCGTGCCGGGCTCGATCGGCGCGGGCAATACGGTGAGCGCCAGTCTCGACTACGAGGCCGGACCGTTCGGCGCCGCCGCCGCGTACACCAACGAGAAATATGGCGCACAGCCGGGCTCCGTCGCGACGAGTGTGCGTAACTGGGGCGCAGGGGCGCACTACCGGATCGGACGGGCGAACCTGAGCGCGCTGGTGACGACCGTTCATAACGCTGCGTCCGGTGGCTCGGTGTGGATGGCCGAGTCGGGCGGTACCTGGCAACTCTCCGGTCCGGTCAGGATCGGCGCGGATTACATGTACATGAAGGGCAATGCGGCGCTCGACAACGACCACGCTCACCAGGTCACGGCGACGGTGCAGTACACGCTGTCGAAGCGAACGATGGTGTACGCGACCGGTGTGTGGCAGCGGGCAAGCAGCGGTGCCCGGGCGCAAATCAACGGTGTGATGGATCCGGATGGAGCGTCGTCCGGCGCGAACCAGGCCATTGCCCGCATCGGCCTTCATACGCTTTTCTAGCGGTGTGCACATCGCGCAGCCGGTATCGGCGGCGGTGCTCATGCAGCGCGAACGCTGCAGGGCGCGGCACCGGTATCGGCAGGAACCGGCCGGATCGGCCAACCGGAGGCTTGCTGTCTGATGCAGATACTTCCTGACCTCGAGGCGTGGGCGATTTTCGCGCACGTGCTCGAAACGGGCTCTTTCGTCAGGGCCGCGGAGGCGCTCGACCTCTCGCAGCCGACCGTGTCGAAAGCCATTTCCCGACTCGAACGCCGGCTCGGCACGGCGCTCTTTTATCGAAACTCGCGTCAGGTTTCGCTGACGGCCGCCGGCGAAATCGCCAAATCGCGAGCGATTCGCATTCTCAGCGAAGCCGCGGCGGCGGAGACCGAGGCGTCGTCGCACGCGACGGAACTGCGCGGTCTGGTGCGCGTTGCCGTGCCGATGTCGTTCGCGAGCCGCCACGTCGCGCCGCTGATCCCCGCCTTTCTCGAACGCTATCCGCAGGTGGAGATCGACCTTTGCGTCACCGACCGCATCGTCGATGTGGTGGGTGGCGGGTTCGACGTGGCGGTGCTCATCGCGGAACTCGCCGATTCGTCGCTGCGGGCGCGCCGGCTCTGCGCGGTGAATCACCCGCTGGTGGCTTCGCCGGCCTATCTGAAACGTTGGGGGCGACCGACGCATCCTCGCGACCTGGCCCGGCATGCGTGTCTCGTCTACACGGGCTTGGCGACGCCCGAGCTATGGCAATTCCGTCATGCGTGCGGAGACGCGTTCGCGGTCACGGTGCGCGGCATCATCCGCAGCAACAGCGCCGACGTGATCGTTCCCGCGCTGCTGGCTGGCCGGGGCGTCGCGTTGCAACCCGAGTTCGTCGTCAGGGACGCGTTGATGCGAGGCGAACTGGTGGACGTATTGCCCGAGTGGCGGATCGATCCGGTGGGCGTGAATCTCGTGACGCCGCCGAGCAGCTTGCGGCCGTTGCGCGTGACCGCGTTCCTGGACTATCTGGCGGAGCGCCTCGCTGCCGCGCCATGGGCGGTAGCCGGCGCGTGACGGGCCGTCGGTGCGCAACGTTGCAAAAAGCGGATTCGATGGGTTGCCGGACACCGCGTCGCTCCTCGCTGAATCCGGGGCGACGACGCGGCGCGCGGCGAGATGTCCGGCGTCGCGCGCACGCGCATGAAACGGTGGTCAGCGCGGGAAAGGAGGGTCAGGCGAGGCGAGACAGTTTGAAGACTTCCGAGCGCTCGACATTCTTCACGCCGTTGGCGTGGAAATTCAGGATGTGTGCGCCTTGCGTGTGATGCTTTTCGCGCAGGGCGGGATCTGCCCAATGTTCGACAAAAACGAACCGGCGCGGATCTTCGCTGTCGACATGCACCTCGTAGCGCAGATTGCCTTCTTCATTCTGCGACGGACCGGCAAGGGCGATCAGGTCTTCGCGCAATTGCGCCTCCTGCCCCGCCTTGGCGTACAGCACGGCGACGATATGAAGGTCGTTCATGGTCTGCTCCGGTAATGGGTCTGACGATCGCTTTCGATCGAACGAATTATAGTGAGCCGGCCCGACGCGATGCGCGAACATTGCGTTCCAAATCAGGAAACACCGGCGATCGGCGGCGAGCGCGCGGCGCCGTTCAGGTCTTCGTCAATTCACGCGAATTGCGTACGTTGCGAAACACGAGTTGCGTCATGGGTTGCAGCGGCGCGAGCGCGGCCTCGCGTGCTTTCTCGATCAGGCCGTGATGAGGCGACTTGCCGCAGACGGGATCGGTGAGGCTTGCATCGCCCGTCATCAGATACGCCTGGCATCGGCACCCGCCGAAGTCCTTCTTCTTCTCGTCGCACGACTTGCAGGGTTCGGGCATCCAGTCGTCGCCGCGGAAGCGGTTGAAGCCGAACGATTCGTACCAGATGTGTCGCAAGTCGTGATCGCGCACGTTCGGAAAGGCGATCGGCAGTTGCCGCGCGCCGTGGCACGGCAGTGCGGTGCCGTCCGGCGTGACGATCAGGAACAGGCTGCCCCAGCCGCTCATGCAGGGCTTCGGCCGCTCCTCGTAATAGTCGGGCGTGACGAAGATCAGCCTGCATGGGTTGTTCGCGGCGGCGAGCTTCGCCCGATACGCGTTCGTGATGCGCTCCGCGCGCTCGAGCTGTGCGCGGGTGGGGAGCAGCGCCTGACGGTTCAGGTAGGCCCATCCGTAATACTGGCACGTCGCGAGCTCGACGTAGTCCGCGTCGAGCGCGATGCACAGCTCGATGATGCGGTCGATGTCGTCGATGTTGTGCCGGTGCGTGACGAAGTTCAGCACCATCGGATAGCCGTGCGCCTTGACCGCGCGGGCCATCGCGAGCTTGTGGGCGAATGCCTTTTCCGATCCGGCCAGCATGTCGTTGACCGTCGCGTCGCTCGCCTGGAAGCTGATCTGGATGTGATCGAGGCCGGCGCGGCGAAACGCCTCGATCTTCTGCTCGGTCAGGCCGATACCCGACGTGATCAGGTTCGTGTAGTAACCGAGGCGGCGCGCCTCGCCGATCAGTGCGGCAAGATCCGGACGGACGAGCGGTTCGCCGCCCGAGAAGCCGATCTGCACGGCGCCCATCTCGCGCGCTTCGGCCATGACCCTGAACCACTGTGCCGTGTCGAGCTCCGCGCCCTGACGCGAGAAATCGAGCGGATTCGAGCAGTATGGGCACTGCAGCGGGCACCGGTACGTCAGTTCGGCCAGCAGCCACAGCGGCAATCCGGTTGCCGGCCGCGCGGCGTCGGGCGTCACCGGTTCACGCGAGTTCGATCCAGTGTTGGGCACGGGCGGTCTCCATGAAATCCTCGACGTCGGTTCCGAGTTCGGGCACGTCGGGGAATTGCCGTTCGAGATGCGCAACGATGTCCGCGACGGTGCGCGTGCCATCGATCAGCCCGCCGATCGCACTCGCGCTTTCGTTGAATCTGACCATGCCTTCGGGGTACAGCAGCACGTGTGCATGCTGGGCCGGCTCGAACTGGAAGCGAAAACCCGGCCGCCAGCGCGGCACGCGATTCCTGTCGAAATTCATGGTGCGATTCCCTTGTGCCAGACCGGCTGGTCGGTGACGGTGTGATAAGGCGGCCGGTGCAGTTCGTAGGCCATCGACATCGCGTCGAGCATCGTCCACAGCACGTCGAGCTTGAACTGCAGGATATCCAGCATCCGCTGCTGGCTCTCGTAGGTCGTGTAATGCCGCAGCGTGATGTCGAGCCCGTGCTCGACGTCGCGGCGCGCCTGACCGAGGCGCGTGCGGAAATACGCGTAGCCGTCCGGATCGATCCACGGGTAGTGGCGCGGCCAGGTGTCGAGGCGCGACTGGTGGATCTGCGGCGCAAACAGTTCCGTGAGCGAGCTGCTCGCAGCTTCCTGCCAGTTCGCGCGGCGCGCGAAATTCACGTAGGCGTCCACGGCGAAACGCACGCCGGGCAGCACGCGTTCCTGCGAGCGCAACTGCGCGCGGTCCAACCCGACCGCTTCACCGAGCCTCAGCCACGCCTCGATACCGCCTTCGTCGCCGGCGGTTCCGTCGTGATCGATCAGGCGCTGGACCCACTGGCGGCGAACCTCGCGGTCGGGGCAATTCGCGAGAATCGCCGCGTCCTTCAGCGGAATGCTGACCTGATAGTAGAAGCGGTTCGCGACCCAGCCCTGGATCTGCTCCCGGGTCGCGCGGCCTTCGAACATCGCGACGTGGTACGGGTGGTGGATGTGATAGAAGGCGCCCTTGGCACGCAGCGCCTGCTCGAACTGGGCGGGAGTGAGAGCGGGTTGGCTCATCGACGGTTCCATGACGTTGGGGACACTGGAAGGGCGTGCGTCGTACCGCAATCGACGTCGTATGCATCACGATGTGCGTCGCGGAAGCGGGACCATGCGTTTTTTATAGCACGATGTCCATCCCGTCAAAGGCGACCTCGATCCCGCGCTGCCGCAATTCCGCGCGTTCGGGAGAACCTTCGTCGAGGATCGGATTGGTGTTATTGACGTGAATCAAGACCTTGCGCGGGCCCGGCACCCGGGCCAGCACGTCGAGCATGCCGCCCGGACCGTTCAGTGCGAGATGACCCATTTCGCGGCCGGTGCGTACACCGACGCCGCGTCGCAGCATCTCATCGTCGTCCCACAGCGTGCCGTCCACGAGCACGCAGTCCGCGTCGTTCATCCGTTGCAGCAGCGCGTCGTCCACCGTGCCGAGCCCGGGTGCATGGAACAACGTGCCGCCGGTGCGGCGATCCTCGACGAGCAGGCCGATGTTGTCGCCGGGATGCGGATCGAAGCGATGCGGCGAATAGGGTGGCGCCGCACTGCTCAGCGGCAGCGGCGTGAAGCGCAGGTTCGGGCAGGCCGGCACGGTGAAGCTGTCGCCGAGCACGATGCGGTTCCAGACCAGCCCGCCGTTCCAGTGCGCGAGCATGTTGAACAGCGGAAAGCCGCTGACGAGGTCATGGTGGACCATGTCGGTACACCACAGCTGCAGCGGACAGCCTTCGCGCAGGCTCAGCAGGCCGGCGGTATGGTCGATCTGGCTGTCCATCAGCACGACGGCGGCGATGCCGGTGTCGCGCAGCGCGCGGCCCGGCTGCAACGGCTGGAAGGCTTGCAGCTGCGCGCGAATGTCGGGGGACGCGTTGCACAACACCCAGTTCGTGCCGTCGTCGGACAGCGCGATCGACGACTGGGTGCGGGCCTGCGCGTCGATCGTGCCCGCGCGAAAACCCGCGCAGTTCGCACAGTTGCAGTTCCATTGCGGAAAGCCGCCGCCCGCGGCGGATCCGAGGATGTGTATGAGCATGTCGGTGCGACGAGGGGCCGGGGTGCGAAGCAAAGAAAAAGCCTCGGCAGACCGAGGCTTTCCTTTCCGGATGGCGTGCCCGAATCAGCGATTCGACACGTACATCGTGACTTCGAAACCGAGTCGCAGATCAGTGTAGGCAGGTTTGGTCCACATAGGAGAACTCCTTTGCAATGACGACTGACGACGAAGCGCGCCCGCGGACCTGCCGACATGTTCTTCTCCGACCATCGGCGACGAGACCGTGCTGCGGCTTCACTACGCTATCACATTCGTGCGGTGGGCGGCCGGCACGAAGTCCGGTAAATCGCACGTTCACATCGTAGCCGAACGGGGCGCACGAGCAAGTCAATCCGGGCATGGATGGCATTCCCGGTTTTCATTCATGTGCGCATCGCGCACGCATTGCCGACACCTGGTCGACAATGTGAACGAAACGCGGCGATTGTGCATCGTTTGCCAGCCGGTGGCGCCTCTTTAATCGTACGAATCGACGCGTTGTGCGCGGGTGTCGGGCGGCGTTCCACCCGACACCGGCATCGTCAGGCCGGCTGCCTAGCTACCCTGCAGCCGGATATCGCGCGACGACGCGCCGACATACACCGTCCCGCCCGGCACGACCTTCCAGCCATTGCGCGACGTATCCCACACGCTCTGCATCCGCGGCGACACGGTCACGCGGACATGCCGTGCCTCGCCCGGGTTCAGCCGGATCTTTTCCCAGCCGACCAGCCGCTTCGGCGGCTCGTCCTTGTACGGCACGCCGAGATAGACCTGCGGCGTTTCCGCGCCGGCGACACGCCCGTCGTTGCGCACGGTAAACGCGACGCTCAGCGAGCCGTCCCGTTGCCGCGACACCGACAACCCGGAATACGCGAAGTGCGTGTACGACAGCCCGTGGCCGAATTCGAACATCGGCTTGATGTTGCGAGCGTCGTACCAGCGGTAGCCCATGTTCAGCTTCTCCGCGTAGACGGGGTCGTTGTCGAATGCGCCGCCTTGCCCCCACGTCGGCGTGTCCTGGTCGCGCGCCGGGAACGTGACGGGCAGCTTGCCAGACGGGTTGACCGCGCCGAACAGCACGTTCGCGATGGCCTTGCCGCCGCCTTCGCCCGGATACCACGCCTCGACGATTGCCGACACGTTGTCCTTCCACGGCATCAGCACCGGGTTGCCGCTCTGGACGACGACGATCGTGTGCGGGTTCGCCCGCGCGACCGCTTCGACGAGCGCATCCTGATTCGACGGATTCGCGAGGCTCAGGCTTTGCAGATCGCCGAAATCCTCGCCGGCCGGCTGCGCGACCACGACGATCGCGACGTCCGAGCGGCCCGCGAGCGCCGCGGCCTGGTCGATTTCCTGCTGCGTGTACGCGCGGAACGGCGACTGCTGGTCGCTGTTGCCCGCGAACGTGACTTGTGCCGCCGGCGCGAGCGCGCGGATCGCCGCGACGATCGGCACGTCGACCTTGAGCCACGGATTGCGCCACCAGCTGCAGCCGGTCGACGCCCCGAACGTCAGGCCGCCGCAGCCCGCGAACGAACCGGTGACCGGATCGCGCGTGTTGCCCGAGCCGCCGCCCGACAGCACGGCCGCGTCGGCGTGGCCGCCGATCACCGCGATGCGCGACAAGGCCGCCGCCGCCAACGGCAACTGGTTGCCGTCGTTCTTCAGCAGTACGATCGACTGCTCGGCGACGCTCTGCGCGAACCGGTTCGCGGCCGCGAAATCGATCGTGCCGCCGCCCTTGGCCGGATCGTCCATCACGCCGACGCGGATCATCACCGCGAGCTTGCGGCGCACCATGTCGTCGAGGCGCGCGGTCGATACCGAGCCGTTCGCGATCGCCTGCTTGACGGCCGCCGGCGTCAGGTAGACCGACGGGCCGACGTCTTCTTCCTCGTCGAGCCCGGCGTTGATCGCGGCGGCCGTGCTGTGCGTCGCGCCCCAGTCGGATTGCACCTGGCCCTGGAAGCCCCATTCGTTCTTCAGCACGTCGTTCAGCAGATGCGTGTTCTCGCACGCGTATGCGCCGTTCAGGCGGTTGTAGCTGCACATCACGCTGCCGGGCTGCCCGCGCTTCGCGGCGATCTCGAACGGCAGCAGGTAGAGCTCGCGCAGCGTGCGTTCGTCGATCTGCGTGTTGCCGCCCATCCGGCCATGCTCCTGTTCGTTGCCGGCATAGTGCTTGATGGTCGCGATGACCTTCTGCCGCTGCGTGGCGAGCGTGCGCTCCGCGAGCAGGTCGCCTGCGAGCAACGGATCCTCGCCGAGATACTCGAACAGCCGGCCGCCGCGCGGCTCGCGCGCGAGATTGGTGCCGCCGCCGAGACCCATGCCGAACCCTTGCGCGCGCAACTGGATCGCAACCTGCTTGCCGTAGTCGTACGACAGGCGGCGATCCCAGCTCGCGGCGACGGCGATCGTGGCGGGGAAGGTCGTGCTCGCGAGCGACGTGCTGCCGGAGCCGGTCGCGGAGTCGACCATGTTGAGATCGGGAATGCCGAGCCGCGGCACGCCCTGGATGTAGCCGGCACCGCCGTTCGGCACCTTCGACATTTCGTATTGCGAATGGATGAACTGCAGTTTCTCGTCGAGCGTCATCTTGCGCACGAGGACGTCGGCGCGCCGCTGCGCGGCGGACGACGCGAATGCGTCGGCGGCGTCGCCCTGTGAATTGAAATCGGCGTTGCCTGCGTAGGCGGTGGTGCAGAGGGTCGCTGCCAGCACGACGGCCGGCCAGTGTTTGTCCCGCATGTTGCTCTCCATGATCGTATTGCCGGTTGTTGTTCGGATGATGTCTGGAGCTGCGCACGTCCGGTGGATTCGCACCGGACGCATTCGGCTGGCGATGCAGGGTAGTTGCGCGTCGGCATGCCAGGCCAGGCGGGGAATCGTTACGGCCGGTTGGGCCCGATCGAACAACGCGGACGGCGACGCGGACCGTCCGACACTGCCGAATCGGATGTAGCGATTCTCTGCAGTGGCCAATCGTACGAATGTAGTTTGACTACAGCATCGGTGTTTCTACTGATACGTATGATCTTTTTTCGATGCGGGTGTGCGATGTGGGGAAAAGCCGGTAAGCGTTCCTGATTGTGCGTGTGCAGCAGGGTAAGAAGTACCCGCGGGCGGTCGTTTCGAGGGGAGGCGGATCGGGGGCGGCGACGGGAGGCTTGTGGGGGATTCGTTGCGTGTGCATCGAATGGAACCCCGTCGAATTCCGGTCGCCTCGGGGAAAACCGGCAGCACGGACGCTGCGCCAGCTAACCGCGCCGAGCGACGGGACTGCCCGGCAGCGGAATCCCGGCACGATAGACGACGGTCGCGAGCGCCGCTGCGACCGCAGCCTCGGCCGTCAGCACGGCGGCGGCGGCGCCCAGTTCGGCGAAGTACTTCGCGAGCACCGGCACGAGGACGATGTTCAGAATGCCCGATGACATCAGGACACGCGTGAATTCGGACTTCATTCCAAGCGGCAGCATCGTCTGCACACCGAAGAGGTCGGTCATTCCGGCCATGAATGGAATGAAGGCCATCCAGCGCAGCACCTGGACCGTCGGTTCGTACGAAGGGCCGTACAGGATGCGCACGGCGAGCGGCGCGCCGAAGAAGATCGCGAGCGAGATGCCGAGCACCATCGCGACCTGCACCACGAACAGCTTGCGCAGGAACGAGAACGCGTCGTTTCGCGCATGCCGCATCAGATAGCTGATGCGAGGATAGGTGGCGGCCTTCAGCGGCTGGAGCATGCTGAGCGCCGCGCGGATCAGCTTGTCGCCGGCGGCGAAGTAGCCGGCTGCGACGTTGCCCGACACGAAGCCGAGCAGCACGGTGTTGGTCGACGCATAGAACGCGATCGACGTCGATGCGAGGAACACCTGCCAGCCGCCTTTCAGCGATTCGGCGATGTCGGCGAAACCTACGCGAACGAAGTCGATTTCGCGCTGGGCATACAGATAGACGGCCAGTACGAGCGCGGACAGCGTCGGGACGGCCGCGTTGACGATCATCGCGCGGTCGATGTCCGCCGGGCTATGCACGAGCGCGAACATCGCGGGCAGGCTCAGGATGCGGCCAACGAACAGGATCACGCTCAGCGCGCGCAACTTCTCCATGCCCTGGAAATACCAGCCCGGCGTGAACGCCACGCCGGCCACCATCCCGAAGCCGATCAGCAGCAGGTCGCGGTCTTCGCCGAAGCGGCCGACCAGCACGATCAGCCCGACCAGCACGATGAAACAGCTCACCGCGATGCCGATCTGCGCATACAGCGTCGCCCAGAAGATGCGGGAGCGTTCGGCGCGGTCGTCGCGCGCGAGCGCGATGCGCGGCGTGGCGGTCAGGTCGAAGCTGTAGCTCGTACAGTTGGTGAGGTACGCGATGACCGCGAGCGAGAACGCGAGCTGCCCGTAGCCTTCCGGGCCCAGCGCGTGCGTGAGCAACGGTGCGATCAGCAGCGGCACCGCATACATCGAAATCTGCAGCGTCAGCAGCAGCAGGAAATTCTTCTTGAGGTTTGACATTCGCTTGGTCGGCGCCGTGGGTGTCGCAGGGTGGCGAGGTGCGGGCCGCCGTGCGCTCGCGCGGCCGGTCGGCGCTGATCCGGCTGCGTGGGTTCGCGGCCCGTTCCAGCTGGCGCCGGTTTCGTCCGGCGATGCCGGACACGGCCACATCGCATGGCGGTCATGATACGGGGCTAGCGAGACGACTGTGTTCGCGAGCCTACCTTTCGCGGATTCGGCGCACACGCGCGGCGCGAATCCCGACAGCGGGCGCCTCGTTGTATCGCCACGGTAATGAATGCATTTGTAAGCTGGCGCACCGAAGGGCGCTCGGGCCGAGTGCTCTAATCGAACGACTGTTTGCGTGCGCGGCAGACATGGCTTGACGACGACTCGGGCCGGCAACCTGCCGCCGCCAGGCAACGGGGCAGGGCAACGCATCGCGAAGGGACGGGTTGCGCAGGGGCGCGGCGGAGGTCCGTTGCGTGAAGGCCGTGCGCCGTAGAGCGGTCACACGACCGTGGAGTGGCCGATTCCGGTGTGCCGCCGGACGCGTGTCCGCATCCGATAACAAATACCGAGCCGAGGAGTACCGATTGAAGCCGATAACGTTCGGCAGCTGCGTGGGGTGGCTGCACGAAGGACATACGACACAAGGCGTGATCCTGTGCGAATCGCTGGGTCACGAGGCATCGTGGACGCACAAGCTCATGCGGGCGATCGCGGAGCGGCTGGCCCGCGAGGGTGTCACGGTATTGCGATTCAACTACCCGTGCACCGGCGACTCGGCGGGCGACGATCGCGACGCCGGTCGGTATGTCGCGAGCATCGCCAGCATTCACGACGCGATCGACCTGTTGCGCGATCAGGTTGGCGTAACCACGCTGACGCTCGTCGGGATCCGCGCGGGCGCGTTGTTCGCGATGCTGGCCGCCGCGGGCGTGGGCCCGCGCCCGGCGCCGCGCGTCGACGCCCTGGTGGCGCTGGCGCCGGTCGTGCGCGGTCGCGCCTACTTGCGCGAGCTGTCGTTCGTGCATCGCCAGTGGCTCGATATCACGTCGCCCGCGATCCGCGCCGCGCATCGCGACGAACCGTGCATGAACGTGCTCGGACACCGGTTTCCCGACGACTTCGTCGATGCGCTGAAGGCGGTCGATCTGTGCGACGTCGTGCGCGATGCGCCGACGTTGCCTGGCGCGATGCTGCTGATCCAGCCCGATCAGGGCGACGGGCCGGCATTGCGCGAAGCGCTGTTCGAGCGCGGTGTGGACGTGGCGAGCGATGCATTCCGCGAATGGCCGACGACGATGCTGGACGGCACGCGCTCGCGCTTGCCGCTCGCGGCGATCGACACGCTCGCGAACTGGATCGCCGAACTCGCGCCGCGTATGTCGGCTGGCGCCGAAACCCCGATGCAAACGGATTCGGCGTGGAATGGCGAGTCGGCCGTCGCGCTGGACCTGCACGACATGACCGAGCAGGTCGTCGCGGTCGGTGCGGACCGGCTCGTCGGCGTGCTGTGCCGTCCCGCCGACACGCGGCCTGCGAATCCGGTCGGCCCGGCGCTCGTGATCGCGAACACGTCGACGAACCCGCGCAGCGGCGAAGGGCGCTTCAGCGTGCGCCTCGCGCGCGCGCTGGCACGCACCGGCGTGACGACACTGCGGATCGACGTGCATGGCGTCGGCGATAGCGGGCCCGCCGCGCTGGACGACCAGTCGGGCGTCGTGTATTCGGCGCGGTCGAGCGACGACGTGGCCGCTGCCGCGGACTGGCTGCGCGCGCTCGGTCACCCGGAGGTGGCCGCGGCGGGCATTTGTTCCGGCGCCTATGCGGCGTTGCATGCGGCCGTGAAGACGCCGTCGCTCGGCGGCGTGATCGCGATCAATCTCGCCCGCTTCGTGTGGCCGGCCGGACTCTCGCTCGAGGCAGTGCAGAAGCAGCGGAACAACTCGGTGCGCGGTTACTGGCTTTCGGTGCGCGACTGGCAGAAATGGAAGCGCCTCGTGCGGGATCGGCGCGACCTGCGGCCGATCGTGCGGGCGGTGGCCGCGAATGCGATCGCGCGGGTCAGCGTGCCGGCGAAGGCGCTTGTCGCGCGCGCCGGCTGGAAGCCGGGCATCGGCACGCCGCGCGGCGTGATGCACGAGCTTGCGCAGCGCAACGTATGGACGACGCTGGTGTACGGCGCGCTTGATCCCGGCATCGACGATGTCCGGCGTCACTTCGGTGCAATCGAGCGCGCGTTCCGGTGCTCGCGTCACGTGCGTCTGTACCTCGAGCCGCAGGTCGACCATGCGGTGTACGGCGCGGTGGGCACGGACATCGTGATCGACCGGTGCATGCAGGCGCTCGGTCGCGACGCGATCCGGCCGGTCGCGCGCGTCGCCGATCCGGCCGCACCGGAAGCGGCCGCGCGATCGTACACGAGCGTGTCCGTCGGCCGGTCGTGATGCGCGCCGCGTCGCACGCGGCGGCGCATCGGGGTGCGATCCCCTCTACGCATGAAGATCGGCGTTCGGTGGGGTCCCTCACAGACGTGCCGTTCGCCGTGGTGTCCAATTCCGTATCGGTGCATCGCCGGTCATGCCGAGGCATGACCGGCCGGGATGCTTCAGTCCGGATCGTCCGGTTGCTCATAGGGCGACTTCGCGTAGGGCGACGCATACAACCTGTCGCTGCGCCATACGTCGTCGGCGGGTGCACTGGCCGCTTGCGGGCGATGCGGCCGCCCCGGCACGAGCGGCCGGCGCAGCGCGCCGCGAGCGCGCGTTTCGGGCTGGACGGCGGTGCTGGCGACGGGACGCGCGGAAGCGGACATCGCGACTCCGGGGGCGGCTGCAGCGGGTTCGACGGCGTCGCTTGTCGCGGCGGCTTGCGCCGATCGCTGCAGCGGTACGGGCGGGAGCGCCGCCGCCGATGCGAACGTCGGCGCGTTGGCCGGGACGGCGGGCAACGTCTGCGCATCGACGGCGCAGACGATGCCGGCCGAGGCGATGCAGACGAGGAACGAAAGCGACGAAGAGCAGTTCATGACGAATCGTACGGTTTGACGTGCGGTGTAGAGGGAGGCGTGGCACCGTGATGCGAGCCGCGCCGGCAAGCGTAATGCCGGAATTCGCCGCGTTCGGCGGGTTACCGCACAGTTTTGGAAGGGCACGATGTCAATCACCACGCAACCCGAATCGACGCACGGAGCGTTGCAGGCACGCATGGCCGGCACCCGTCGCGCACCGTGGCTGTCGCGCATGGCGATCGTGGCGGCCGCGTGCGCATTGAGCGCATGTGCGTTGTCGCCGGGCATGACGTACCGGGCGCCTGCCGACCGTGACGCGAATGCGCGCGTGAGCGCCGATGCATCGGGCGCGGGCGGCCTCGACGGTGTGCAGAACGTGTCGAGCGAGGAGCTGATCGAAATCACGCCGGCGTTCGTCGCGCAGCAGCATGCGAGCCGGCCGGCCGATGTCGATGCGGAAATCCGCCAGCTGTTCGGCAAGCCGAAGCCGTACACGATCGGCCCGGGCGACGTGCTCGGCATCGTCGTATGGGACCACCCCGAACTGAACCTGCCGACGACGCAGACGACGGCGGGCGGCGACGGTGTCGGTGCCAGTTCGGTCGCGACCGGCTACACGGTCGACGCAAACGGCAACGTGCAGTTCGCGTATGCCGGCCTCGTGCACGTGGCGGGGCTGACCGAGGCGCAGGCGCGCGCGCTGCTGACGAAGCGTCTCGGCGAATATGTGCGCAAGCCGCAGATCGCGCTGCGCGTGCAGACCTATCGCAGCAAGCGTGTCTATCTCGACGGCGAGGTGCGCACGCCGGGTCTGCAGATCGTCAACGACATGCCGATGACGTTGCCCGAGGCGATCGACCGCGCGGGCGGCTTTACCCCGACGGCCGATCGCTCGCAGGTCTCGGTGACGCGCGGCGACAAGACCGTGAACGTGAGCCTGCCGGCGCTGATCGCCGCGGGCGTGAACCCGTCGAACATCCTGCTGCGCGACGGCGATCTCGTGCGCGTGCGCGCGGCGAGCGACGCGAAGGTGTTCGTGCTCGGCGAGGTGTCGCGGCCCGCGACGCTGACGCTGACCGACGGCCGGATGAGCCTCGGCGAAGCACTCGGCGACACGGGCGGCGCGAGCCAGTACACGTCGGACGCGCGCCAGGTGTTCGTCGTGCGTCGTGGCCCGGACAACCGCCCGCGGGTGTACCACCTCGACGGCAGTTCGCCCGCGTCGTTCGCGCTGGCCGATCAGTTTCCGCTCGAGCGTCGCGATGTCGTGTTCGTCGATGCGTCGTCGCTGGTGCGCTGGAGCCGCGTCGTCAACCTGCTGATTCCGTCGTCCGCGCAGGGTGCGCTGACGGCCAAGGCGATTTCGCCGTGACCCTCATGACCCATTTCGTCATCGCGACCGCGCGTCGCGCCTACGGGACTGATGCCGTATGACTTCCTCGACCCTGCCCGACCCGCACAGCGGGCCCGCCCTGCGGCCGTCCTATCCGGTGCGCCGCTACTGGGGCATGCTGTACGGCGGCCGGCGCCTGATCCTTGGCACGGCGCTCGCGGGCGCACTCGTTGGCGCCGTGTATGCGCTGTGTGCGGCCCCCGTCTACCGGACCGACATCCTGTTCCAGGTCGAGCAAAGCCCGACCGACTCGAAATCGACGTCGCCGACCGGTGATCCGTCGTCGGTATTCGACCTGAAGACGGATGCGTCGACCGAGATCGAAGTGTTGAAATCCCGCGCGGTGCTCGATCGCGCGATCGACAGCACCAATCTGGCCGTCGACGCCAGGCCGCATTACCTGCCGCTGATCGGCTGGCGGTTCGTGAACGCGGCCGACGGGCTGTCGTCGCCGCTGCCGGGCGGCTATGTGTACGGCGCCGAGCGCATCGACGTGCCGACCTTCGACGTGCCGAAGCGCCTGCTCGGCAAGCGGTTCGCGCTGACCGTCGGCGACGACGGCGCCTACACGCTGCAGCGTACGGGCTGGTTCGGCCGCAAGGGGCCGGCATGGCAGGGCCGCATCGGGCAGCCGCTACATGTCGAGACGCCGCAGGGGCCGCTCGACATATTCGTGCGCGGCGTGGCCGGCAAGCCCGGCGCACGTTTCGACCTGACGCGCTACAGCGACGAGGAGGCGACGGCCTGGCTGCAGAAGAACGCGCTGATCTCGGAGCGCGGCAAGCAGTCGAACATGGTCGGCGTGACGCTTGACGGCACCGATCCCGTGCACGACAGCCGCGTGCTGAACGCGATCGGCGACGCATACCTGGCGCAGAACACGCAGCGCAAGTCCGAGGCGGCCGACAAGCTGATCCGCTTCATGGACGCCCAGTTGCCGCAGCTCAAGGCGCAGCTCGAAAAGGCGGAAAGCCGCTTCAACGCGTTCCGGGCCTCGCACGGGACGGTCAATACGAGCGACGAGGCGCTGGCGTTGCGCCAGCAGTCGGTCGACATCGAGACGCGCGTGCAGACGCTGCAGCAGCGGCGCGAGGAATTGCTGACGCGCTTCATGCCGAAGCATCCGGCCGTGGTGGCCGTCGATGCTCAGCTCTCCGACGCGCAGCGTTCGCTCGACACGACACGCAAGCAGATCCAGCAACTGCCGACCGTCGAACAGGGCGTGCTGCAGTTGCAGCGCGACGTGGCCGTCGACACGGCGCTGTACACGAACCTGCTCAACACGCGCCAGCAGATGATCCTCGCGCGGGCCAGCAAGACCGGCACCGTGCGGATCGTCGATACGGCGAAGGTCGCCGAGCAGCCGATCGGCCCGCATCGCGGGGTCGCCGTGATCGCCCTGCTGATGGTGGGCCTGCTGGCAGGCGCGGCAATCGTGATCGTCCGGCAGCGCATCGTCGGCACGATCGGCGATGCCGAGGAAATCGAATGGACGACGGAACTGCCTGTGTTCGCGACCGTGCCGCACAGCCCGGGCGCGGCGCAAGCGGAGCTGCGCCCGAAGGCCGGACGGCGTGGCGCGCGCGCGCAGGTGCCGTCGGTCGCCGTGCAGGACGCGGCGCTTGAAGGCCTGCGCAATTTCCGTGCGGCACTGCAACTGTCGATGCCGGACGCGTCGAATCCCGTCGTGTTGATTTCCGGGCCGACGACGGGTGTCGGCAAGTCGTTCGTCGCCGCGAATATCGCGTCGCTCGTCGGCGCGGCGAAGCGGCGAGTCCTGCTGATCGATGCCGACCTGCGCAAGGGGTCGCTGCACGAACGATTCCGCTACAGCCGCGCGCCGGGCCTGTCGGACGTGGTGGCTGGCACCCATCGGCTCGACGAGGCGATCAAGCGCGGCATCGTGCCGGGCCTCGATTTCATCGCGATGGGCAGCGTCGTGCCCGATCCGGGCGAGCTGCTGCTGCAGCCCGCGCTCGCCGAACTCATCGAGCAGGTCGCATCGCGCTACGACATGGTCGTGATCGACGGCCCGCCGTTGCTGCCGGTGGCCGATGCGCTGGTGCTCGGCCGCCTCGCGGGAACCGTGTTCCTCGTCGCGCGCAGCGGCGTGACGACACTGGCGGAACTCGACGAAAGCGCACGACGGCTCGAACAGGCGCATATCGACGTGCGCGGCGTGGTCCTGAACGATTACAAGGGCGCGCCGGGACGGTACGACTACGGCTATGCGGATACGAACACGCATCAGGCCGCGGCGGTCGCCAAGGGAATGGCGGTATCGCGACAACAGATGGAACGGGCTTCATGAGACGGCGGCGTGCGGGCGACGGCAGGCTCCGTCCGCGACAGAGCGGGGCGACGGCGCGCAGGGCGGCGCGTTTCCGTCGCGAGGCAGGTGCTTACACAGGTTACTGGTGGGAAGATCCCGCCCGCCTCGTGCTGATCTTCATCCTGCCGTTGTACGGGATGTTGTCGCTGAGTCTGCTGGTCAATCAGAAATCGATCGCGCGGCTCTACTTCGACGGCTATTACGCATTGGTCGGCGCGTTGTTCCTGCTGGTCGTCGTGGTGACGGCGTGGCTGGCGACGACCGAGGCGCAGTCGCGCCGGGGGCCGCCGGCCGCGCCAGCCGAGTTGCCCGCCGGCGTACTCGATTTCGTGTTCGTGCTCGCGCTGTTCGGCAATCTCATGCTGCTGGGCGGGATTTTCGCGCGTCCGGCGTTGTTGCTGGCGTTCCTGCACGGCGAAGCGAATGCGTATGTCATGCTCGAGCAGAAAGGGCACTTCACGGGCCTGAGCTCGTTCACGCAGGCAGCCGCGCCGTACGTCGCGTTGTATTTCTATGTGTTCAAGACGCCGGTCAAAGGGGTGAACCGCTACAAGGTTTACCTGGGCGTGCTCGCGGTGCTGACGCTGCTGCGCAGCTTCATCTTTGCCGAGCGGCTCGCGTTGATCGAGGTGGCGCTGCCATGCGCGCTCATGATCGTGCGGTTCCGGCTCGGCGGCCGGTTCTCGCGACTGCTGACGCTCGGGCCGTACGCCGCGATTCCGTTGCTGTTCGGGCTCTTCATCGCGAACGAGTACAACCGGTCGTGGGAAGCCTATTACGTCACCATCTACGACAACCTTTTCGATTTCGCGCTCGAACGTCTCGGCCTCTATTACTCGACGGCGCTGAACAACGGTGCGGGGATACTGAGCGTGCTCGGCTGGGACCGCGGCCATCCGATGTTCACTTTCGACTGGCTGCTGCATTTTCCGATCATCGGCGCACCGTTGCAGCCGTGGCTCGACTCGACCGACAGCATCACCGTGTTCCTGAACAGCTACGCCGACCCGGAATTCAACAATCCCTCCGGGATCTTCGTTCACTTTTACGAATGGGGCTGGTTCGGGCTGCTCGATGCGGTTGTCCTCGGCTGGGTGTTCGGACGGAGCTACGCAGGCTGGCGGAGCGGAGCCGGGTTCTGGTGTTGCGCGCATGCCGTGCTCTACGTTTCGATCATGGAGATTCTTCGAATTCCGAATTTGTTCAGCGGACGGAATTTCGTGCCGATTGTCTTGCTGATCGCCGTGTTCCGCTATTTCGTCAAGCGACCGGCATCGGTCGCGCCGGCCACCCATCCTGCCGCACCGTGAGGCGCACGCGGGCGCGCTGACGTGTCGATCGACGGCCTGGTTCGCAGCGTATCGCAGCACGAATGCCGCCGATGACCAGTCGACGTTCGGCCTCGCGTCGCGGTGCCTGTCGTGCGCGAAACGGGGGGCAGCCGCGTGCCCGTTCGACATCGCGGTCGCCAGTCGAAACCTGCGTTCCAGCCAGGTCACCTCCCGGAAAAGTAGCTTTTCGCACGTTAATGATTCGATCGCCGGGCTAGCATTTGCACGATGGTCGAGGTTGTCGTGCCGCTGCGGACCACGAACCACGGACCGCTGACCGATGCAATGCGATGACCTGCACGCGAACAACCTCGACCGAGCACATCGCATCGTTCATTTTTCCCTACGTCAAAGGATGCCTTCGCCGTGAGCCAATCTGCCGTCTATGCCAAGTTGACCGATGTATTGCGGGACGTATTCGACGACGACGAGCTGGTGGCAACGCCTCAACTGACCGCCGCTGACGTCGACGGCTGGGACAGCCTGTCGCATATCCGCCTGGTTCTGAGCGTCGAGCGCGCGTTCGGAATCAAGCTTGCCGCAGCCGATATTTCCGGCCTCAAGAACGTCGGTGAATTTGCAGATCTGATCAGCAAGCGCCACGCCGCATGATGCAGGTCGGCCCGCATGTCCCGTCCAGAACCCGCTTTGCCGAGAGCGCCCTTCGATGAAAGATGATTTGTACACTGCGCTGGCCTGGTTGCCGCGCCCGCCTGACGATTTCTCCGCGCGATGCCGCACGCTCGTAGAATCGATCGACGATGATCCGGGTGCCGGATTGGGCCGCCGCTTACGCCAACTGGCCAACTGCGCGCTCGGCGAAAATCAGTTGATCAAGCTGGGGCGCGCGATCGTTGCCTTGCAGGGTGCGGGGCGCACGCTCGCGCCGCTCACGCCGTTCCGGCTCGGGCTGGTCGGCAACGGCACGCTCGATCATCTCGTGTTGCCGCTCGTCGCCAGCGCCGCGCGTCATGGCGTCGCGCTGGAGATCGTGTCGGGGCACTACGGGCAGGTCATGCAGGAAGCCCTTGCGCCGGATTCGACGATCAATCGCGCGCAAGTCGATGCCGTGCTGGTGGCCCTGGACTACCGTGGGTTGCCGCTCAACGCGCAACCGGGCGACGAGGAAGCGGCGCAGCACAGCGTGGCTGCGGCACTGGATCAGATCGATGCACTGCGGGCCGGCTTCAGGCAGCACGGCAATGCGCCGTCGATCGTCCAGACGCTCGCGCCGCCGTCCGACACGCTGTTCGGCAATCGGGATGCGCTGATTGCCGGCACGCCGCTCAATCTCGTCGAACGTTTCAATCGAGCGCTCGCGCAGCGTGTGGCGGAATCGAACGACATCCTGTTCGACGTTGCGCATGTCGCGGGGACGGTCGGACTGGCGAACTGGCATTCGCCCGCCCAATGGAATCTGGCCAAGTATCCGTTTGCCGGCGACTACGTGCCGCTCTATGCGGATCACGTGGGCCGGCTGCTGGGCGCGGCGCGCGGCAAGAGCCGGCGTGTGCTGGTACTCGATCTCGACAACACCCTTTGGGGCGGGGTGATCGGCGACGACTTGCTCAAAGGCATCAAGGTGGCGCAGGGCGATGCGGTCGGTGAAGCCCATCTCGCTGTACAGCAGCTCGCGCTTTCGCTGAGGGCGCGCGGCATCGTGCTCGCGGTGTCGTCGAAGAACAACGACGATACGGCGCGGCTGCCGTTTCAAAAGCACCCTGAAATGCTGTTGCGTGAGCAACACTTTGCGGTGTTCCAGGCCAACTGGAACGACAAGGCTACCAATATTCGCGCGATTGCCGACGAGCTGTCGCTCGGTATCGATTCGATGGTGTTCCTCGACGACAATCCGGTCGAGCGGAATCTGGTCCGTACGACGTTGCCCGAAGTCGCCGTTCCCGAGTTGCCCGATGATCCTTCGCTGTACGCGCGGACCCTTGCCGCCGCGGGCTATTTCGAGTCCCTCGCGTTCTTGCCGGAAGATCAGAAGCGCGCCGACATGTACCAGGACAATGCGCGCCGCGTGGCGCTGCGCAGTCAGGCCGGCGACATGGATGCGTACCTGCGTTCGCTCGACATGAAGATCGATTTCGCACCGTTCGACGATACCGGACGGGCACGCATTGTTCAGTTGATCAACAAGTCGAACCAGTTCAATTTGACGACGCGCCGCTATACCGACGCGGAGATCCACGCGCTCGAAGGCGACGGGCGGGTTTTCACGCTGCAGGTTCGCCTGACGGATACGTTCGGCGACAACGGCATGATCTCGGTCGTGATTTGCCGGCCCGACGAACGTGCGCCGAGTACCTGGCAGATCGATTCGTGGCTGATGAGCTGCCGCGTGCTGGGGCGCCAGGTCGAGCAGATGGTGTTGCGCGAAGTGCTGCAGCATGCGCGCCAGCGCGATGTCACGCGCGTGATCGGGCGTTATATCCCGACCGACCGCAATGCGCTGGTCAAGGATCATTATGCGAAGCTCGGTTTCGAAGCCGTGAGCGAAGAGCCGGACGGCACGACGGTCTGGGAAATGGCCAGCGACCGCGAGATCGCGCCGGGTCATTTCGCCGTGACGCGGGCGGGTTTCGATACGATTGCTGCCGCCTGAATCATGAAAAACACCGTATCACTCACGTCGTTGCGCGAGACGGATGACGTTGCGGCTTCTCGCAAGCTGCCGCGCCGTGACTATGTATTGCTGCCGTTGATCGTCGTGGCGACGGTGGTCTGCCTTTTCGTTGCCGCCGAATTCGCGACGAGGGCGATCTGGAGCGCGGGTACGCGCGGGGGCGAATGCCATGTGGCCGATGCCAGGGAGGGCATGCGCAACGTCCCGAACTGCACGATGACGGTCAAGACTCCGGAAACGCCGTGGATCACTTACCACTACAACGCTTGCGGTTTCCGCTCGACCGAGGGTTGCGGACCGAAGCCGGCCGGTACGCGACGCGTTGCGCTGCTCGGCACGTCGTTTGCCGAAGGCACGAGCCTCCCGTACGACCAATCGTTCGCGGCGCTGGCGGAACATGACCTGAGCAGGATGTGTGGTGCACCGGTGGAGGTCCAGAATCTCGGTGTCTACGAACTGCCGTTCCGCAAGGTGCTGAACCGGATCGGACCGGCGCTGGCCTTGCAGCCGGATGCAGCGGTACTCACGGTTGCGCCGTTCGATCTGGAAAAGATCAATCTGCCGGACGTCGCGGATGCGCGCGCGGCTACCTTCGCGCCGGAACCGCGCAGCGACCTGATGGCGCGTGCCAAGGGCTGGCTGAGCGGCAGCCGTGCCGTCGCCGTCGCACAGCACTACATGTTCGAAAATCCGGACATTCAGGTGCCGATGTATCTGAAATACGGCGACAAGGCCGATTTCCTTCGGCCGCCATTTTCGACCGCCTGGCGCGAGCGGCTCGAGACGTTCGACAAAGTGGCCGAAACGGTCGCGGACAGGTTTCGCGCGACGGGCGTGCCGGTGGCGCTGATGCTGATTCCGCAACGGACGCAGGCCGGGCTCCTGGCCGCGAAATCGCTGCCCACGGGCATCGATCCATTGGCGCTCGATCACGCGATGGCCGAAATCGCCGCGAAGCACGGCATGCGCTACATCGATCTGGCCTCGAGCCTGAAGCAGTCGGCGAACCCGGCCGATTACTACTATCCGGTCGACAACCATCTGAACGCCGCCGGCGCGCGCGTTGTCGCGCGAAGCATGGTGACGGCGCTTACCGCCGGCGGGGCACCCGCGTTGTCGGCATGCGGGTCACATTGAACCTGGCGGCGCATGCCGCCGCCATCGTTTCGAACCGTTTTCAGGCCGCCCGATGAATATTCCATCCTTCCAGTTCTTCGCCTTTGCAGCCGTCGCCGCGCTGATCTTCAACCTGTCTCGGTCGCTGACCTGGCAAAACGCGGTATTTCTCGTCGTCAATCTGCTGTTCCTGGCGACGTTTTCCCGCGATCCGGTCGCGTGGATTCCGTTCGCCGCATTCCTGCTCGTCGGTTATCTGAGCGTCCGGGGCATGCAAACGAAGCAGTGGCTGGCTGCGTTCGCGCCGATCGTTGCGATCGTGATCGCGCTGTTCTTCTGGCTCAAACGCTATACGTTCGTGCCGTCCGCGTTGCTGCTGTCGCACCCTTACGCGACGATCGGCGTGTCCTACATCTTTTTCCGGATGCTCCATCTCATCATCGACGCTCGCAGTCCGGGCCTGTCGGTTCGCGTGACGCCGGTGGTGTATCTGAATTACGTGCTCAACTTCACGTCGCTCGTGTCGGGGCCGATTCAACGCTTTCAGGATTACAGCGTGACGCAGACGAGCGAGCGGCCGGGACCGGATGCAATCGACTACGGCGTCGCGCTCGAGCGCATCATCGTGGGATTCTTCAAGGTGGCGATCGTGTCGGCGGCACTGTCGCACCTCCATCATCAGGCGCTTGCGCAACTGTCGCCGATGCAACCGCTCGGCGAGCGCATGCTGACCGGGCTGGCGATCGCCGCGATCTACCCGGTCTATCTGTATTTCAACTTCTCCGGCTACACGGACACGGTCGTCGGTGTCGCGCGCTTCTTCGGGATCTCACTGCCGGAGAATTTCGACCGGCCGTTCTCGTCGACCAACTTCATCGGATTCTGGAGTCGCTGGCACATCACGCTTTCCGGCTGGCTCAAGACCTACGTATACAACCCGCTGCTGATGACACTCATGCGTCGCTTTCCGTCGCGCTCACTGGAGCCGTATCTGGGTGTCGTCGCGTTCTTCGTGACGTTCTTCCTGGTCGGCGCGTGGCACGGGCAGACGTCGATGTTTCTGTTCTTCGGTGTCCTGCAGGGCGGGGGCGTCAGCGTCAACAAGCTGTATCAGATCCGCATGACCAAATGGCTTGGCAAGAAACGGTACGTCGCGCTGTGCAACACGCCGCTCTACGCCCATTGCGCGCGCGGGCTGACGTTCACGTTTTTCGCATTCAGCCTGTTGTGGTTCTGGTCGACCTGGAGCGAAATCCAGACTATCGCGACGACGCTCGGCCCGGCGCTCGTCGCGTTCGTATGGCTGCTGGTATTCGTGGGCGCGACGGTGACGCTTGCCTTGCTCAACGCGGTATACGAGCGTGTGACGCAAGGCGGCATGGCCGGACTGTTCCTGTCGCGTTACGCCCGTACCTCGTGGTGCACGGTATTGGCGGTCGTGACCGTGCTGGTGCTGGTCATTTCCGATTCGCCCGCGCCGGACATCGTCTACAAGACTTTCTGACCCGCGGCGGCGGCACGGCGATCGTAGGGTGCCGGGTCACCGGAAACCTGAAGTGTGCGCCGACGCGCGCCGAACCTGCAAGATCGATATTTCCCGGAGCCACTCACTTTCATGGCCAGTCACAAGCAGAAGTTCGAAATCCTGGACGGCTTGCGAGGCATCGCTGCGATAAGCGTGATGTTCATGCATTTCCTGCAGGAACTATCGAGCACGATCCTGCAGGGTGCCTATCTTTCCGTCGACATGTTTTTCATGCTGAGCGGCTTCATTCTTTCGTATTCCTATGGTGAAAGATTACGCCAGGACGCATGGCGTGGCGAGTATCTGAAGCGCAGGTTAATACGCCTGTACCCGATGATTTTCATCGGGTTCGCGATCGGCTTCGCGAGCCTGATCGTCATGCAGGCCAATTCGTGCGCCCGGTTCTCATTGGGCAACCTGGCGGCCGCCACCGGCCAGA
This sequence comes from Burkholderia sp. Bp9099, assembly GCF_003857805.1. Lineage (NCBI taxonomy): Bacteria > Pseudomonadati > Pseudomonadota > Betaproteobacteria > Burkholderiales > Burkholderiaceae > Burkholderia > Burkholderia sp. Bp9099. Next base: position 120,665 of record NZ_QTPU01000001.1, read on the forward strand.
ATTTTTTTCTCGTTCCATACCTCGGTCGCTTTTCGGTGTCGGGTTTCGTCGGCGCGGCGAATCACAGCTTGCCGTCCGTCAATGATCCTGGCGTATTCCCGCTGAATCCGCCTGCCTGGTCGCTGTTCTTCGAGTTGTTCGCGAGCGTCATCCTGATCGCGGCAATCAAGACGACCGCGCGGAATCTGTCGAGATGGGCCTACGCCTGTCTCGTCGCATTCCTCGTATATGGGTTCCTTGCCAGTCTCGATAACGCCAAGCTGGCGATCATGATGAACCAGGGCTGGGCGGCGGATAACTTCATCGGCGGCTTCTTCAGGGTGGGCTACGGGTTCTTGTTGGGCATCGCGATTGGAAAGATGTACGAATCGGATCTTCCGGCGAAGCCGCATTGGTTCGTCGCCAGGCTCATAAAGAACGACTACATGCTGTTTGTCGTTTTCCTGCTGGTCGTCGCGTTTCCGTCGTCGATCAAGGGGATGTATTCAGTGGCTATCCTGCTGTTCGTCGCACCTGCGCTGGTTTACCGGGGGGCCATGCTCGCGCCGAGCGGCAAGACGATTGCAAGGCTCAGCGCGTTCCTCGGCTGGATCTCGTATCCGCTTTATTGCGTGCACTATCCGATCGGAAGGCTGGTGTTCGCGTATGCGCCACAGGCCGACATCCACGTTGTCCGAACCGCGATGATCGCCGCGTCTCTTTCGATCGTGTCCGCCGCCATCCTGGCGAAATTTGTTGAAGAACCGATCAGGTCGTATCTGGGCAAGCGCATGTTCGGAAATCATCGGGCCGCGACCGGCAACCCGGTCAACGTCGGGTAACCGGAGCAGTTCGAGGAGCACACCGGCGTCGTTGCGGCGCCGGAATGCGGGAGTTTCTCTTACAGCCCCTCGAAGATCTCCGTCATCATCTCGGCGCTTCGGCTCCAGCGATATTTCTCCGCGTGCAGGCTTCCCTTGCGTTTGAGCTCGGCCCTGAGCTCGGCGGAATCGAGCAGGCTCCGCAATTTCTGCGCGATGTCGTCCTGCGAAAACGGATCGCAGTACAGCGCCGCATCGGCACAGACTTCCGGCAGTGCGGCCGATTTGCCGACAACCGCCGGACAGCCGTAGCGCATCGCCTCGAGAGGCGGTATGCCGAAACCTTCGTAGATCGACGGATAAAGGAAGCACGCTGCGTTCTGATACAGCGCCTTCAATTGCTCGTCGCTGATGTAGCCCACGTACTTGATGTTCGGCTCGGATGCCGAGAGATGATCCTGCTTGCCGAACACGGTGGCGTTCTGCATGCCGACGATGACGAGATCGACCGACGGATCGTCGATCTGCCGGAATGCCGCGATCAGCCGCCCGAAGTTCTTGGTCGGATTCATGCTGCTGACCGCGAGCACGAAGCGGCCGGGCGTCAGCGCATGCTTGTCGAGCACGCTCGTGTCCGCTTCCAGGGCATCGAGATGATCCGCACCGAGCGGCACGACGCTGATCTTCTCCGCGGAGACGCCGCAGTGATGCGCGAGGCGATCCCGCGAGAAATAGGAGTTGGTCAGCACGCAAACGGAGGTTCGCGCCAGGATCCAGAACATGATCCGGTACCACACGCGAAATGGCCGGGAGAAATGCGCGGGCGTGTCGAACACCGCCGCATCGTGCATGTAGATGATCTGGTTGCCGATGAAAATGGATGCCGAATTGCTGAGATTGACGATGCGTCCGCGGCGAGCGAACAGCGGGAGCACCAGCTGCTCCCAGACCACGCCCTTGTAAAAACCGACCTTGACCGTCCTCGCACCGCTTACCTCGACGCCGGGCTGCGGAGGCACCAGCACGGTCACCGGATCCTGAGGCTGAAACTTGATCAGTGCGGCGATCAGCTCGCGCGCGACGCGCTGCACGCCGGTCGTCTTCTGCGTGGTGAATCGGCCGTTGTATACGAGTTGCTTCGGTTTCTTGAAAGCGATCATGTCGATAAGGGGATGTCGAAATCGGAATCAGGCTTTGACGTGATCGGGAACAACCGGCTTGAAGTCGTGCGTGTCGACTCGCGCCCCGTCGGTGTCGAGTCCGTAAAGGGCGTGCCACTGACGGAAGATCGCGTTCATCGAAAATCGCTGAATCGCCCGTTGCCGGGCAGTTGCGCCCATTTCCTCGCGAAGCTGCCGGTCGTCGCGCAGCAGGGTCAGATATGCGGCCATCTCGTCGGCGTTCGACGCGACATAGCCGGTCACGCCGTGAATCACCACGTCGCGATTGCCCACGACATCCGTCACCACGGCCGGTATGCCGGCGACCTGCGCTTCGATCAACGCGACCGGCATGCCTTCCCATCGGGAGGTCTGGACGTAGATATCCAGTTCCGACGTCAGCGCGAGCGCGCGTGCGCGGGTGACCCAGCCGCTGCAGACGACTGCCCGGCGCTGGCCGGGGTCCGGAATCTCGGCGGCGTCGCCGCCGATCCAGAGAAACTCGACGTCCGCGCCGTGCAGCGTGTCGGCAAGGCGCACGAATGCTTCATGATTTTTCTGGAACGACGCCCGGCCGCTCATCCCGATGACGACCTTGCGATCGTCGCGCGTTCGACGCGGTGGGATCTCAGCCGCATTGACGCCGTTTTCCACCAGGACTGCCGACTTCGCCCGGACCTTTCCCCGGATCTCGGCGAGTTCGCTGCCGGAGCACGCGACGATGGTTCCGCCGATGTGCGCCGCGATGCGCTCGAAGCTCAGATAGGCGTACTGCTTCATGCGCGACACGTCGCGGCGCAGGAACGAGAGTCCGTGCGGCGAGTAGAAGACCTTCGCATTCGGGGCGGCGATCCGGGCGGCGATTCGCCCCAGCACGCCGGCCTTCGACGAGTGCAGATGAATCGCGGTCGGCTTGCAGTCGCGCAGGTTGCGGACCAGCGCACGCAAGCTCCGCAGATCCTGTTTGACGCTTACCTCGCGCGCCATGTCGACGTACACGAGCTTCACGTCAGGCAGGAACAGCGTTGAAAAATCGGTCGGGGTTTCCGGTCGGATCGAATGCAGAACCGTCACGTCGACGCCGGTCGCCGCGGCATGGTTGGCGAGATGGGTCAGCATCGAAAGCACGCCGCCACCAAACGCTTCGGCGATATGAACGATCTTTTCTTGGGTCATCTTTCGGTCTAGCGATCCGATCGCACATTCATCGCCCGTCGTGACGATGAGCCGCCCGCGAATCGTGTTGTCTCGGTGTCGAGTTCATTAAACTATGCATTCCTGATTGATAAATGCATGGCTGCCGTGGCCATTGGATCCTGCTGTCGCAGTCGCTTGTTCGAGCTGACGAGGCAGCCGGATGGTTTCCGCCGATGGAATATCGGGTCGACGTTGCCGGAACGTGCCGAACACGACGCAGCGTGACGAATCAATGCCGCGTTCTACGTGTCGGCTCGATTCCTCCGAACATCGGATACCGGCGTTCGACTACGACGACTGGAGACGAGACAACGACGAAATCCGGTCAGTGCGCGTGAATCCACTGGTCCGGATCATTGTGCAGCGCATGCGCGACCCGCTGGGTGCGATGGCTTACCGAAGGCGCGACTCGGCGACGCTATCGAGCGTCGGCGTGATGGCCGGACGACTTCCGCACGCGCGCGAGCGGATTGGAGATATAGCGAATCGCACGGTTGCTGAGCGTTGCCGACGGCAGCAAGCATGCGAGTGACAGCCCGGCCACGGCCGTTTTCTTGGTGGGCCCCCAGAACGGATTGCGCAGCACGGTTTGCCAGTAGCGCCCGGATTCGCACAGGAACCAGCGCCAGCGCCGCACGAGTGGGGCGTGATAGAGCGTGCTTGCGAAGCGGGCCTTCTCGATCGCGAAGTCGAGCGGCGCGATCGGCAATGCTTCGTGCAGCCGCGTGCCGGCAAGCATGCGCAGCGTCGCCCATCGGCGTTCGGCTTTCAGCGCGCCTGTCGCGGCGTCTTCCGAATTGGTGAGGGCGAGGGCCGGCGTGTCGGCGGACGGGCGCGTCCCCGGCTGCTGATGGACGCGATAGCCGCCGAGCGTTGCATCGATCATGTGTACGGCGCCGAGCAACGCGATACCGTAGATCGCATAGAAATCCGCGCCATGCAGGTTGTCCGGGGTGACGGGTACCGGAAAGATGCGCTTGAGTGCATCGACCCGATACGCGTTGCCCGATGCGGGCGGCGACGGGTACAGCCAGCCCGCGCGCAACAGGCGGCCGCAATCGGTGTCGACGGCCGACTGCGGCACGCTCGCCCCGGTCATTGCACCGTCCTGCGCGATCACGTCGAGCCGGAAATGCACCTTCACGAAGTCGCCGGACGCGAACGCGGCGAGCACGCGGGCCGCGGCGTCGGCATAGAGCAGGTCGTCAGCGTCGAGCAGGATCACGTAGCGCGTCGTGACATGTTCGAGCGCGCGGTTGTATGCGGCGACCTGACCGCGATTCTCCTGGAACACCGCCGTCACGCGCTCGCCGTACGAGCGAATGATGTCGCGCGAATCGTCGGTCGAACCGTCGTCGACGACCAGCACGCGTACACCGTGCGCGCCCTGCGCGAGCGCCGAATCGATCGCGTCGCGCAGGTATGCGCCGTGGTTGTAGTTGCAGATTGCGATGGTCAGGTCGGTCATGAACGGATTCTGGACGAGCGAAGTGCGGACGATCCGGGGGCCCGGCGGGCAGGGTTCGGTGCCCCGGCGCACGGCACGCCGAGACCGCGACGCGGGATCGGGTGCGACCGGTGCTGTCGGTCGATCCCGGCGCACGGTCGCGTCGCATGGTGGCCATGATACGTGTCGCAGACCGGCACTCGGTTCGCGAGCCTACCGTTCCGCGATTCGCTTCATTGGAAGCGCGATGAATCGTCAACGGCATGTCGGATCCGCCGCGCAGGCGGGATGTATTGGTCTGTTGACGCACTGAAACGCGGCGGGTTCGAATGATCCAATCGAACGTAGTACACCGCCTGTTTCGGCGGTATCGCGGGCCGACAACTCGGCCGGCATGCAGCGATTCGGGCGCGCCGGCGGACGCGCGCGAAGTCATTCCAGGGAGTCGACTCGACATGCATAGATCACACGGCCCGATTCTTGCGCGTGCGGCGCTTGCCGCGATGTGCGTGGCAGGCGGGCTGGCTTGGCCGGGCAGTGCCGCGGCGGCATCCGGCACGCCTGCGCCTGGTGCGTTTCATTCGGCTGTACCGGATGCGTACGTTCGTCCCGCTGCGGACGCGGCCGATCAGGCCGACATGCTGCAACATGCGCTGGACGCGTTGCAGCCTGGCCAGCGACTGGTGTTCGCGCCGGGGCGGTATGTGGTCGGCCGGTCGCTGGTCGTGCGGCAGCGGAATGTGGTGTTGTCGGGCTACGGCGCGACGCTGATCGCGACAACCCCCGGCGACCAGACGGTCGAGATGCGCGGCGAGGGTACGACGCTCGTCGGTTTTCGGCTCACCGGAACCGGCACGACACGCCTCACGACGCCGGAGTCTTCGAAGGTCGAGGTGACGGGGCGCGGCGTGCAGGTGCTCGACAACGTCATCGACGGTGGCGCGGGCGGCGGGATCTTCGTGTTCGGCGGCGCTGACGTCGCGATCGTCGGCAACGAGGTGCTGTCGACGCTGGCCGACGGCATTCACATGACGCACGGCTCGCACAACGTGCTCGTGCAGGGCAACGTCGTGCGCGGGACCGGCGACGACATGATCGCCGTCGTGAGTTACCAGGCGGAAGGCGTGCTGACGCGCAACGTGCTGATTACCGGCAACTCACTGGAGGGCAACCCGTGGGGCCGGGGCATCACGGTGGTCGGCGGTGCGAACGTCACTATCTCGAACAATATCGTGCGCAACGTACAGGTGAGCTCGGGCATTCTCGTCGCGCAGGAAGACAGCAATCGAACTGCCGGCTCGTCCGACATCCGCATCGAGGGCAACTCGATCGCGGATATCCAGACAGCGACGGGCCGGGCCGATCCTCGTCCGGTCACGCAGCAGGCGGCGATCGAGGTCAGCACGTGGTCGGGTTCGGTGTCGCGCGTGACCGTGATCGGCAACCGTGTGTCGCATGCGCGATTCGACGGCATTCGCCTGTGGGGAAACGTGTCGGGTGTGCGGCTCGCGGACAATCAACTGTCGGGGATCGGCGGAATGCCGGTCCGGGTCGACCCCGCGCACGATTGCGCGACCGGCCGACCGGCGGGGGCGTCGGGAGGGCAGGCGAGGGGCGCGCCGTGTGCGGCCGCGCGTCAGCCGTTGTCGGCGGCAGGTGACGCGATCGGCGCGGATACGTCGTTGTTGCCGCGCGTGCGCGAATCGGTCAGGCAAGCGCGCTGGTCGCAAGGCGGCATCGACTGATCGTGCGTCGCGTGGGCCGCCGGTCGGCGACGCCATGCGGCGAATAGGCGGCCACCCCTTGTTCGCGCGGCGGCGCGCATCGCCATCGCGCACGCCGCCTCGATCCGCATGCGCTTACCGGATGACGTTGCGTTCCGAGGCTTCCTCGTCCGGTTCGCGCGAGGCGAGCGACGGTCGCTGCCGCGCGTTCTCGACGACCGGCCTTCCATACTGATCATCAAACCGCACGATATCGTCTTCGCCGAGATAATCACCCGACTGCACCTCGATGATCTCGAGCGGAATCCGGCCTGGATTCTCGAGGCGGTGGACCTCGCCGACAGCGATATAGGTCGATTCGTTTTCGCTGAGCAGGAAGGTCTCGTTACCGCGCGTGACCTTCGCGGTGCCGCGCACGACGATCCAGTGCTCGGCGCGGTGATAGTGCATCTGCAGCGACAGCCGCTTGCCGGGTTCGACGACGATCCGCTTCACCTGGAACCGCTCGCCGAGATCGATCGAATCGTAGTGGCCCCACGGCCGCTGCACCTTGCGGTGTTCGCTCGCCTGCGGGCGCTGCTCGGTCTTCAGGCGCGCGACGATGTTCTTCACGCGCTGCACGTCGTGCTTGTTCGCGACCAGCACCGCATCGGGCGTCTCGATCACGACGACGTCCTTCATCCCGACGCACGCGATCAGCCGGCCCTCCGAGCGCACGAGACTGTCCTGCGTGTCCTCGAACACGATCGGGCCGCGCGCGACGTTGCCCTGATCGTCCTTCGGCATGATTTCCCAGATCGCATCCCAGGTGCCGACGTCCGACCAGCCTGCGGACAGCGGTACCACGATCCCTTCGATGCCGAGTTCGGGGTGCTCCGCGAGGCGTTCCATGACCGCGTAGTCGATCGAGTCGGACGGGCACGCGTCGAAGGCCGCCGCGTCGATCCGGAAGAACGGATGCTCGGCGGTGCCCGCGCGCCATGCCGCGTCGCAGGCCGCATGGATGTCGGGTGCGAGCGCGCGGATCGCCTTCAGCCAGGTCGATGCGCGCGTGACGAAAATCCCGCTGTTCCACCAGTAATCGCCCGAATGCAGGTAGCGCTCGGCGAGCGCGGCGTTCGGCTTCTCGACGAAGCGCCCGATCGCATAGCCGCCTTGTCCACCGAGGAGGCCGGCGCGCGGCTCGCCGACCTGGATGTAGCCGTAGCCGGTTTCCGCGCGGCGCGGCAGCACGCCGAGCGTGACGATCGCGCCTTCCTGTGCGTAGCGCGCCGCGCGGCCGACCGCTTCCTGGAATGCGGCAACGTCGCCGATCACGTGATCCGCCGGCATGACCGCGAGGATGGGATCGTCCGCGAGCACGCTGGCGTCGAGCGCCGCGAGCGTCAGCGCGGGCGCCGTATTGCGCGCGGCCGGTTCGAGCAGGATGCGGGCGGGCGCCGCGCGCCCGAGCACCTGTGCGGCGCTCATGATGCGATGCTGTTCGCCGCACACCAGCAGCAGCGTGTCGCCGAGCGCCGCGTTCGCGATGCCGTTCAGGCGGCGCGCGGTCGCCGACAGCGGCGATTCGTTCGAGGTCAGCTCGATCAGCTGTTTCGGATACTGCTCGCGCGACAGCGGCCAGAGGCGCGTGCCGGAACCACCGGCGAGTATGACGGGCAGGACGCAGGGCAACTCGGGATCGGGAACCGGGCGAAGGTTGGCGTTCATCGATTGGCTCCGGTATCGGCGGGCAGCCGGTTGTGTACGCGGCCGTCGACGCGCGTGTCCTCGTTGCGCGATCGCGGCGCCGAGACGGTCCGGGACAGCAACTGACGCAGCGCGCCGGCGGCGCGGTCGGCGGGCCGGACGAGACCGACGAATGGCGCGCCCTGTTCGAGATAGGGACCGTAGGCCTTGCGGAATCCGAAACGTTTGTAGAAGGACTGGCGTTGCGCGGGAACGTGCGTGCGCACCGCCACGTCGGGCCATGCGGCCTGCGCGGCCGTGAGCGCACGCTGCATGAGTTGCTCGAGGGTGCGGTCGTCGCGACATGCCTCGCTCGTCAGCACCTTGTCGATCACGACGTCCGGATCGGCGTCGTCGCCGGGCAGCACGCGCGCGTAGGCGACGACTTCCGTCGTGTCACCCTTGTGCATGCACGCGAACACGTGCAGCGCATGCGCATCCTTGCCGTCGATGTCGAGATGCGTATGCGCATCCTCGACCACCAGCACTGCGTTGCGCGAGCGCAGGATTGCATAGAGATCGACGGCGCTCAGATGTTCGAATTCACAACAATGCCATTCCATGATGCGGTCCTCGTGTGAAGCCTTCAGCACGCCGAGCCGCATGAACGCGTTTGTCCGGTGCGGCTCGCCGATGTCCATGATGCGGATGCGGGGCGCGCCGGTCTGTTCGAAAGCATACTCACACTCTCGTTATGTCCGTTTCGTGCGGGCGATGCCGGCGGCGCGAAACGGGCCGTGACGTGAGCGGGGCACTGTGCGGTATCACACAGTGGCCGCATGCCGGCTTTCCCATAATTGATTCGTCGCGACTGTCCGCTGCGAACCGCGCAGCGGGCAGCCCGCATCGAACGCGATTGAAGAATCGGGGGCTGCACTTGAGATTGCGATCCTTCACGGCGGGTCGGCCGCGCATCGCGACCGGCTGCTCGCAGGCCAACATCTGCCGCATCGTCGATGTCCTTGCGATGCGCGCATCCTTCATCCGGACGCGATCGTTTCGACGCGCCGGCCAACACGCGCATACTTGCGACGGTGCGCTGCCCGATGATTTCGCGCTGCATGCGGCCCCGCACCAGCACAGTGCGCTTCGCGCCGGCCTGTCGGCAGCGATCGTTGGCGGCGCGACACGCATGGACGCCATGCTGCATCGCGTCAGGAGACGGACGGCACGACCGGCTGCTTCGTTACGATGTTGTAACGAACACGCGCGGTTCGCCCGCGTTCGATGCGTGATGGCGGTGTCGCAGGGGGGGCGCGATTATCCACGGATGCAAAACGCTTCCCGGATTATTTGCGCGATTCAAGCGAGAATCGCGGGCAATGGAAGGCGCCGATCTTGCGGAAAAGTGGTATTTGGCACTGATAGACGGGAATGGTCGTGGATAATCAAATCTGAGGCGCTAAACGCGCGCCGCGCGCGCCGGGGCGGCAGCGTAATCGGCTGAATCGATTTTATCTTTTAGTAACAAGGCCATCTCGATACGGGGTGTAGATTCAGGAACGGATGAAATGAGGCCACCATTCCGAAAGCGGGTTGGCGGCCATCCGGTTCAGCATCGGGCGCGGCTGTCGTGTACGACGCGACGCAAATGCGGACGGAAATCCCGTTTGCCGACGCGCTCCGCCTGACGGCGCGTCGTATGAAAGCCGGAACGCCGCGGCTCCCGCGGCCGCGCGTTCCCTTCGAGTTCGATGACAACGAGGCCGGATGACATTCGGCTCGACCTCCGGGGGCTCTCGCCGTGTGCAGTTTCGATCTTCGCCAAGGCTGCGGAAACGCGGCGCGGACAGGTGGCCATGCGCCGCCGGCCGCAGCGCACGCGAACGGTTCGCGGAGTGGAGAAAGTGATGGTTCGCTATGAATATGCCAATAACGCGCGATAAGAGCGCCGGCGGGGAGAGGATTACCGGGCAGCGTCCTCTGATTTACTGGACCCAGACGCCGTCCGTCATGCTGCGCAAGGAACTCGCGCGACGCGACTGGAAAGTGACGCTCGTCGCGCACGCCAGCGAATTGCGCGATACCTCCGGCGAAATCACCTGCGGCATCCTCGACCTGAGCGGCGGTCACGCCGACGCGATCGGCAGCATCGCGTCGACCTGCGCGTCGATGCGCGACGTCGTGTGGGTCGCGCTCGTCGAGACCGGCCAGACCGCCTCGCCGAACGTGCGCGCGCTGTTGCGCGACTATTGCTTCGACTACATCACGTTGCCCGCGTCGCACCAACGCATTGCCGATACGGTCGGCCATGCGTACGGAATGGAATGCCTGTTCGCGCGCGATCGGGAACGCCTCGAATCGCAGGAGAACGGCATCGTCGGCACCTGCAGCGCGATGCTGCGGCTGTTCGATACGGTGCGGCGCTTCGCGCGCACCGACGCGCCCGTGTTCGTGTTCGGCGAGACGGGAACCGGCAAGGAACTGACGGCCGTCGCGATCCATCGTCATTCGGAACGGCGCAACGGCCCGTTCGTCGCGGTCAACTGCGGAGCGATCCCGCCCCACCTGCTGCAATCGGAACTGTTCGGTTATGAGCGCGGGGCGTTTACCGGCGCGAACGCGCGCAAGATCGGCTACGTCGAAGCCGCAAACGGCGGCACGCTGCTGCTCGACGAAATCGGCGACCTGCCGCACGAGAGCCAGGCGAGCCTGCTGCGCTTCCTGCAGGAGCGCGCGATCCATCGCCTCGGCGGCAGCGACCCGGTGCCGGTCGACGTGCGGATCGTCTCCGCGACGCACGTTGACCTGCGCGAAGCGATGGAAGAAGGGCGTTTCCGCGCGGACCTGTTCCACCGCCTTTGCGTGATGCGCATCGACCAGCCGCCGCTGCGCGCGCGCGGCAAGGACATCGAGCTGCTCGCGCATCACATGCTCGAACGCTTTCGCGGCGACGCGCGCCATCGCGTGCGCGGCTTTTCGACGGATGCGATCACGGCGCTCTACAAGCATGACTGGCCGGGCAACGTGCGCGAACTGATCAACCGCGTGCGGCGCGCGGTCGTGATGACGGAAGGGCGCCTGATCACCGCGCAGGACCTCGAGCTCGAATACTGTCTCGACGCGGCGTCGCCGTCGGTGGCCGACATCCGCAAGTCGATCGAGCGCGAAGCGATCGAAACCGCGCTGCTGCGCACGCGCGGACGCGTCGCCGCATCCGCGCGCGAGCTCGGCGTGTCGCGTGCAACGCTCTATCGCTGGATGGAAGCGTACGGCATCGAGCGGCCGCGCAGCACGGGGTCGTCGGACTGACGCGCGCGGTGCGGCCGCGCGAGCGTGTGCGCGTGCGTGATCCGGGTCCCGCGCCCGCTCGCGTCAGCCGGTCAACGCCGCCCGCACGGTTCGCGCGGCGTTGACCGCGCGGATTTCGACGGTCGGCGGCGCGCCGGCGGCAGCATGGCCGCCGGTGTTCGCGAGCGGCACGAGCGCGACACGCGCCGGCGTGCCGGGCGCGAGATCGAACCAGTCGTCGCGCGGCACGAAGCCCGGTGCATCGATCTGCACGTGACGTGCGACGTGGCGCGTGCCGATGTCGACGTGCCACGTGTCGCCGGTGCGCGACACGCATGCCTCGATGCCGGGTTCGCGACGGGCGAACACGGCCGGGTGCGTGCGGGACGGGAAGTAGAACGCCTGCGACAGCAGCGTGCCGTCGTCGGCGCGCAGTGTCGCGACGACGGTATCGTGCTCGCACGGGCCGAAGCGATACGCGTAGGTCCAGTCGAAGAAGCGGCCGAGCAATTCGGCCGAATCGAGCCGCACCGTGTCGTGCGCGGCGATCCGGACCGGAGCGCCGGCACGCGCGAGCGGCGTGCGGCCGTCGCGCAGCGCGACCAGCTCGACGGCCGCCGACAGCGGCGCCGGCCGCTCGTTGATCACGTGCACGTCGAGCCCGTTCAGCCCTTCGTCGACGAGCAGGACCTGCACGGGCTGAAGTACCTGGCGCAGCGCATACCACGCCGATTTCGGCCGATGCGCCGCATCGAGCAAGCCCCATCCGGCGCCCGCCATCACATCCTGGAACTGCCAGACGAGCGCACCCGCGCAGCGTGAACCGGTGCGCCGCCACTCCGAGAACGTGTCCCGCATCAGTTCCGCGATCACCGCGCGCGACAGCTCGAAGTAGCGCGACGGATCCTCGCGCCGCAGGCGGTCGGGCGCCACGTCGTACAACGTCTGCAGATAATGATCGCGAATATCGTCGAAATCCCACGACGTGCCGGGGTCGCGCGGCACGGCCGCTTTCCACCGCGGCTCGTGCACGCCCGGCCAGCCGAGGCTGGCGAGCATCGCATCGCACGGCACGTTCGCGAACGCGAGGCATTCGCTCGCGAAGCGCACGTCGGCGCGACGCGCGTCGTCGAGCGGGCGAAGGTACGCGCCGACACCGTAATAGTGCGACACGCGCTCGCGCGGCATGAACGGCAGCACGCCGCCGTCGGGCGAGTCGGGGACGTACAGCGCGTCGGGCCGCCGTGCCGCCGCGTGGTCGGCGAGGCGCTCGGCGGTCAGTTCGAGGAAGCGCTGCTTCGGCCCGAGACCCGACATCGCGCCCTGCTGCGCAATCTCGCTGCCGCCGCACAGCACCGCGAGCGACGGCGACGCGCGCACGCGCGTGAGGAACTGTTCGGCTTCGCGACCGACGGCGTCCGCGAAGGCGCGATCGTCGAGCGCATAGTCGAAGTTCGCGAACATGAAGTCCTGCCAAACGAGCAGTCCGAGCCGATCGCACCACGCATGGAATGCGTCGGCCTCGTAGGTCATCGTGCCGCCGACGCGGATCATGTTGAAGCCGGCGTCGCGCGCGTATCCGAGCAGGCGGCCGTAGGTCGCGTCGTCGGCGTGCAGCGCGAGCGGTGCGGCGCTGCTCCAGCATGCGCCGCGCGCGAACACGCGCACGCCGTTGACGCGCAACCCGAACCCCTTGCCGTCGTCGCCCGCGTCCAGTTCGATCGTGCGAAAGCCCGTCGCGCCGAGCGGCCGCCGTTCGGCACCGATGTGCAATGCGACGTCGTAAAGCACCGGTTCGCCATGCGTGTGCGGCCACCAGCGGCGCACGTTCGGCACTGCGACGGTCGCATGGAGCCGGTCGGCGCCGCGGCGTTCGAGCGTCGCGTGGTGCTCGCCGCACGACAGCCGGGCCGCAAACGCCTCGGGCAGCGGCCCGGCGAATGTGAGTGCCGCATCGAGCCAGCCGGTATCGCCGTCGATGCGGGCGTGCAGGTCGCAATGGACGAGAACGGGACCGTCGGCAGGGTCCAGCACGTCGACGGGCCGCCACGGACCGGTCGGCACGCAGCGCGGAAACCAGCCGGGCATGTGCCCGAGCAGCGACGTGCGAACGGTGCGCAACGTCGCCGGTTCGGCGAGCCGCGTGCGCCAGCGTGCGCGGCGCGGTGCGCGCACATCGCGCAGGTGCGGCGCGAGGGCGCGGAAGCAGACGGTCAACCGGTGCGTGCCGTCGAGCGACACGGGCACGTCGTGCGCGACGAACATGCTGTCCGAGCGCAGGATCGGCGTGTCGTCGAGCCATGCCTCGGCGAGCGTCGCGAGGCCGTGAAAGCGCAGCACGCGCGGCCCGTGCCCGTGCAGTTCGACGCGATACCAGTGGTCGCGCTCGTCGAGCGACGCGGTATCGTCGGCCCGGCCGGCCAGCGCGAGCGCCTGCGCGACCGTGCCGGGGACGGGTGCGGCGATCCAGCCGTCGGCCGGAAGATCGAGCGGCCCGCGCGCGGCACCCGCGGGCGTGGCGAGCAGCGACCACGCGAGCGCGGCATGCGCGCGCGTCACCGCACCAACGGCACGGCGGCCGCGTCGACGCGCACGGGCGCCGCGTGCTGCAGCGGCGGGGCGATCTGCCGCGCGCAGTCGATCAGGTCCGCGTAAGCCGCTTCGATCGCTTCGAGCGTCGCGTCGCCGCGCTCTTCCTTGCCGCGCGCACACGCCCGCGCCAGCCGGAACTCCAGCACCATCGCCTCGGATGCGATGCGGTCGCAGGCGGTACGAATCTCGGCGAACGGCCCGACGCAGCCGCTCGCCTGCAGCCAGCGCGCGTAATGGCCGAACAGTTCGAAGTTCGCGCCGAGTTGCCGCACCGAATTGAACGAGTACGCGTGGAAGCGTTCGAGCGGGGAATCGGCGAGCGATTTCGCATCGAGCTGCAGCTGGCGCCGGAACGCCGTGACCGGATTGACGACCGGCAGCCGGCGCAGATGCCGCTGCAGCGACGCGAGCGAGACCTCGCACAGCGCGCGCTCGTCGAGCGGTGCGAAACGCCGCTTCGCGCACTCGACGTACGGCGGCAGCGGCATCGGCGAACAGCCGCCGACGAGCCCGTTGTAGTCGAAGTCCTCGGCCACGTAATAGCCGCTGTTGTGGAAGTAGCCGATCTGGCGGCGCGTGCGATCGATCGAGTCGATGCCGATCGTCGTCTTCGTATGCTGCGTACGGTAGCTGCTGCCGCGCGTGTCCGGCAGGAACCACGCGTCGACCTCGACGATCATCAGGTGACCGCGCGCGACCTGCGTCTCGATGTGCTGGTCGAGCGGCTCGTAGATCGAGTGTTCCTGCACGACGATGCCGTACAGCCGCTCCAGTTCGTCGTGCGGAAACTTGAAGAACGTGAACTGGTCGCCCTCGAAGTCGAGCGCGATCGTAAACGGCAGCGCCGCGTACGGGTTGAGGCCCCACCAGCGGAGCACCTCGAGCCACATGTCGACATAGCAGTTGGTCTGTTTCCAGACCATCTCCTGACTGTGCAGCGGGTGCGGCCGATAGTGGCGTGCGCGGTGGCGCACGTCCTCGAACGACGCGTCCTCGCCGTCGCGGGACACGAATTTCATCGCGTACCCCACAGCACGTCGCGAACGTCGGCCGGCCATGCGTCGAGGTCGAAACCGTGATGACGGAACAGCGCGAGCGTCAGCCGCTCGAGGCCGAAGCCGACGCAGCCCGTATGCGCGACGTCGCCCGTCGCGGTGCGGATGTCCCACAGCAGCCCGAAGTGATCCATGTGGTAGTTGAAGCTCAGGCACGCGGTCTGGCGGTCGTCGTGCTCGATCGGGATCAGCAGCTCGAACTTCAGGTTCTGCTCGCGCTGGCTGTTCGCGACGATCTTGCCGCCGCGCCCGAAGAACGGATCGTTCGCGAGATCGATCGCGTTCGGCAGTTGCAGCGCCTCGATCATCCGTGTGCCGCGCTCCATCCACGTCGCGCGGAACGCGACGATCTGCTCGGGCGTGCCGATGCGTATGTATTCGCGCATCCGGAACAGCTGCATGCGGGTCGGGTCGAGCGACGGCTCGTGGCGGAAGCAATACGAGAACACGTCGACGATGCGGCCGTCGTCGGGCAGCGCACCGGCGCGCGCGACGACCGGATAGACCGGATAGCAGGCGGCCGGCGTCATCACGACGTAGGTCGGCTTCTGGCTTTCGGTCCAGTCCTCGCCGCGGTCGAGACACTGCAGCAAGCGCTGGTGCCGCTGTTCGTCGCCGCAGAACGCATGCACGCTGCCCGCGAGTTGCGGGAAGCTCTTCATGTATTCGCTGCGCTCGAATTCGGTGCGGCTCATCGCCGGCGGGAAGCGCAGCACTTCGGCTTGCTGGTCGGCGCCGAGGCGCGTGACGAAGGCGTCGAGCGCTTCGACGACGCGCTCGAACCGCTCGCTGCGGCCGAACAGGCCCTGGATGCCGGTCGACACGAGCAGTCCCGCATCGATCAGCTCGTCGCGCAGCGGATTGACGCCCGCGCGGTCGAGCGGCGCGTCGGACGGGGTGGCGGCGGAAGGCACGGAGAGGCGATCGTTCACGAATGTTTCTCCAGCGTCGCGGGACGCAGTGCGAGCAGCAGGCTCGAGGTATTGGCGGCAATGCGGTCGTTGCTGATCATCAGCGGCGCCGCGTGCAGGTCGCGCAGGTGGCGGCCGATGCTGAACGGCGTGCCGTGCTTGTAGCCGGCCATCCCGCAGATCATCATCGCCTGCTGGGCGACTTCGAGCGCGGTCGACGACACATAGGTCTTCAGCGTGTTGATCTCGGCGGCCCAGGCCATGCCGGCCGACCACGAGCGGGGCGACGCGCTGGCGTAGAGGCGCAGCACGCTGTCGACGCGGGCCTGCATCGCCTGCATCAGCGCAAGCGATTCGGCGATGCGCCGCGACGCGGGCGACGGCGCACCGTCGGTCTGGCGCGCCTGCGTGCGGAAGAACTGGTGCGCGCGATGGAACGCGTCGCCGGCCACGCCGATCCACACCGCCGCCCACAGGATGTGCGAAACCGGCACCATCGTCTGTTCGGCGATCTGCGCGAACGGCACGGGCAGGCACTGCACGGTCGTGCCCTGTGCATCGAGCACGAAGCCGTTGCTGCACGTGCCGCGCATGCCGAGCGTGTCCCATTCGCCGCGGCGCGTGAGCGTATAGCCGTCGCGCAGCACCGTGACGAGCACCTGCTCGGACGCCGGCGCGTCGGCGTCGCGCCGCGCGGTCGCGAGGATGCCGTCCGCGTAGTCGCCGTACGAGATCGTCGGCGCAGATTTGTGCAGCCGGAATTCGCCGCCGTTGGCCTCGAGCGCGCACTGGCTCGCGCGCAGGTTGCCGCCGACGCCGTCCTCCGACGTCGCCGACGCGAGCAGCCACTGATGGCGCACGAGCTGTTGCAGGAACAGCTTGTGCCAGCCCTGGTCGGCCGCGTGATTGACGATGCAGGCCACCTGGATCTGGTGCATCGCGAACACCATCGCCGACGACGCGCAGGCCTGGCCGAGGATCGAGCATGCCGATGCGACGTCGGCCAGCGACGCGCCGGCGCCGCCGAGCCGGGTCGGGACCATTGCGCTCAGCAGGCGGCGCGCACGCATGGCCTCGATCGCCTCGACAGGGCAGCGCGCGTCCCGGTCGACCGCATCCGCGTGCTGGGCGGCGATTTGCGCGACGGCGTGCGCGGCCTCGTCGAGCCGGCGTGGTTCGTCGTCGGCCGCGAGTTCGGGAAGCAGCGCGCTCATGCGGAATGCTCGGCGCGCTGCAGGGTCGCAATGGTGTCCGCGAGCGCGTCGACGCTGCGGAACAGATTGCGGTTCAGCATCTCGTCGGGAATCTCGATGTTGAACTGCTTCTCGATCGCGAGCATCAGCTGGATCGTATCGAGCGAGGAGAGGCCCGCTTCGTAGAGGTCATCCCCGTCACCGATCGAGTCGATCGCGGCTTCGAGGTGGGCGACGTGCTTGAGGATGGTTCTGATTTCGTTTTTCACGTGCTGCTCCGGCGTGTGAGGTGTCGTCCGCAAGGGCGGACGCGCGCAGCGCGCTGACATCCCCCCGGCAGTCCGGCATCAGTAGACCATTCGCACGCCCGGCGTTCTGTTCGCCACCCTACAATCGGCTGACTCGCGTCGCACGCGTGCGCTGACACGCCGTGCGCATCACGCGCGTGCCGCGGCGCTCACGCCCGAGTCGGCCGACAGGATGCGCTTCATCTCGTCGCGCACGATCGCGCGGCAGCCGCACGACATTTTCTCGAGGCCCGCAAGGTCGGCAAGCTCGATCGAGCTCCGGTACTGACGGATCAGGCCGAGTTTCTGGATCTCCCCGGCCGCATCCGTGACCGTCTCGCGCCGCACGCCGAGCATCTGCGCGAGCATGCTGTGGGTGATCTGGATCTCGATGCTGCGCGACCGGTCGTACGCGAGCAGGAACCATCTGCATAACTGATGTTTGAGCACGTGATGTCGGCTGCAGAACGTGATCTGCGAGACCTGGGCCATCAGCAGCCGCACGCAGACGAACACCAGATGGCGAATCACCGGCGACGCGTCGAACGCGGCGGCGAAGATGCGCCGGTCGAGCCGGTAGACGAAGCCGTCGCGGCATGCGACGGCACGGCACGGCATCCGGCCGCTGCCGCCGATCACGTCGTCGCAGACGACGCTCTCGCTGCCGATCTCGGCCACTTCCAGCGTCATGCCGCCGGACGACACGTACTGCAGCGAAATCGCCGTCGTGACGGGCAGGTAGACCGCGGTGAGCATTTCACCCGGTTCGCACAGCACCTGGCCCGATTTCAGGTGAACGAGTTGGAGGTTGGCAATCAGCGTCGCGCGTTCGTCGCGGTCGAGGGCCGCGAGGAACCGGTTGGCGTCGAAGCTGTGGGAAAGCTCGATCATGCCGCTCGCATGGGCGACGGCGTCATTGGCCTGGTGGGTCACGGCGGATCCTCGTAGGGAACGATCGCACATCGCGCGACGCCATCCACGGGGATTTAGCACGCACGTGCGGATTCGTGTTCATAGAAATTCGAATGCCGATGGCGGAAAAGGCTAGCACGCAATTCAATTCGATAAATTGCGCATTACGTCACTTCACAATGTTTGACGATTTGGGGTAAATGAAAAGGTTATAGGTATTTGAAGATCGTCTTCGTATGAATTAATTGCACTGGAGGGTGAATCGCGAATTCGGTGCTGATCGAGAATCAATCCGGCAACGAAGTGCATCGTACAAGAAAAATATCTAGAATGCATTGAACATTATTTGACAATTTAGATTCGCGGGTATGATTTATTAATTGAATCATGGTGTTGCGTGAGATATGTGCGTTTGATTGCAGTGTTGTAAATTAATCCGGCGATTCATATTTGAGACAGTTTCAAACGACCATTCGAGCGTGCGGCACGCGACTCTGGCCCGTTTGAGACATCATGGAAACAATTGAAAACCGGGTGTAAGTTATTGAGCGATAAGACTCCCGCGCCGCTGCCGGTTCCACTGCCGGCCCCGCGCTCAATGATCAGTCGAATTGCCGGCTGCGTCCGCGACGCAAGCGGGTGTCCGGAAATGAGACGTTTTTTGCGGTTTTCGACCGGCTATTCGGGGGCGCTAAATCGCAAGTCATTTATATATTAAGGATGGAGCGGGTATTGGCACGTAAATCGCTTATCGAAACGGGCGTGTCGAAACGGGACTGCCGATTCGATCCAGCGGCGAGACGCTGTGGGTCGATTGGATCGAGGGTTGTGGGCCGCAACCCGCGTCGCCGTCCGGGCGCGCATCGCGATAACGAATTCCGCTGACGCGGCTGCATGCGGCGCGGACGATAAAAGGGATACAGACATGCTTCATCTTCACTCGAGCTACTCGGCGAATGCCATCCTCGATGCCCTTCCGGAGGACAGCATCCGTGCCATCGCACCGCACCTCGAACTGGTCCGGATCAAGGCCGGCATGCTCGACCGTGTCGGGGAACCGATGCGCCACCTGCATTTCCCGACCACCGCCATGATGTCGGTGCAGCACCTGATGGAGGACGGAGCGATGGTCGAGGTCGCCGTGGTCGGCCGCGAAGGTGTGGTCGGTCTGGCGACGCTCGTCGGCGGCACCGCGGTATCGAATCGCGTCGAAGTCCGTATCGGCGGGATGGCCTACCGCGTGCCGACCTGCGTGATGCGCTCGGAATTCGAACGTTCGCCGGCGACGTATCGGCTGCTGCTGAACTACTGCCAGGCGACGATGGCGCAGATTTCGCGCAGCGCGTTGTGCAACCGGCATCACTCGGTCAGCGAGCAGTTGAGCCGCTGGCTGCTGCTCGCGCATGACCGGATCGACGGCGACGAACTGGCCGTCACGCAGCAGACGATCGCGAACATGCTCGGCGTGCGTCGCGAAGGCGTGACGGAAGCGGCCGGCAACCTGCAGGAAGCCGGGCTGATCCGTCAGCGTCGCGGCCGCATCACCGTGCTCGATCGCGACGGTCTCGAGCGCCAGGCATGCGAGTGCTACGAGCTGATTCGCGCGGACTATCGCCGGCTGCTCGGCACGCGGGCCGGCGCGCGTGCGTTGCCGGTGCGGCCGCGCATGCAGGACCTGCACGGCGGTTTCCCCGCGCACGGTGTGTGACGATGCATGCGATGGCGGGTGGAACGAATGCGATGCGACGCGCCGCGATCGCCGCGGTCGACGTTGCGCTGGTGCTGGCAGGTGCGCTCGCCGCGCAGGCTGCGATGGGGCTCGCGTGGCACGATCTGTCGGACGCGCAGCGCGGCACGGTCGCATTGCTGTGCGTGCTGACCGTCGCGCTGTTGCCGCGCAGCGTGCGCGTGACGCGCGGCGCGGCGTCGCCGCACGACGGCGGTGCCGTGCTGACGCGCACGGTGGTGGCCGTCGTGTGCGTGGGCACGCTGACGGTGGCCGGCACGATGTGGATCATGAACCGCGGCGGCACGGTCACGACGCGCTGGATCGCGCGGACGGTGCTGTCCGGCGACGCGGCACTGCTGCTCGGCAGGCTGGCACTCTGCGCGCTGGCGATGAAGCGTGGCGATCCGCGCGCGCGGCAGCGGCGGGTTGCGGTCGTCGGGGCGACCGCTTATGGACGGGTGGCGATCGAGCGCATGCAGCTCGAACCGGCCGGGCCGTTCGCGGCTGCCTGCGTGTTCGACGACGATGCACCGGCCGCGGCCACGACTGACGGGATCGGCGGCGTGCCGGTGATCGACGACTGGGGCGCGTTGCGGCGCATGATCCGCGGCGGCGAGATCGACGAAGTGTGGCTCACGCTGCCGATGTCGCACGAGTCACGCATCCAGCGCATCGTGCGCGAACTGCGCGACGAGTTCGTCGAACTGCGGCTGTTGCCGGACGTGCGGCAGATGGCGGTCGTCGAGCGATCCGCGACCGATGTGCTCGGCATGCCGGCCATCAACCTCGCGACCACGCCGCGTTCCGCGCCGGAACTGTGGGCGAAGTTCGCGTTCGACCGGCTGTTCGCCGGCGCCGTGCTGATTCCGCTGCTGCCGCTGCTCGCGGCGCTGGCGATCGCGGTGAAGCTGTCGTCGCCGGGGCCCGTCTTGTTCAGGCAGCGCCGCAAGGGCGCCGACGGGCGCGAGTTCCATATCCTCAAGTTCAGGACGATGCGCGTGCATCGCGTACAGCCCGGTATCGTGCGACAGGCCTCGCGCAACGATGCGCGCATCACGCCGGTCGGCGCGTTCCTGCGACGCACGTCGCTCGACGAGTTGCCGCAGTTCTTCAACGTGCTGTTCGGCCAGATGTCGGTGGTCGGCCCGCGTCCGCACGCGATCGAACACGACGACTTCTACCGGCAACTGATCGACTGCTACATGTATCGCTATCGCGTCCGGCCGGGAATCACGGGATGGGCGCAGGTGAACGGCTATCGCGGCGAGACACGCAAGGTCGAGGCGATGGCCGCGCGCGTGAAGTTCGACCTGTTCTACATGCAGAACTGGAGCTTCTGGTTCGACATGAAGATCATCCTGATGACGGTCGTGCGCGGCTTCGTCGGGCGCAACGCATTTTGATGAAGAGGATTGCGAAGTATCGAGCGTCGACTCGTGCTTCCGGCCTCGATACGACGCGCCCCGCAACCGCGCTTCAGCTGTGCGCCGGCGGCTGAGTGGCTGCCGGCAACGCAGCGGGCGAGACGGCGGGGCTGGCGTCGGGCGCGGCTTGCGCGCTCGACGGCTGGATGGCGTGCTGGATCGTCGGCACGACCATCGTCGGGAACAGGGCCGCAAGGGCCACCCAGATGACGACGCCGAACAACATGACGTTCTCCCGGAAAGCCGCGGATTCGCCGCGCATGCTCTCAATCTACGACGCAACTTTTTACAGGGGATTGATCGACCTCAACGGCGGCTGCGTCAGACGAATGCTGCCCCGCGGGGTTTTCGCATCAGTCCCCGGTTTCTGATGGGCGGTGCGGGCGCTGACGCCGGTCAACACATGCGTGTGCATTGGGTTTATGCTGCGTCGAATGCGTCCCGCACTTCATGTGGCCGGACGCGCATCCGGGCACGACGAGCCGGGCATCCCGGGCCGCCGTGCACCGGCGCGACAACCGCGCGCCGCATGCCTCATTGCGCGGAACCCGGAAAAGGAGGGACGGCGATGGCGCTCGATCGAGAACAACGGCAGACGCTGCAGCGACGGCTGACCGAGAGCGAGCAGGCGTTGCGTGCGGAGATCCGGGCGAGCGAGGACCAGCGCGCGTCGGAGTCCTATGCGGAGCTTGCCGGCGCGGCGCCGGACGAGGGCGACGAGGCCAATGCCGATCTGTTCGTCGACATGGATCACGCGCTGATCGGGATGAAGCTGGCCGAGTTGCGCGCGATCGGGCGCGCGCAGCAGCGCATGCGCGACGGCAGCTACGGCGAGTGCATCGATTGCGATGCACCGGTCGGCTACGAGCGACTGCTCGCGCGCCCGACCGCCGAGCGTTGCACGCATTGCCAGTCGATATACGAGCGGCGCTACGCGACGACACCGCGCGCATCGCTGTGACGTCGGTGCAGGGGCCACGCAAGCAGCGAGCCCCGCGCGGCACGACACGGGCAATCGGCGCAGGATGACCAACGGGCACCCGCCGCCGTCGACATGCGGCGCCGGGCGGGCCGACGCCGGCACGCCGGCGCACGGCGCCATCCACGTGGAAGGGAGCCACGCCGATCATGCCGATCCACAATGCCGAGTGCGCGGCCGTCTTCACCGAAATCGCCGACATGCTCGAGATCCAGGGCGCCAACCCGTTCCGCGTGCGTGCCTACCGCAACGCGGCCCGTACGATCGCCGACTACGGGCGCGACATTCCGGCGATGATCGAGAGCGGCAGCGATCTCGGCCGGATTCCATCGATCGGTGCCGATCTCGCGGCGAAGCTGCGCGAGATCGCCGCGACCGGTACCTGCGAACTGCAGCAAACGCTGCGCCATGCGTTGCCGGGCGCGATCGTCGAACTGCTCGACGTGCCGGGGCTCGGCGCGAAACGCGTCAAGGCGCTGCATGACGCACTGCACGTCGACTCGCTCGAGCAGCTGCGCGTCGAAGCGAAGAGCGGGCACGTGCGCGCGCTGCCGGGTTTCGGCGCGAAGACCGAAGCGCACCTGCTCGACGCGCTCGACGAGCGCCTGAAGCGCGAGCCGCAGCGCTTTCTGCTGCCGGATGCCGCGCAATCGCTGATGCCGTTGCTCGAGCGCTTGCGCAAGGTGGGCGGCGTCGGCGAAGCGGTGCCGGCCGGCAGCTTTCGCCGCTGCCGCGAGACGGTCGGTGATCTCGACATCCTCGTGACCGCACGCGATCCGGCCGCCGTGGCCGATGCGTTCGTCGGCTATGGCGAGGTCGCACGCGTGCTCGCGAACGGCAAGACGCGTTCGAGCGTCGTGCTCGGCAACGGGCTGCAGGTCGACCTGCGCGTCGTCGACGCCGACGCGTTCGGCGCGGCGCTCGTCTACTTCACGGGATCGAAAGCGCACAACATCGCGCTGCGCCGGATCGCGCAGGCCGGCGGGCTGAAGATCAACGAATACGGCGTATTCCGCGGCGACGAGCGGATCGCGGGCGCGACGGAGGCATCCGTCTACGAGGCGATCGGCCTTCACTGGGTGCCGCCCGAGTTGCGCGAGGGCCGCGGCGAGATCGACGCGTCGCGCGTCGGCGCGCTGCCGGCGCTGGTCGAACGCAAGCACGTTCATGGCGATCTGCATGCGCATACCGACGCATCGGCAGGGCGCGACAGCCTGCGCGCGATGGCGGACGCGGCGCGTGCGCGCGGGCTCGCGTATCTGGCCGTCACCGATCGCACGCCGGAGTCCGGCGGCGGCCGTACCGATGCCGACTGGCTCGTACGGCAGATCGACGAGATCGACCGCCTCAATGCGTCATTCGACGACTTCGTGCTGCTGAAGGGCGTCGAGGCGGGCATTCGCGAGGACGGCAGCCTCGATGTGGCCGACGACGTGCTCGGCCGGCTCGATCTCGTGGTCGGCGCGGTACGTGACCGCTTCGACCTGCCGGGCGACGCGCAGACCGAGCGGATGCTGCGCGCGATCGATCACCCGTATTTCACGATCCTCGCGCATCCGACCGGCCGGCTGCTCGGCGAACGCGACGCATGCGAACTCGACGTGCCGAGCGTGCTCGCCGCGGCCGCCGCGCGCCACTGCTTCGTCGAACTCGACGGCGACCCGCGGCGGCTCGATCTGCCGGACGTCTGGTGCCGCGAGGCCGCCAAGGCCGGCGTCGCGGTGGCGATCGGCTCGGACGCGCGGTGCGCGGACGATCTGGACAATCTTGGATACGGTATCGGCCAGGCGCGGCGCGGGTGGCTCACGCGACAGGACGTGCTCAACACGCGCACGCTCGCGCAACTGCGGCCGCTGCTGGCGCGCACGATGGGTGCTAGTGGTGCGAGTGGCACAACCGGCACAAGCATCGCGTCGAAGCGCGGCCGCCCGAAGCGCGCGTGACGGCGCACGTGCGCGCCGTTACGCATGCCGAAGTCAGGCCAGCACGTCTTCCGCCGGTACGTACGGCAGCCCGAGCGCCAGCGCGACGGCCTCGTACGTGATGTGGCCGTCGCACACGTTCAGGCCCGCGCGCAGATGCGGGTCGTCGGCCATCGCGCGTTTCCAGCCCTTGTCGGCGAGCGCGAGCGCATGGCCGAGCGTCGCGTTGTTCAACGCGAACGTCGATGTGCGCGCGACCGCGCCAGGCATGTTCGCGACGCAGTAATGCACGACGCCGTCGACGACGAAGGTCGGCTGCGCATGCGTCGTTGCATGCGAGGTCTCGAAGCAGCCGCCCTGGTCGATCGCGACGTCGACGACGACGGCGCCCGTGCGCATCGTCGCGATCATGTCGCGCGTGACGAGCCGCGGCGCCGACGCGCCCGGCACGAGCACCGCGCCGATCACGACGTCGGCGTCGCGCACGGCTTCGTCGATCGTATGCGCGTTCGAGCAGACGGTCGCGATCCGGTTCGCGAAGACCAGATCGAGCTGGCGCAACCGGCCCACGTTCGTGTCGAGCACGGTGACGCGCGCGCCGAGGCCGACCGCCATCTGCAGCGCACCGGTGCCCACCACGCCCGCGCCGAGCACCACGACGTGCGCGGCCGGCACGCCGGGCACGCCGGCCATCAGCACCCCGCGGCCGCCGCGCGGGCTTTCGAGGTGCGTCGCCGCGACCTGGATCGACATGCGGCCCGCGACCTCGCTCATCGGCGCGAGCAGCGGCAGTCCGCCGCCCGGGCCCGTCACGGTTTCGTACGCGATGCAGACCGCGCCGGACTTCACGAGCGCGGCCGCCTGCTCGGGATCGGGGGCGAGATGCAGATACGTATAAAGAATCTGTCCGCGCCGCAGCATCGCGCACTCGGCCGCCTGCGGCTCCTTGACCTTGATGATCATGTCGGCGCGCGCGAAGAGGTCGCGCGCGTCGTCGCACAGTGCGGCGCCGGCGGCCGTGTAGTCGTCGTCGAGCAGACCGATTGCCGTGCCCGCGCCGCGCTGCACGAGCACGCGATGGCCGTGTCGCGTGAGCTCACGTGCGCCGGCCGGCGTGAGGCCGACGCGGTATTCGTGATTCTTGATCTCCTTCGGCACACCGATCAGCATGAGTTGTCTCCATGGGTATTTGTCATGGTTGTCGTGCCCGGGCGCGCCGCGATCGTCCGATCGTGCGTGCCGGCGAACGGCACGTGTGCGACGGTTGCGCATGCACGGTTCGCGTGCCGTACTGGAATAAGAGGGTAGCGGTGCCCGGAGGGAAGTCAAGCGGCGGCCCGATGCGACGGCGCGTGCACTGCACCGCAACACGCGGCATGGCGTATTGCGACCGGACGTCGCACTGCATGCGGCACGCGGTTTGGGTATCGTCTCGTGTGGCGCGGAGCGGGGCCGCGCGCCGGATTCCTTCCGGCTGGATCACGACACGACGACACGATGAGACAAGGAAGCTTACCGACATGACGGGCGCGTATTTCAGCGTGCCGACGCTTTGTGCGATCGCACTCGTTCACGTCTATTGGGCGTTCGGCGGACAGCTCGGCAAGCGTGCGGCCATTCCGGAACAGGACGGCGTACCGCTGCTGCGGCCGACCGTGCCCGGCACGCTCGCCGTCGCGGCGGCGTTGCTGGCCGGCGCAAGCGCGGTGGCGTCGCGCGCGGGCTGGCTGTGGCAGAACCTGTATCCCGGCGCGATCACGTTCGCGATCGTTGCGCTCGCACTGATCTTCGCGGTGCGCGCCGTCGGCGATTTCCGCTACGTCGGCTTCTTCAAGCGGGTTCGCGGGTCGCGTTTCGCGCGCATGGACAGCCTCTGTTACTCGCCGCTGTGTTTGGCACTTTCGTTGTCGATCGCGTCGATGCTGTGGCCGTGGTGAGCACTGCGGCGAGCGGGACGGCCGTTTTGCTGCGAGCCAAGCGGTAACGCGCGTCGCGGGCGCCGCATCGGAAAGCACCGAGCGGCGCGGGCACGGCAACCCTGAAAAACGACGGGCGCCGGTCGGGCGACGCCCGCGCGTGCGTCCGGCCCTGCGATCGACGCCGCGGCCGCGCCACGGCTCTTGCGTATTCCGGAAAACGATTTCCTCATTATTGCGATTTTCGATGTAATGAATTGCACCGAACCCTTTGGAAATGGAACCGGTTCCATCTATAATTCGCGGCATTTGTCGCCGGGCCCGAATTGAGGGTCGTGCACGTTGCGCTTGCCGTCGGCCGGCGCGGTGTCTAAGTTGAATAGGCCATGGCGATGAGGGGCAGATGCGGGCGGCAAGCCCGTATTTGTCCGACGATAAGACCCGCGAAGAGGTCGACCCCGCGCGGCTGCCGGAACCGGCGCGCCGCGCGGCTGCATGACGGGCGCCACCGCGCAGTGCGCGGCCGGCGCCTGCATCGAGCTTGCTCGCAACATCGCAAGAAAGGACGGCCGGCCGCGCGCGGCATGGCTGCCGTGTCGGGCATGCCGCATCCGGAATACGGTTCCCGAATCACGCTCCCCAACGATCAACATCCGACCATGTCCACGCCACCCGACAAACCCAACTCGCGTCGCCGCTTCCTGCGCACGTCGGTCGCGCTCGTGCCGATCGCGTCGGTCGCCGGTTGCGACCTGCGCTCGTCGTCGTCCTCGACCGCGGCCGGCAATGCCTCCACTGCGTCGGCCGGCGCCGAACGCGCGCCGTACAAGCCGACCTTCTTCGATGCGAAGGAGTGGGCGTTCGTCCAGGCCGCCGTCGACCGGCTGATCCCGGCCGATGCCGAAGGCCCCGGCGCGCTCGAATCGGGCGTGCCCGAATTCATCGACCGCCAGATGGAAACCCCGTATGCGCACGGCGCGACGTGGTACATGCAGGGGCCGTTCCAGCAGGGCGTGCCCGAGCTCGGCTACCAGCTCAAGCTCGTGCCGCGCGACATCTACCGGCTCGGCATCGCGGCGGTCAACCGCTATTGCGAAAAGGCCCACGGCAAGGCGTTCGCCGACCTCGACGCGCCGACCCGCGACACCGTGCTCGGCGAACTGGAAAAAGGCGGCGCGCAGATCGACGACGTGCCGTCCGCGGTGTTCTTCGGCCTGTTGCTGCAGAACACGCGCGAGGGCTACTTCTGCGATCCGGTGCACGGCGGCAATCACGACATGGCCGCGTGGAGGATGATCGGGTTTCCGGGCGCGCGCGCCGACTTCATGGATTTCGTCAATCAGAACGGCAAGCCCTATCCGTACGGCCCCGTCTCGATCAACGGGGAGCGCACCTGATGGCCGCAGAAAAGAAGCCGCACGTCGATGCGGTGATCGTCGGCTTCGGCTGGACCGGCGCGATTCTCGCGAAGGAACTGACTGAAGCGGGCCTGAACGTCGTCGCGCTCGAGCGGGGCGAGTATCGCGACACCTATCCGGACGGCGCGTATCCGAACACGATCGACGAGCTGACCTACAACGTCCGCAAGAAGCTGTTCCTCGACCTGTCGAAGACGACCGTGTCGATCCGCCACGGCGTGCAGGACACCGCGCTGCCGTACCGGCAGCTCGCCGCGTTCCTGCCGGGCGAGGGCGTCGGCGGCGCGGGGCTGCACTGGTCGGGCGTGCATTTCCGGATCACGCCGGAAGAACTGCGCCTGCGCAGCCACTACGAAGAGCGCTACGGCAAGAAGTTCATCCCCGAAGGGATGACGATCCAGGACACGGGCGTCACCTACGACGAACTCGAGCCGTATTTCGACTTCGCCGAGAAGGTGTTCGGCACGTCGGGGCAGGCGTACAAGGTCGGCGGCAAGGTGGTCGGCGACGGCAACGTGTTCGAGGCAAACCGCAGCGACAACTTCCCGCTGCCCGCGCAGCTCAATACGTATTCGGCGCAGCGCTTCTCCGACGCCGCGAAGTCGCTCGGGCTGCATCCGTACCGGCTGCCGTCGGCGAACACGTCGGGTCCGTACACGAACCCGTACGGCGTGCAGATGGGGCCGTGCAACTTCTGCGGCTACTGCAGCGGCTACGCGTGCTACATGTACTCGAAGGCATCGCCGAACCTGAACATCCTCCCGGCGCTGAAGCAGGTGCCGAACTTCGAGCTGCGCTCGAAGTGCCACGTGCTGCGCGTGGACCTCGACGACACGAAGAAGCGCGCGACGGGCGTCACCTACGTCGACCCGGCCGGCCGTGAAGTGCACCAGCCGGCCGATCTCGTGATCGTCGCCGCGTTCCAGTATCACAACGTGCACCTGCTGCTGCTGTCGGGCATCGGCAAGCCGTACGACCCGATCTCGGGCGAAGGCGTGGTGGGCCGCAATTTCGCGTACCAGAACCTGTCGACGATCAAGGCGTTCTTCGACAAGGACACCTACACGAACCCGTTCATCGGCGCGGGCGGCAACGGCGTCGCGGTGGACGACTTCAACGCGGACAACTTCGACCACGGCCCGCTCGGTTTCGTCGGCGGCTCGCCGCTGTGGGTGAACCAGGCCGGCGTGAAGCCGATCAGCGGCATCGCGACGCCGCCCGGCACGCCGCAGTGGGGCGCCGCGTGGAAGAAGGCCGTGAAGGACAACTACGCGCACACGATCTCGATGGACGCGCACGGCACCAACATGTCGTATCGCGACGTGTACCTCGACCTCGATCCGACCTATCGCGATTCGTACGGCCAGCCGCTGCTGCGGATGACGTTCGACTGGAAGGACAACGACATCAGGATGGCGCAATACGTGACCGGACAGATGAAGAAGATCGCGGAGGCGATGGGGCCGAAGGCGATCGGCGTGTCGACGCGCGAGTTCGGCAAGCACTTCGATTCGCGCGCGTACCAGACGACCCACCTGGTCGGCGGCGCGATCATGGGCACCGACCCGAAGACGAGCGTGCTGAACCGCTACCTGCAGTGCTGGGACGTGCACAACGTGTTCGTGATGGGCGCGTCGGCGCTGCCGCAGGGCATCGGCTACAACCCGACCGGGATCATCGCGGCGCTGGCCTACTGGTCGGCACGTGCGATCCGCGAGCAATACCTGAAAAATCCCGCCCCGCTGGTGACCGTATGAAGAGGACAGTGAACCACCACAACGCCGCGCGCCGGATTTCCCCGCTGCGGCGCGCACTGGCGATCGGCACGGCATGGGCGGCGTTCGGTCTCGCGGGCGGCGCCGCGTTCGCGCAGCCGGCATCCGCGCCCGCCGCGGCTTCGGGCCCGGCCGCCGCACCGGTCGCGCAGTCTGCCGACGCCAACCTCGTCAAGCGCGGCGAATATCTGGCCCGCGCGGGCGACTGCATCGCGTGCCACACCGCGAGCGGTGGCAAGCCGTTCGCGGGCGGGCTGAAGTTCGACACGCCGATCGGCGGCATCTACTCGACGAACATCACGCCGGACCCGAAGACGGGCCTCGGCGGCTGGACGTATGAGGACTTCACCCGCGCGGTGCGCGAGGGCGTGCGCAAGAACGGCGACACGATGTACCCGGCGATGCCGTACCCGTCCTATGCGCGCCTGACCGACGACGACATGAAGGCGCTGTACGCGTACTTCATGCACGGCGTCGCGCCGGTCGAGCACGAGAACCGCGCGGTCGACATCGTGTGGCCGCTGTCGATGCGCTGGCCGCTGACGTTCTGGCGCAAGATGTTCGCGCCGGCGCCGAAGCCGTTCGATGCGGCGCCGTACGCCGATCCGGTGGTCGCGCGCGGCGCGTATCTCGTGCAGGGGCTCGGCCATTGCGGCGCGTGCCACACGCCGCGCGCGGCGACGATGCAGGAACGCGCGCTGACCGACGCGGGCGGCCTCGACTTCCTGGCCGGCGGCGCGGCGATCGACGGCTGGGTGCCGACGAGCCTGCGCGGCGAGCCGCGCACCGGGCTCGGCACGTGGAACGAAACGGAGATCGTGCAGTTCCTGAAGACCGGCCGCACGCTGCGCACGGCCGCGTTCGGCGGGATGACGGACGTGGTCGGCCACAGCATGCAGCACATGAGCGACGGCGACCTGACCGCGATCGCGCGCTACCTGAAGACGCTGCCGCCGCGCGTGCAGGGCGAGCAGCCGCACGTGTACGACGCGGCCGCGGCGAAGGCGCTGCAGACCGGCGACGCGAGCAAGCCGGGCGCCGCCGTCTATCGCGACAACTGCATGGCGTGCCACCGCAGCGACGGCCACGGCTACACGCGCGTGTTCCCGGCGCTCGCCGGCAACCCGGTCGTGCAGGGCGACGATCCGACGTCGCTGATCCACGTCGTGCTGGAAGGCAGCGCGCTGCAGGGCACCCATACGGCGCCGTCGACCTTCACGATGCCGCCGTTCGGCTGGCGCCTGTCGGACCAGGAAGTGGCGGACGTGTCGAACTTCGTGCGCACGAGCTGGGGCAATACGGGCGCGCCGATCACCGCCGCGCAGGTCGCGAAGGTGCGCAAGGGCACGCCGTCGACGCGGCCCGAGCCGCCGCCGGGCGCGCGGTTCCCGCAGGCGTCGCGCTGACGCACGCGGCGGGGTATCCGGCCCCGCCCGATCGATCCGCCTCGCGGCGCCCACCGGCCCGCGGGGCGTGTTCCGCCCGCCCGGGGTTGTACCCCGTAATGGCGTGCCGACGCGTGAATTTTTCGCCGTGGCGCGCCAATTTTTCGCCTCATCCCTTATCCTTCCATTCTTGAACCTTACTAAATCGTTACAAAAACTCGGGAGGGGGGATGCCTCATGACATCAGCCTGATTGCGTTGCTCGCGGCCGGTTTCGGTCTCGCGATGATCTTCGGTTACCTCGCGTCGCTGCTGAAAATGCCGCCGCTCGTCGGCTATCTGCTCGCCGGGATCGTGATCGGCCCCGGCACGCCCGGTTTCGTCGGCGACCTGTCGCTCGCGCAGCAGCTCGCGGAAGTCGGCGTGATGCTGCTGATGTTCGGCGTCGGCCTCCATTTTTCGCTCGGCGACCTGCTCGCGGTGCGCAAGATCGCGCTGCCGGGGGCCGTCGTCCAGATTACCGTCGCGACGCTGCTCGGCGGCGGGCTCGCGCTCACCTGGGGCTGGAGCCTCGGCGCGGCGCTCGTGTTCGGGCTCGCGCTGTCGGTCGCGAGCACGGTCGTGCTGTTGCGGGCGCTCGAGGGGCGCGGGCTCGTCGAGACGGTCAACGGACGCATCGCGGTCGGCTGGCTCGTCGTCGAGGATCTCGTGATGGTGCTCGTGCTCGTGCTGCTGCCGCCCGTCGCGGGGCTGCTCGGCGGCACGCCGCCCGGCGATGCGCACGCGGCCGGCGGCAGCGTGTGGGGCACGCTCGGCGTCACGATGCTGAAGGTCGCCGCATTCATCGCGCTGATGCTCGTGGTCGGCAAGCGCGTGTTCCCGCGCGTCCTGTGGCTCGTCGCCCGTACCGGTTCGCGCGAACTGTTCACGCTGTGCATGATCGCCGCGGCGGTCGGCATCGCGTTCGGCGCGGCAAAGCTGTTCGACGTGTCGTTCGCGCTCGGCGCGTTCTTCGCCGGGATGATGATGCGCGAGTCGGAGTTCAGCCGGCGTGCCGCCGACGAGACGCTGCCGCTGCGCGACGCGTTCTCGGTGTTGTTCTTCATTTCGGTCGGGATGCTGTTCGACCCGAAGGTGCTGCTCGCCGAGCCGCTGCATGTGATCGAGGTCGCGGCGATCGTGCTGATCGGCAAGACGCTCGCGGCGGTCGCGCTCGTGATCGCGTTCCGCTATCCGCTGAACACCGCACTGACGGTCGGCGCCGGCCTCGCCCAGATCGGCGAGTTCTCGTTCATCCTCGCGGGGCTCGGCCGTGCGCTCGGGCTGTTGTCGGCCGAGGGGCAAAGCCTGATTCTCGCGGTCGCGCTGATCTCGATCGCGATGAACACGCTGCTGTTCGCGATGATCGATCCGGCGCTCGCATGGATCCGCAAGCATTCGGCGTTCGCGCGCAAGCTCGAGGCACGCGACGATCCGCTCGCCGCGCTGCCGATGTCGACGCCGCAGACGCACCTGACCGGCCAGGTCGTGATCGTCGGCTACGGCAAGGTCGGCACGCGGATCGCGCATGCGCTGGACGAGCGCGGGATCGCCTATGTCGTCGTCGAGCAGAATCGCGAGCTCGTCGAGAAGCTGCGCGCGGGCGGCGTCGCGGCCGTGTCGGGCGACGCGATCGAGCCGATCGTGCTCGTGCAGGCGCATATCGCGCGCGCCGGGATGCTGGTCGTCACGCTGCCGGACGTATTCGACGTGCGGCAGATCGTCGAGATCTCGCGCACGCTCAATCCGGCGCTGGAGGTCGTGCTGTGCACGAACAGCAGCGACGAGGCCGACCTGCTGTCGAGCGAGGGCATCGGCATCGTGTTCATGGGGGAGAGCGAACTCGCGCGCGGGATGACCGAGCACGTGCTCGGCAGGATGGCGAAGCCGGTGGCGGCCGCGCATTGACGGTTGGCGGCCGGGATCGCTCGGATCGACAGGATCGCTGCGACTGCGCGGATCGCCGGGATTACAGGATTGCGCCGGCCTCTCGGAACGGCGCGTGCGGCGGGTTCTACGTAGCGAACGGCTGATCTCGATCGGTCAGCCGACCTGTTCGCCGCGGCGCCACGTCCCGGCGACTCCACCAGCACCCAGGCGGCTTCAGCCCGCCGCCTTCGTCTGTACGGCCGCGCCGGCTTGCGCGGCCGTTTTCACAGGTGCCGACGCCTGTTGCCCGGCTGCCGTCTTCGGTTGCACGGCGGCCTTCGGCGCCGCGACCGTCTTTTGCGGTACGGCAGCCTTGAGCGGCGCATTCGGTGTCGGCTCGACCGGCGCGTCCGGCGGCACGCCGAGCAGCTGCAGCGAGCCGCTCGTGACCGACGAGAACACCGGGCCGGCCACCGTGCCGCCGTAATAACCCTTGCCGCGCGGCTCGTCGATCATCACCGCGACGATCAGGCGGGGGTTGCTCATCGGCGCCATCCCCGCGAACAGGGCGCGGTACTTGCCCTTCGCATAGGTTGCGCCGACCTGCTTGCGCGCCGTGCCCGTCTTGCCGCCGATCCGGTAGCCGTCGACACGCGCGCGGCGCCCCGTGCCGCCTTCGCCGACGGCCGACTCGAGCATCGAACGGATCGCCGCCGCGGTCTGCGGCGACGTCACGCGATGGCCGCGATGGGCCTCGACCGTCTGCGGGTCGGAGCCGTTCCTCAGCAGCGACACCGGGTGCAGCGTGCCGTCGCCCGCATAGGCGGTGTAGGTCTGCGCGATCTGCAGCAGCGACATCGACAGCCCGTAGCCGTACGCCATCGTCGCCTGCTCGATCGGCCGCCAGCGCTTGTAGCCGCGCAGGCGGCCCGACGCGACGCCCGGGAACGTCAGTTCCGGCGCGCGGCCGATCCCGTATTCCTGGTACTTGTTCCAGATCGTTTCGGCGGGCAGGTTCAGCGCAAGCTTCGCGAGCGCGACGTTGCTCGACTTCTGCAGTGCCTGCGAGACGGTCAGCGAGCCGTGGTTCGACGTGTCGTGGATCACGGCCGGGCCGATCTTGTAGGTGCCCGGCGACGTGTTGATGATCGTGTTCGGCGTGACCTTGCGCTCGTCGATCGACAGCGCGACGACGAGCGGCTTGATCGTCGAGCCCGGCTCGAACGTGTCGATCACCGCGCGGTTGCGCAGCTGCTGGCCCGTGAGGCGTGCACGGTCGTTCGGGTCGAAGGTCGGATAGTTCGCGAGCGCGAGGATTTCGCCGTTCTGCGCATCGAGCACGACGACGCTGCCGGCCACCGCGTTGTTCTCGAGCACCGCGGCCTTGAGCTGGCTGAACGCGAGTTGCTGGATCCGCCGGTCGATCGTCAGTTCGATCGTCGCGCCGTGCTGGGCGGGCACGAGCGGGCGCGTGTCGGACACGATGCGGCCGAGCCGGTCGCGGATCACCTCGCGCTGCCCGGACGTACCCGACAGCCGCCCGTTCGCCGCGAGTTCGACGCCTTCCTGGCCCTTGTCCTCGACGTTGGTGAAGCCGACCACGTGCGCGGCCGATTCGCCCTCCGGATAGAAGCGCTTCGAATCGGCGATCTGCGTGATGCCGTCGATTTCGAGCTTGCCGAGCCGGCTTGCGGTCTCGGCGTCGATCTGCCGCTTGAGCAGCACGAACGTACGGTCGTTGCGCAGGCGGCGCTTCACCTCCGCGAGCGGCATGTCGAGCAGCTTCGCGATCTGCGGATAGTCGATTTCGGCGACCTGTTTCGGGTTCGCCCAGATTTCATAGGTCGACAGGCTGACCGCGAGCATCGCGCCGTTGCGGTCGACGATGCGCCCGCGCATCGCGTCGAGCTCGATCGTGCGCTGGTAGCGCTTCTGGCCTTCCCCGACATAGAAATCCTGGTTCGCGACCTGCACCCAGAACGCGCGTCCGATCAGCGCGGCGAAACCGAGGGACACCATGATCACGACCAGCTTCGAGCGCCACATCGGCAAGCGCGACGCGAGCATCGGGTGCTTGGTCGCGGCGGCGTACGGATCGGCGGGGTGGGTCTTCTTTTTCACGCGCATGCAAGGGCCGGGTCGGGCCGCCGGACGGCGGCAAGTCAGTCGGAATAATGTGATTGTAATAAATGAGTAAACGTCGTGTGGGGAAACTGTGCTTCGGCCCCGTAAAAGATGCGCGTCGGCGGCCGGGCTTCGGGCGGAAAAGGCGGGATGAAGGCGGGAACGAAGGCAGGAACGAAGGCGGGGACGGCGGCGCGGGCATTGCCCGATGTCGCCGACGAATCGGAATGGCGCGGCGGTCGTGACCGCGGATGCGACTCAGTCAACCCGGCCCCGATTACTTTCGGGACGGAAAAATAAAAACGCCTCGAAGAGAGGCGCCGTTATTTCTGAATATCGAAATGAATATCACGGAAACCGGAATAAACCCGAAAACCGCAGAGGATTGCCGTCAAAAATACCTATCGCGCGACGGAAATGAATTCGTGGTATTCGGGCTCCGCCGTGGAGCGATCGACCGCCTGCAGGCGCCACGCGCCGTCGGGGTGCTCGCCGGCGAGCACCGCGGGACCTTGTTCGCGCTGCATCGCGCTGAACGACAGGCCCTTCAACTGGCACACGGCATTCCCGCTGTCGGCGGCGCAGAGGGCCATCGCGCCTTCCACGTCCCGAACCTTGCCCCAGGCCGGGAGATCGATGCCCTGGTGTGCCTCGCGCGACCACAGCCGCTCGTCGGTATCGACCCACAACACCGCGTACGAGTGCCGGGTTGCCGATTCGCTGCCATTAATCCGGATAGTGAGGCGCATTGGAACGTCTCCTGGAAAGTAGAAAATGACACATTCGACCGATTTGGTTTGGATAGTCTAGATAGACTGCAGTGAAACGCAAGCGATAATCCTCAATAAATCCGCATTGTGTCTATTGGTGTCTCGGATGAAAGGACGTCTGACGATACGCGCGGATTCCGGCCCCGCGTGCAAACGCAGACGACACCGCGATCTGCGTGCCGCGGCCTGCTCCGGGTCTGCCCGGGATATGCGATGACTAGGCCGGGGCGCGTCGATGTGTCGCGCCGAAGCGCTCGCCCGCAGCACGCCGGCGAACCTCCGTCGCAAGCTGCCCGACCGGGCGTTTCCGAGTTGACGAGCCGGCCGGCACGACACACCCCGACATTCGTGCACAAATCCACACACTTTCACGAAACTTTCAGGACAGACTTGCGGACGATCCGGCCCCACACTTGGATTTTCCCGATCCTGCGCCGCGGACGTCCGTCCGTGGCGGGCCGCCGCCTCGTGTCAGAGACGCGATCGACGCGATCGCGGGCCGCAGCCGGTCGGGACTGCCGGGGCGAGCGTCGGCCCCGGCCCGGCCGACCGCCGTGCGCAGCGCCGCGATCCGGGGCTGCCGCGCCGTCCGGCCGATTCTTCGAAGGAGACTATCGTGCTGATCTGGAAAACCGCGTTGTCGCTCAACTGGCGCACGAGCCTCGTGTCGCCGGCCAGCGCACCGGTCGCGGCGGCCAACGTCGGGCGGCTGGTGCTCACCGGCGCCACCGGCTTCATCGGCAGTACCGTGCTGACGGCGCTCGTCAACGCAGGCTTGCTCGAGCGCATCGTGTGTGTCGTGCGCGCCGGGAATCGCGGCCATGCGGTCGCGCGTTTGCGTGAAGCGGCGCTGCGCGCAGGGCTCGCGCCGTACTGGGCATCGCGTCTCGGCGACGCGAACGTGGTCGTCGGTACACTCGGCGACGTGTGGCAGGGCGCCGACGCGCCGCGTCTCGCCGGCGCGACGCACGTGATTCACTGCGCGGGCCACGCGTCGCCGGCCGACGGTTCGCATCTGCGGGCTGACCTCGCCGATTCGCTGCGCTTTGCCGAGCGGTTCGCGCACGCACCGCAACTGCAGCGTTTCGTGTACGTCGGCACCGCTTACGCGCATGCGGGCCGCGGCGGGATCGTTTACGAGGAAATGGCGGGTGCGGCGGCGAGCGACGCGGCGCAGGGCAGCGACGGGCTGCACGGCGCGGTGCTCGCGGCCGGCTACCTGCAGGCGAAGGCGGAAACGGAGCAGCGCCTGCGCGCGCTCGGGCTGCCGCTCGTCGTCGTGCGTCCGTCGCACGTCGTCGGTCACACGGTGCTCGGCACGCGGCCCGCGCCGAACTCGTTCTGGATGTTCCGCGTCGCGCACGCGGCGCGCCGCTTCACGGCACGGCCGATGACGCGCATCGATATCGTGTCGGTCGACGACGTCGCACGCGCGACGATGCTGCTGGCCGTGAAGCCGACGCTGATGCACGACGTGTACCACGTGTCGGCCGGCGACGAGGCGCCGCAGGTCGCGCAGATCGTGCGTGCGATGGACGAGGCGGCCGGCATGACGGGCGCGCCGCGTTACGCCGCGTGTGCGCCGGCCGACCTGCCGTTCGTGGTGCGCGACGTGCTCGGGCGGTCCGATCCGGCGCTCGAGCGCGTGATCGGCCGGGCGTTGCAGCGTGGCGCGGAGTTCGCGACGGTCGATCGCGTGTTCGACAACCGCCGCGTGCGCGACGAAATCGATTTCGAGCCGCTGCCGTTCATCGATTACGTCGAGGAATGCATGCGCACGTCCCGCGGCGTCGCGGTGACCGAACTGATGCGCGGGGCGCTGCACTGACGGCCCGCGCGATCCGCGGCTTGCCGGTTCCCGGGTTCGGGTTCGCCCGCCGCCGCTCGCCGCGGTCCGGCCGCGGCGGGCCCTACGACGCGTTGCCGAGTTCGATCAGCCGGTCGAGCGCGCGGTAGATGTCGTCCAGGCCGTCCTGGCCGAAACGCGCTTCGAGCTGGCGATACTGCTCGTCGATGCGCGGGCCGATTTCGGTCACCAGCTTCCTGCTTTGCGGCGTCAGGCTCACCAGCAGCCGGCGCTGATCTTCCTGCGCGCGTGTGCGCGTGATCAGGCCGTCGCGCTCCATCCGTTCCAGCACGCCGGTGAGGCTCGGGCTGAGGATGCAGCAGCGGCGCGCGATCTGTCCCGCTTCGAGCGCATTCGCCGGCTCGCCGTCGAGCACGCGGATGATCCGCCATTGCTGTTCGGTCAGCGCGAATTCCTTGAGAATGGGGCGGAACAGGCCCATCAGCGTTTCGCGGGCCTCGAGCAGCAGCATGGCCAGGTTGCGATGGTCGAGCGTACGGTTCATCGGGGGTGGGGAATGGACGGGGACGCATCAATCTTAACAGCCGACGGTGCTGAATTTCATGTATCAGGGTAATCGCGGTTGCCAGCGTCCGATTGTTTACTTAAGATGTTAACTATTGACGATGCGCCGCGACGCGCGGCAGGGGAATGACGCATGGAGCTGTCTTGCAGGACCGCCGCGGCGCCGCCGCTGCCGGTCGCCATCGGTACCGTCTACGGTGCGCTGCTCAACGAGCGCGCCGCACTCGACGCGCTCGGCGATGCCGTGCACGCACCGCCTTACGGTCGTCCGCCGCAGGCGCCGATCCTTTACATCAAACCGGCCAACACGCATGCGGCCGATGGCGCGGCCGTCGTGGTGCCCGCGGGCGTCGACGCGCTGGAGATCGGCGCGTCGCTGGCCGTCGTGTTCTCGCGGCGCGCGACGCGCGTGCCGGCCGCGCAGGCGCTCGATTACGTGCACGGCTTCACGCTCGCGAGCGACGTGTCGGTCCCGCATCCCGATTACTACCGTCCGGCCGTGCGCTTCAAGTGTCGCGACGGCTTCTGCCCGCTGGGCCCGGCGATCGTGCCGGCGGCCGCGCTCGGCGATGTCGACGCGATCGGCCTGACCGTGCGGATCGACGGCGACGCCGTGGTGTCCGCGTCGACCGCCACGCTGATCCGCCCGGTGCGGGAATTGATCGCCGACGTGACGGCATTCATGTCGTTCGACGCGGGCGACGTGCTGCTGCTCGGCGTCGCGGGTCGCGCACCGCGTGCCCGCGCGGGCAGCACGATCGAGATTACCGCCGCCGGCATCGGCACGTTGCGGCATACGCTGATTGCGGAGGAAGCACGATGAAGACGGCGCGCGTGATCTACAACGGCGCACTGCATGCGGCCGAACCGGCCGGCGACGGCGCGATCCGCCTCGACACGGGCCGCGTGGTCGCCGAGGACGTGGTGACGTGGCTGCCGCCCGTCGCGCCGCGCACGACGTTCGCGCTCGGCCTCAACTACGCGGACCACGCGAAGGAACTCGCGTTCAAGGCGCCGAGCGAGCCGCTGATCTTCCTGAAGGGGCCGAACACGTTCATCGGCCACCGCTCGCGCACCGTGCGCCCGGCGGACGCGACGCACATGCACTACGAGTGCGAACTGGCCGTCGTGATCAGCCGCCCGGCGCGCAACGTGAGCCGCGCGCAGGCGCTCGACCACGTCGCGGGCTACACGGTCGCGAACGACTACGCGATCCGCGATTACCTCGAAAACTACTACCGCCCGAACCTGCGCGTGAAGAACCGCGATACCTGCACGCCGCTCGGGCCGTGGTTCGTCAGCCGCGACGAGATCGGCGACGCGGGCGACCTGACGCTGCGCACGACGGTGAACGGCCGGGAGACGCAGCGCGGCAGCACGCGCGACATGATCTTCAACGTGCCCGCGCTGATCGAGCACATCAGCAGCTTCATGACGCTCTCGCCGGGCGACCTGATCCTGACGGGCACGCCGGAAGGGCTGGCCGACACGAAGCCGGGCGACGAGGTCGTGACCGAAATCGAAGGAATCGGCCGGCTCGTGAACACGATCGTCGGCGAAGCAGACTACTATCGCGCCGGCTGAGCCCGTCGCCCAAGGAGAGCACATGACCATCAAGCACTGGATCGGCGGCCGTGAGGTCGAGAGCCGCGAGACCTTCACGACGCTGAATCCGGCGACGGGCGACGCGATCACCGACGTCGCGTCGGCCGGCGAGGCCGAAGTCGACGCGGCCGTGCGCGCGGCGAAGGACGCATTCCCGAAGTGGGCGAACACGCCCGCGAAGGAGCGCGCGAAGCTGATGCGCAAGCTCGGCGAGTTGATCGAGAAGAACGTGCCGATGCTCGCCGCGCTCGAGACGCAGGACACCGGCCTGCCGATCGCGCAGACGAGCAAGCAGCTGATTCCGCGCGCGTCCGAGAACTTCAATTTCTTCGCGGAAGTGTGCGTGCAGATGAACGGCCGCACCTATCCGGTCGACGACCAGATGCTGAACTACACGCTGTACCAGCCGGTCGGCGTGTGCGCGCTGGTGTCGCCGTGGAACGTGCCGTTCATGACCGCGACGTGGAAGACGGCGCCGTGTCTCGCGCTCGGCAACACGGCCGTGCTGAAGATGTCGGAGCTGTCGCCGCTGACGGCCGACCAGCTCGGCCGGCTCGCGCTCGAAGCCGGCATTCCGGCGGGCGTGCTGAACGTCGTGCAGGGTTACGGCGCGACGGCCGGCGACGCGCTGGTGCGCCATCCGGACGTGCGCGCGGTGTCGTTCACGGGCGGCACGGTCACGGGCAAGCGAATCATGGAGCGCGCGGGCCTGAAGAAATATTCGATGGAGCTCGGCGGCAAGTCGCCCGTGCTGATTTTCGACGATGCCGATTTCGACCGCGCGCTCGACGCGTCGCTGTTCACGATCTTCTCGATCAATGGCGAGCGCTGTACCGCGGGCTCGCGGATCTTCGTGCAGCGCACGATCTACGACCGCTTCGTGCAGGAATTCGCGCGCCGTGCGAACAACCTGGTGGTCGGCGATCCGTCCGATCAGGCGACGCAGCTCGGCGCGATGATCACGCGCCAGCACTGGGAGAAGGTGACCGGCTATATCCGGATCGGCGAGCAGGAAGGCGCGCGCGTGGTGGCAGGCGGCGCGGACAAGCCGGCCGGCCTCGCCGACCATCTGCGCAACGGCAATTTCGTGCGCCCGACCGTGTTCGCCGACGTCGACAACCGGATGCGCATCGCGCAGGAAGAGATCTTCGGGCCGGTCGCGTGCCTGATTCCGTTCGAGAACGAGGAGGAAGGGCTGCGGCTTGCGAACGACACGTCCTACGGGCTCGCGTCGTACATCTGGACGCAGGACGTCGGCAAGGTGCATCGCCTCGCGCGCGGCATCGAGGCCGGGATGGTGTTCGTGAACAGCCAGAACGTGCGCGACCTGCGCCAGCCGTTCGGCGGCGTGAAGGAGTCGGGCACCGGGCGCGAAGGCGGCGAGTACAGCTTCGAGGTGTTCGCGGAGATCAAGAACGTGTGCATCTCGATGGGTTCGCATCACATTCCCCGCTGGGGCGTGTGACGGGCGCGGGTCGTGGCGCCGCCAGCAAGAACGAACGATACGGAGACTTGAACGATGGGCAAACTGTCCCTCGCCGCGAAGATCACGCACGTGCCGTCGATGTACCTGTCGGAGTTGCCCGGCAGGCATCACGGCTGCCGCGAAGCGGCGATCCGCGGCCACCAGCTGATCGGCGAGCGCTGCCGCGCGCTCGGCGTCGATACGATCGTCGTGTCGGACGTGCACTGGCTCGTCAACGCCGGCTATCACGTGAACTGCAAGGCGCGGTTCGCGGGTACGTATACCAGCAACGAGCTGCCGCACTTCATTCGCGACATGCAGTACGCGTATCCGGGCAACCCCGAACTCGGCCGCCTGATCGCGGAGACGGCCAGCGCACGCGGCATCGCGACGCGCGCACACGAGATCGACAGCCTCGAACTCGAATACGGCACGCTCGTGCCGATGCGCTACATGAACGCCGACCAGCACTTCAAGGTCGTGTCGATCGCGGGCTGGTGCATGTGGCATACGCTCGACGAAAGCCGGCGCTTCGGCGAGGCGCTGCTCGAGGCGATCGAAAAGAGCGATTCGAACGTCGCGTTCCTCGCGAGCGGCTCGCTGTCGCATCGCTTCAACGACAACGGCAGCCCGGAGGAATCGATTCACGAGATCAGCCGCGAGTTCTTCCGGCAGGTCGACCTGCGCGTAGTCGAGCTGTGGAAGCAGGGCGATTTCAAGACCTTCTGCGCGATGCTGCCCGAGTACAACACGCATTGTCACGGCGAAGGCGGCATGCACGACACGGCGATGCTGCTCGGCCTGCTCGGCTGGGATCGTTACGACAAGCCCGTCGAGATCGTCACCGACTATTTCGCGAGCTCGGGCACCGGGCAGATCAACGCGATCTTCCCGCTCGCCTGAGCGCCGCATCAACTATCCGGAGCGTTGCCATGCCACACATCGTCGTCGAATACACCGCGAACATCCGCGACGACGCGCGCATTCCCGCGCTGCTGCGCACGATCAACGCGACGCTGATCGCGCAGGGCGGCGTGTTTCCGACCGGCGGCATCCGCTCGCGCGCGATCGAGCTGCAGGATTACTGCGTCGCCGACGGCACGGAGGACGACGCGTTCGTCCACGTGACGCTGAAGATCGGCTCGGGCCGCAGCGACGAGACCAAGCAGGCCGCGTGCGACGCGCTGTTCGATGCGATCAAGGCGCATTTCGCGGAGCTGTATGCGAAGCGCTATCTCGCGCTGTCGATGGAGCTGACCGAGTTCAGCGAAAGCGGCTCGTACAAGCACAACAACATTCACGCCCGCTACAAGCGGGCCGGCTGAACCCCATTCCCGATCCGACCATGCTCGAACCCGCCATCATCGACCAGCTCGCGCAGCGTCTGCACGACGCCGAGCGCGAACGCAAGCAGATCCGCCAGATCTCGCTCGACCATCCCGACATCACGATCGACGACGCGTATGCGATCCAGCGCGCGTGGGTCGCCCTCAAGCTCGCGGAAGGCCGCACGCTCAAGGGGCACAAGATCGGCCTTACGTCGAAGGCGATGCAGAACACGTCGCAGATCGACGAGCCCGATTACGGCGCGCTGCTCGACGACATGTTCTTCGACGACGGCGGCACGATCCCGGCCGGGCGCTTCATCGTGCCGCGCGTCGAGGTCGAACTCGCGTTCGTGCTCGGCAAGCGGCTCACCGGCCCGAACTGCACGATCTTCGACGTGTACGACGCGGTCGATTACGTGGTGCCCGCACTCGAGATCATCGACGCGCGCAGCCAGTCGATCGACCCCGATACGAAGCGGCCGCGCAAGGTGTTCGACACGATCGCCGACAACGCGGCGAACGCGGGCGTCGTGATCGGCGGGCGGCCGGTGCGGCCGCAGGACGTCGACCTGCGCTGGGTCGCGGCGATCATGTCGCGCAACGGCGTGGTCGAGGAAACGGGCGTCGCGGCCGGCGTGCTGAACCATCCGGCCAATGGCGTCGCGTGGCTGGCGAATCGGCTGTCGCGCTTCGACGTCGCGCTGGAGCCGGGGCAGGTCGTGCTCGGCGGCTCGTTCACGCGGCCGTGCGCGGCGCGCTCGGGCGACACGTTCAGCGTCGACTACGGCCCGCTCGGGACGATCCAGTGCTATTTCGCGTGAGGTGAGCGAGCGATGCAGATTCCGTCGAATGTCTTCAAGGCCGCGCTCGAGCGTGGCGACGCGCAGGTCGGGTTGTGGCTCGGCCTCGCGAATCCGTACAGCGCCGAAGTCGTCGCGGGCGCCGGTTTCGACTGGCTGCTGATCGACGGCGAACATGCGCCGAACACGGTGCCGACGATCCTCGCGCAGTTGCAGGCGATCGCGCCGTATCCGTCGCAGCCGGTCGTACGCGTGCCGTGGAACGATCCGGTGATCGTCAAGCAGGTGCTCGATCTCGGCGCGCAGACGCTGCTCGTGCCGATGGTGCAGAGCGCCGACGAAGCGCGCGCGGCGGTGGCCGCGACGCGTTATCCGCCGCACGGGATTCGCGGCGTCGGCAGTGCGCTCGCGCGCGCGTCGCGGTGGAACCGCGTCGGCGACTATCTGCATCGCGCGAACGACGAAATGGCCGTGCTCGTGCAGGTCGAGACGCGTGCCGGGCTCGACGCGATCGATGCGATTGCGCGGGTGGAGGGCGTCGATGGCGTGTTCATCGGGCCGGCCGATCTGGCGGCCGATCTCGGGCACCTCGGCAATCCGGGGCATCCGGACGTGCAGGCGGCGATCGACGGCGCGATCCGGGCGATCAAGGCGGCAGGCAAGGCGCCGGGCATTCTCAGCGCGGATGAGGCGGCGGCGCGGCGGTATCTGGAAGCGGGGGCGTTGTTTGTTGCGGTGGGGGTCGATACGACGCTGCTGGCGCGGAGTGCGGAGCGGTTGGCG
The DNA here is from genome assembly GCF_003857805.1 of Burkholderia sp. Bp9099. NCBI lineage: Bacteria > Pseudomonadati > Pseudomonadota > Betaproteobacteria > Burkholderiales > Burkholderiaceae > Burkholderia > Burkholderia sp. Bp9099. Next base: position 164,603 of record NZ_QTPU01000001.1, read on the forward strand.
GCGCAGTTCAAGGGGGGCGGTGGGGAGGTGGTGAAGCAGGGGGATGGGACGTATTGAGCGAAGCGGACGGGATAAGGAATCTGCAGCGCAACCGGGCAGACCCGGCCGCTGCGCAACTCGACCGGACAGCTGCCCGGTTGGATCGGGCGATGATTTGAATCGCACGGAATACGAGAAATCGGTTTGCGTCATCGCCGCGCATCGCGCCGACCTTATCGTCCCGCTTCCATATACCTTCCCGGCGTCGTCCCCGTCGCCCGCCGGAACATGTCAATGAACGCGCTCACGTTGTCGTATCCGAGATCGAGCGCGATCGTCGTGACCGGCACGCCGTCGGCGATTTTCTCCAGCGCCCGCAGCAGCCGAGCCTGCTGACGCCACTGCGCGAACGTGAGCCCTGTCTCGGCGACGAAGCGGCGGCTCATCGTCCGGGCACCAATGCCGGCCCATGCTGCCCATTCCTCCAGTCGCCGGTTGTTCGCGAGGTTCGTGGCGAGCGCATCGGTGATCTTCATGAGCCGCGGATCCTGCGGCCGCACCAGCCCCAGTGCTTCGACTTCCGACGACGCGATCTCGTCGAGGATCACGTCGGCAATGCGCGCCTGCGCGGCATCGAGTTCCGCATCGCCCCAGCTTGCCGCGCGCTGCACTGCTTCGCGCAGCAGCGGCGTGGTGCGGATCGCGCGCGGCGCGTCAGGCAACCCCGCGCACCGCGCTTCGGCGACGAACGCCGACCATCCGGAAATCGGCCCGAACGAGCGCAGCGAATGCCGACAATGCGGCGGAATCCAGATCGCATGAATCGCCGGTACGACCCAGTCTTGGTCGTCGAGGCCGATCGACACCACGCCGCTCAGTGCGCCGACGAGCTGGCCGCGCGCGTGCGCATGCGGCGGCGTGATGCGCGGGTCGCGCTGCGACAGCACGGCGGCGACGACGAACGGGCCGTCGTCGGACGTGACGAATCGGGCGGGCAGGAGTGGATCGGTCATGGCCGGATTTCAGTATCGAATGACTGTTATACCGGAGATCGGCCGACTGCGCACGCCTAAACTGCGTCCATCGATGACAACCGGAGTACGACGCGATGCGAGCCGAACAGATGCTTCCCGACCATGCCGACCGGATCAAGGCCGGCGGAACGACGATCCGCAAGGGCACCGTCGGCGCGTTCCTGGTCAATGCGCGCGTGCTGACCGATCCGGATGCGGCGCCCGCCGAGCGCGCCCGTGCCGAAGCCGACGCGCTCGACGCATTGCCCGCGCTGCGTGCGCTCGGCCTGTTCGACGTGCTGGAAGTGCGCGATCCAGCACTGCGCGCGTGGCTCGACGCACGCTGATACACGACGGAACCGTCGATCGAGATCCATCAATCAAGGAGTCGGCATGAAAGCAGCAGTCGTGACGGGCGCCGGCGAGCGCCCCGTTCATATGGAGTTCGAAGCGCCGCATGCGATACCCGGCCACCGTCTGATCGACGTGACGGCGTCCGCGTTGAGCCGTCTTGCGCAGGCGCGCGCGGCGGGCACGCACTATTCGTCCGACGGCGGCTATCCGTTCGTCGTCGGCGTCGACGGCGTGGGGCGCGGCGACGACGGCCGGCGCGTCTATTTCTTCGGCGCGCCCGCGCCGTTTGGCGCGATGGCCGAACGCACGATCGCACCCGATACGCAGTGCGTACCGCTGCCGGACGACCTCGACGACGTGACGGCCGCCGCGATCGCGATTCCCGGCATGTCGTCGTGGGCGGCGCTGACCGAGCGCGCGCGGCTGGTCGCGGGCGAAACGGTGCTGGTCAACGGCGCGACGGGCGCCTCGGGCGGGCTCGCGGTGCGGATCGCGAAGCATCTGGGCGCCGCGAAGGTGATCGCGACGGGCCGCAACGCGGCCGCGCTGGACGCGTTGCTGAACGCCGGCGCGGACGCCGTCGTGTCGCTGCAGCAGGACGACGCGCATCTGGCCCGCGCGCTCGAACCGCATTTCCGCGCGGGTGTGGACGTCGTGCTCGACTATCTTTGGGGGGCGAGCGCGCTCGCACTGCTGATTTCCGCCGCGAAGGCGACACCCGACGGCCGTCGGTTGCGCTTCGTGCAGATCGGCTCGATCGGCGGCGCGGACGTGCTGCTGCCGGGCGCCGTATTGCGTGCCACAGCGATCGAACTGCTGGGCAGCGGTATTGGCAGCGTGTCGCTGCCGGGGTTGCTGGCTTCGGTGCGCGGCGTATTCGACGCGGCAGGCCCGGCGGGGCTGACGCTCGAAACGCGCACGGTGCCGCTGTCGGCGGTCGGCGAGCACTGGGGCGATGCGAACAGTCGGGTGCGCCCGGTATTCACGATGCGCGGCGATTGACCGGCCGCAGGCCGTGGACATGACGCGATCGGTGCGCGCACCGGCGGCAGACTGGCATCCACCGTCGCGTCGAGCCGTTAGACGATTGCGAACGCGCGGTGCGAAGCAGGGCGGTGGTGTGTACCGACAACGGGCGGCGCGACATGAAAGTCACCCGCCGCCCACGTCGTCACACTCAGAACCGCTGCTGAATCCCCGCCGTCACGCCGACCTGCGTGGTGCCATACCCGGCGAAATCGCGCGACACGCCGACCTTCTGGTCGTGCTTCGCGATCGCGAACGCGCCGGCCGCATACAGCACCGTGCGCTTCGACAGCGCATATTGCGCCCGAACCGATACCAGCGTCGGGTCGGCATCCGTGCCGCCCTTGATGTTCTGGTGATAGACGGCCGCGATCAGCGAGAACGTCGGCGTGAACTGGTACGACCCGCCGAGCCAGTACATATCGCTCAGCTGGTTCGCCGCCGCGGTGCGAAACGTGCGCTTGTAGTTGCGATAGCCGGCCATCGTCTTCAGGTTGCCGAAGTCGTAGCTCAGGCCCGCGTGAATCCCCTGGATGTAGTTGACGGTATCGGCCGGCGTGACGCTGTCGGCCGCGCCGTTCTGCCGGTCGAACGTGAGCACCGCCGCGAACGGGCCGGTCTCGTAGCCGAGCGCGAAGTCGTATTTCGAGCTGGTCTTCACGCTGCCCGGCACGTTGCCGAAGCCATACAGCGCGCCGAACTTGAAGCCGCTGAATTCACCGTCGTAACGCACTGCATTCGACGAGCGCGTGAACATGCCGTCCTTGCGCCCGCCGGTCGCCATCGACGACGACGCCCACGAATAGTTTTGCGAGTAACCCATCGGGTCGAACGGCATCATGTAGTCGTACGTGACGGTGAAGTTGCGGCCAAGCGTCAGCTCGCCCCATTTGCCTTTCAGGCCCACCGTCGCACGGCGCGCGAAGATCGAGTCGGGGCCGTCGTCGGACGCGCCATTCGCGAGATCGATGCCGCTTTCGAGGCGAAACACGGCCTTCAACCCGCCGCCGAGATCCTCGACGCCGCGCAAGCCCCAGCGCGACGTGTTCTTGTTGCCCGACTTCAGCTTGAACGAATTGCCGCCATCCGGTGCCGCATGGTTCGTGTATTCGATGCCGGCGTCCATGATCCCGTAGATCGTGACCGACGACTGCGCGTGCGCGGCCGGCGCGGCGAGACAGGCTGCCGCGGCCGAACCGGTGAGGACTACTGTTCGAATGGAACGTTCTGCGCGTGACTTCATTTTGACGGTGTCTCCTTGGTTGTTGTGGGTTGGTCGAAACGGAAAACGCGTACTCGGTGCGCCATCGGCGGACGCCATGAAGCGTCCGCCGATTCGAGTCGCAAAAGCATGTTGAATGCACGCGCGGCGGCACACGAGCCGCCGCGAAGCGGGTCAGCCGGCTTTCGCGAACGCCCAGCAGTCGTTGGTCGGGAATTCGATCCAGTGCTTGCCGGCCGCGCGCGGCACGTGGCCGAACGCGCGCAGGCGCATCTCGCCGCAATGGAACAGGTATTCCCAGCGGTCGCCGAGATACATCGACGTGACGAGGTCGGCCTGCAGCCGGTTCGCGCCCGGGCCGTCGGCGACCTGCACGCGTTCGAGGCGGATCACGGCCTGCGCGTCCTGGCCCGGCGCGAACGTGTCGCGGGCGAGCGCCTGCAGCTCCCAGCCGTCGCCGGCGAGCGTCACGCGTTCGCCGTCGACGGCCGCGACGCGCGCATCGATGCGGTTGTTGCTGCCCATGAATTCGGCCGTGTACAGCGAGCGCGGCGCGCCGTACAGCTCGGCCGGCGTGCCTTCCTGTTCGATGCGGCCGTTGCGCAGCAGCAGGATGCGGTCGGACATCGCCATCGCTTCGGTCTGGTCGTGCGTCACGCAGAGCGCCGACAGCCCGAGCGACACGATCAGCTCGCGCAGCCACGCACGCGCTTCCTCGCGCAGCTTCGCGTCGAGGTTCGACAGCGGCTCGTCGAGCAGGATCACCGGCGGGTTGTAGACGAGCGCACGCGCGATCGCGACACGCTGCTGCTGGCCGCCCGACAGCTGATGCGGAAAGCGCTCGGCGAGATGGCCGAGGCCGAGCTGGTCGAGCGCGGTCTGCACGCGGCGCTTCTGTTCGGCCGGCGCCACGCGGCGCAGCTTGAGCCCGTAGCCGACGTTGTCGGCGACGGTGCGGTGCGGCCACAGCGCGTACGACTGGAACACGAGGCCGAGCGAACGCTGTTCGACCGGCAGGTCGACGTGCCGCGCGCCGTCGAAGAACACGCGGTCGTCGAGCTGGATGCGCCCGTCGGACGGCTGTTCGAGGCCGGCCACCGCGCGCAGCAGCGTGGTCTTGCCGCTGCCCGACGCGCCGAGCAGGCACACGACTTCGCCGGCCTTCAGTTCGAACGACACGCCCTTGAGGATTGGGTTGGCGCCGTAGCTGAGATGCAGGTCGTCGACGATGAGCTTATCCATGAAGTTTCACTCCGAAGCGCAGGGCCACGCCGAGACCGGCGCCGACCATCGCGATGTTGATGACAGAGAGCGCGGCAACCTGGTCGACGGCGCCGGTCGCCCACAGCGACACGAGCAGCGCGCCGATCACTTCGGTGCCGGGCGACAGCAGATAGACGGCGGTCGAGTATTCGCGCTCGAAGATCATGAAGATCAGCAGCCACGCGGCGAGCAGGCCGAAGCGCACGAGCGGCAGCGTCACGTCGAGCGACACGCGGCTGCGCGTCGCGCCGACGCTGCGGCCGGCTTCCTCGAGTTCCGGGCCGACCTGCAGCAGCGCGCTCTGGATGAGCCGCATCCCGTATGCGAGCCACACGACCGTGTATGCGATCCAGATGCTCCACATCGAGTTCTTCAGCTCGCGCAGGCCCGGCACGAACAGGAAGATCCACAGGAACGCGAGACCGGCAAGCAGGCCCGGCACCGCGCGCGGCAGCAGCACGAGGTAGTCGAGCAGTTTCGTCGCCCAGTCGTTGCGGCGATGGCCGGCGAAGGCGACGAGCGAGTAGAAGCCGATCGCGAGCGCACCGCCGATCACGCCGATGCCGAGCGTGTTGACGATCGCGCGCACGAGGTTGTCCTGCTCGAACAGCTCGATGAAGTTCTGCAGCGTCAGCGCTTCGGCGAGCGCGACGCCTTCGCCCCAGTTGGTCACGAACGCGCGCAGCACGATGCCCGAGATCGGCACGATCACCGTCAGCATCAGCCACAGCGCGACGATCGCGAGCGCGACCCAGCGCCATACGCCGAGCGGCAGCACCGTCGCACGGCCGGCCTTGCCCTTCACCGTGACGAAGCGGTTCGCGCTCTTCAGCAGGCGGCGCTGCAGCAGCACGAGCGGGAACGTGATCGCGACGATGCACACCGCGACCGCGGCCATCAGGTGATACGACGGCACGCCGAGCTTGTTGGTCAGCTTGTACAGGTAGGTCGCGAGCACGAGGTGGCCTTCGGGATCGCCGAGCACGAGCGGCAGCCCGAACACCTCGAAGCCGAGGAAGAACACGAGCACGCCGGCGAACAGCAGCGCGGGCATCGTCATCGGCAGGCTCACGTCGAGCGCGACGCGGAACGGCCGCGCCCCCGTCACGCGCGCCGCTTCCTCGACGTCCGAGCCGAGGTTGCGCAGCGCGGCCGACGAGTACAGGTATACGTGCGGCACGTGCGTGAGGCCGACGATCATCGTGATCGCGAAGATCGAGTACACGTTCCAGGGTACGCTCTGCACCCCGAACAGTTCCTTGAACCACACGGAATAGAAGCCGACCGGGCCGGCCGCGACCACGTAGCCGAACGCGAGCACCATCGGCGACACGAACACGGGCGTAAGCAGCAGCGGCTCGAGCCAGCGGCGGCCGGGCAGGTCGGTGCGCACCATCAGGAACGCGAGGATGCCGCCGAGCGGGATCGAGATGAACAGCATCCCGCCGGCGATGATGAACGAGTTCTTCACGGCCGACCAGAAGTCCGGGTCGGTGAAGATGAAGCGGAAGCCTTCGACGCCGAGCGTCTTGTTCGCGTCGAAGAACGGCGCGGACAGCAGGCTCTGGAACAGGATGAAGCCGAGCGGCAGCGCGACCGCGACGGTGAGCACCGCGACGACGATCCAGCGCAGCATGCCGGCGAGCGGCTGCAGGTTGCTGACCTGCAGCGCGGGAATCGCGCCACCCTGGCCGGTGGTGGGCGGAACGGCCGGCGCCGCTCCGCGTGTGCTGGTTGAAAGCATGAGTTCGCCCCTGCGGCCATCCGGACGGCCGCCTCTAGGAAGTCGGTAAGGGGAAGGGGGCCGCCCGCGCGGCGTGCGGCGGGCGGCCGTCGGTCGGCCGAGCCGATCAGCGGATCAGCTCTTGATCGCCTGCTGCCATTGCTTGAGGAACGCGAGCCGCTTCGACTGGTCCAGATAGACGAGCAGGCCGGTGCCGATCGGGATCGGCTTCAGCGAATCGCCGAGTTCCTTCGTGAGGCTCGCGGCCGACGTTTCGCCGGTCACGTCCGTGCGAATCGCGTACAGGTTCGCCTGGTTCGCGATCAGCGTCTGGCCGCGCTTCGACAGCAGATAGTCGACCCACAGCTTCGCGGCGTTCGGATTCTTCGCCTTCTTCGAGATCGTGGCCAGGCGGCTCACGACTTGTGTGTAGTCCTTCGGAAATACGTAACCGATCGACTTGTCCTTCTTCGCCTTCGCGTACGCATACGAGCCGATGATGTTGTAGCCGATCAGGTTCTCGCCCGACGAGATGCGCTCCATCATCGCGCCGGTGCTCGACTGCAGCTTCGGACCGGTCGCGCCGATCGCCTTCACGAGCTCCCACGTGACCTTCTCGTTCAGGTGCGCGTCCTGCGTCAGCGCGTTGAAGCCGACGCCGGATTTCTCGACGTCGTACGTCGTCAGCTTGCCTTTGAACTTGTCGGGTTGCGACGTGAGCAGCTTGATCAGGTCGGTGCGCGTTTTCGGCACCTCGTTCTCGGGAATCAGCCGCTTGTTGTAGACGATCGCGAGCGGCTCGAACGTCGTGCCGTACGCCTGCTTCTGGTATTGCGCCCATTGCGGCACGTTCGCGCTTTCCGGCGAATCGTACGACGTCATCAGGCCGTCGTTGACGAGCTTGACCTGCAGGTCCATCGCCGAGCTCCACAGCACGTCGGCGCTGGTGCTGCTCGCGGCGTTCTCGCTGATGTAGCGGTTGTACAGCTCGGTGCTGTTCATGTCGTTGTACTCGACCTTCACGCCATACAGGCTTTCGAAGTCCTTGATCAGCGGGCGCACGAGGCCCGTGTCGGTCGTCGAGTAGACGATCAGCTTGCCTTCCTTCTTCGCGGCGTCGACGACACCTTGGTAGTTACCCGGATACCCGGCCGGGACCTGCGCGGTGGCGGCGCCGGCGGCGGTGCCCAGGACGATCGCCAGCGCGGCGGCGAGCTGCTTCGGTGCAAACGGCATGTCTTCCTCCAGTTACGCGTGTGTGTTGTTCGAGTGACGCGGATGTTAATTGCGAGGCACTTTCAGCCTGCTTTCATTTCGGTTCACAATAGTGTCCTTTGTGTCATGGATTTCCCGAGGTCCCCATGCGTGTGCTGCTCGTCGAAGACAACCCGAACCTTGCGCAGTCGTTGAACGACGCGCTGAGTGCCGCGCGCTTCGCGGTCGATCACATGGCGGACGGGGAGGCGGCGGATCACGTGCTGCGCACGCAAGACTACGCGCTGGTGATACTCGATCTCGGGCTGCCGAAGCTCGACGGGCTCGAGGTGCTGCGGCGGCTGCGCGCGCGCCGCAATCCGGTGCCGGTGCTGATCCTCACCGCTCACGGCTCGGTCGAGGACCGCGTGAAGGGGCTCGATCTCGGCGCCGACGATTACCTCGCGAAGCCGTTCGAGCTGACCGAGCTGGAGGCGCGCGCCCGCGCGCTGATCCGGCGCAGCCTCGGCCACGAGCATTCGCGGGTCGAGTGCGGGCCGCTTTCGTATGACAGTATCGACCGCAGCTTCCACCTCGCCGGCGAACCGCTGCCGCTAACGCCGCGCGAGCGCTCGGTGCTGGAGGTGCTGATCCTGCGCAACGGCCGCGCGATCAACAAGGAGACGCTGTCGGAGAAGATCTTCGGGCTCGACGAGTCGGTCAACGCGGATGCGATCGAGATCTACGTGTACCGGCTGCGCAAGAAACTGGAGAACACCGGTGTCGCGATCGTCACGCTGCGCGGCCTCGGATACTTGCTCGAAGCGAAGGCGGCCGGATGAATCACCGCCGGGCTTGCCTTCTTTGCATGGGGCCGCGGTACGCGCCAAAGCGCTGCGCGGGATCGGCACGTTCGCTGCTTGCCGCGGGCGCGCCAGCCATCCGCGGCCGGCCTGGCAAAGCCGGCCGGCTGCACGGGCGCGGAGCGAGGCCGCACGCGTTTTCCGCCACGCTGGTCGGTGCAGCCCGGCGGGAAGCATGGTGACACGCCCGAACCTGCGCGCACAGGTCGCGCTGTGGCTGCTGCTGCCGCTGCTCGGACTGCTCGCGCTCGACTCGTGGCTCACGTATCAGCGCGCGATGAGCGCCGCGCACGTCGCGTTCGACCGCACGCTGTCGTCGTCGCTGAAGTCGATCCGCGAAGGCGTGCGGTTCAACGAGGGCGAGATCGAGGTCGACCTGCCGTATCTCGCGCTCGAGATGTTCGAGTCGGGCGACGGCGGCAAGATCTATTACCTGATCCGCGAGGACAACGGCCGCACGATCACCGGCTATCCGGACCTGCCGCTGCCGCAGGGCGACGGCACGCTGTTCGTCACGCGCTACTACAACGTCGTCTATCGCGGCGAGCAATTGCGCATGGCCGCGCTGCGCGTGCCGGTGCACGACGTGCCGACCGCGCAGACGCGCATCGTGTGGGTGATGGTCGGCGAGACGATCGAGGCGCGCCAGGCGCTCGCGCGCGAGATCCTGATGGGCTCGCTGCTGCAGGAGGGGCTGCTCGTCGTGCTCGCGCTCGGGATCGTGTGGCTCGGCGTCGGGCGCGGGCTGCGGCCGCTGAACCGGCTGTCGGCGACGGTCGCCGCGCGCAGCGACGGCGATCCGACGCCGCTCGATACCGGCGGCATGCCGAGCGAACTCGCGCCACTCGTCGAGTCGATCAACCAGTACATCGGCCGCACGCAGCGGATGCAGGTCGCGCGGCGGCGTTTCTTCGCGGACGCGGCCCATCAGCTGAAGACCCCGCTCGCGGCGGTGCAGGCCGGCGTCGAGCTGGCGTTGCGGCCGGACGAGCAGCCGCGCGTGAACGTGCATCTGCGGCGCGTGAACGGCGCGGTGCGGCAGGCCGTGAAGATCGTCCAGCAGCTGCTGTCGCTGTCGCGGCTCGATTCGGACAGCGGCCAGGCGGTCGCGCACCAGCCGGTCGCGCTGCACCGGCTCGCGCGCAGCGTGACGCTCGACTGGTCGCCGGTCGCGCGCGCGACATCGATCTCGGCTTCGAGCACGAGGCGGATGTCGACGTGCTCGGCCAACCGGACCTGCTCGGCGAATTGATCGGCAACCTGATCGACAACGCGATTCGTTATTCGGGCGACCGCGCGGTGATCACGGTGCGCGTGTCGCGCGATGGCGACCATGCGCGGCTCGACGTGATCGACAACGGGCCGGGCATTCCGGCCGGCGAACGCGACGCGGTGTTCGAGCGTTTCCATCGCGGCAGCAAGACGCAGACGGTCGAAGGCACGGGGCTCGGGCTGTCGATCGTGCGCGGGATCGCGCGCGTGCATCAGGGCAGCGTGACGCTGGCCGATGCGGCGGGAGGCGGGTTGATCGTGACGGTGATGTTGCCGACGGTGCCGGCGGCGGCGCAGTAGAAGGGCTGGTTCGCTTGGTCGCGGAGAATCGCGGCGAATGTGAGCGAATGGCGGCGAGCGGCATCTCCGAGGGGGGGAGGGAGGTGGGCGCGCCGGCAACGTCGCGGCGGATGTCTTCGACGCATCGCCCTCGGCGGCGATGCATACGACGCGCCGTCCGCCGCCCCGCTCAGTCGCTCAATCGCCGAATCCGATCTCCGCTTCGAGCGATTGCCCGACCTCCAGCCAGGCTCCCGCGCCTTCGACGACGATCGCATTGATGCCGAAGGTCAGCGCGTCGTCGTAGTTCGGATTCGCGCGATACGTCTGCATCGTGTCGGTCGGCTCGTGCGGCCACGCCGGGTTCGGCGCGCCGGTCACCTGGTCGATCGTCGGCATCGGGCAACGCGTGCACAGCTTCACGAGGCGCAGCCGCACGGGTGTGTCGCCTTCGGCGTCCAGATGCTCGACGAAATCCTCTTCATACGCATCGAGATCCGACACGACGATGTTCGGGCGGAAGCGGTTCATCGGAATCGCCGGCGCGCCTTTCGCGACGAGCTTCGCGTTCAGGTCGTCGAGCGACGACTGGCCGATCACGAGCAGCGGATAGCCGTCCGCGAACTGCGTGTGCGTGTCGATGTCGCCGGTCCATTTGCGGTTGCAGCCGCGGCGCGCATCCGCGCTGAAGCGCGCGAGCTTCAGCGGCGTGCCGAGGAATTCGGTGAGCCATGCGGCTGTCGCGGCGCCCGTGTCGATCGCGTCGACGGTGTCGCGCCAGACGGTCGCGGCCATCTTCGGCGTGGCCGGCGTCGCGTCGCCGTCGAGCGGCGTGCGGATCTCGGGCATGCCCGGCGCGTTCAGCACGAGCGCGTCGTGCTCGAGCGCGGTGTGGATCAGCGCGAGGCGCGGGTGCGTGCGCTGCGTGATCATCATCCCGTCCGGGGTGGTGATCAGCCAGTGGCGATCGTACGCGAGGCCCGTTTCGAGCAGTTGCGCGCGCGACAGCGCGATGCCGGCGCAGGATTTGATCGGGTAGACGAAGAGTTCGGAGATGGCTGGCATGACGCTGGCTGACACGGGCAGGATGGTCGAATCGCGATTGTGCCAGATCGTGCGAAAGCCGTTTGGGCGGTTGCCGGCCGCCGCACGGCCGCGGCCGGTCACGCCAGCGGAAAGCCGAGGTCGAAGGTCGTGCGCACGTCGAGCGGCTGGCGCAACAGCCCGGCCTTCAGGTAGAAGTCGGCCGTGCGCTGCTGCCCGGCGATCACCGTCGCGTCGATCGGCTGCCAGCGCGTGTTGCGGCGCTCGAACTGCAGCTTCGCGGCCGCCGGCGGGATGCCGATGATGCGCGCGAGTGCCGCGGAATACGCGTCGACGTGCCGGTACGACCAGACCTGCGCGCGCACCACCCGTTGCAGGAAGTCGTGCAGCACCTCTCGCTTCGACGCGATCGCCGCGTCGGTCGCCGCGATGTAGCTGAAGCCCGACCACAGACCGCGGCCGTTGACGAGCACGCGCGCGCGGCCGCTCGTTTCCGCGAGGGCGGTATAGGGTTCCCACGTCGCCCACGCATCGATCGAACCGGTTGCGAGCGCAAGCATCGTGTCGGCCGGCGGCAGGAAGCGGAACGAGACGGCGTCGGGCGGCAGGCCGGCCGCGTCGAGCGCCTTCAACGTGACGAAATGGCCGATCGAGCCGCGCGTGGTGCCGATGCGCTTGCCTTTCAGGTCGGCGGCGTCCTTCAGCGTCGCGTCGGGCCGCACGAGCACGGCGGTGCCGTACGGGTCGGACCGGTTCGCGCCGATCACCTTGATGCGGGCGCCCGAGGCGAGCGCGAAGATCACCGGCGCGTCGCCGATCGGCCCGCAGTCGACGGCCGCCGCGTTCAGCGCTTCGGCCAGGGGGGCGGCGGCCGGGAATTCGGTCCATGCGATGTCGTACGCGAGGCCGTTCAGTTCGCCGGCCGCTTCGAGCAGCGCGCGCAGGCCGCCTTTCTGGTCGCCGGCACGCAGCAGCGGCCGCGCGTCCGATTGCGCATGCAGCGTGGTCGGCGCGGCGGCGAGGGCGGCGGCGGCGAGGGCGCTCGCTTGCGCGAGGAAGTGGCGTCGGGTCGGATTCATCGTGAAGTTCGGTTCGTCGGGAAAACGGTTCAGGGATTCAATGCGGGAGCCCGGCCTGCACGTCGCGTACGGGTTCGGCGTCCACGCGCAGCAGCAGCGCGGTCAGCGGATCGACGTTCGCGGCGTCGGCCGGCGCTCGCGCCGCGGCATCGGAGCGGCACAGCAAGTCGTCGGCCGACCAGCCCGCGCTGCCCGGCAACGCGCGCGCCCGCAGCCAGCCGCGCCGGTCGGCAAGCAGTTGCGTGCCGCCGAACGCAGCGGGCGGCACGCCGGCAATCGTCGCGAACGCTTGCCATGCATCGGGCGTCGATGCGACGCAGTTCGCGCGCGTGCCGACCGGCGGTGGCGGCGTGGACGGATCGCCGGCGGTGACGAGCAGCGTCTGCCAGCGCGGGTCTTCCCGAGGCGGCGTGCCGCCCGGCGCGAGCGCGACGATGCGCACGCGCTGGCCTTCGCGCCAGCGCTCGAGCGGTTGCGGCGCGGCGCTGCCGCAGCGCACGTCGAGCGCCGGCAGCGGAACGGGCACGGGCCACGCCCCTTCCGCCTGCGCGCCGCTGCCGGCCGACAGCGCTTTCAGGTAATCGAGCACGGCCCAGGTGTCGGCCGGGCCGAGCGTCGCGGCAAAGCCCGGCATCGACGCCGCGCCGCGCGCGTCGCGCGTACCGTGGCGCATGCGCCAATACAGTTCGCCGTCGAGCCGGCGGGCAAGCAGTGCGCCCGCGAAGGTCGGCGGCCAATGCGCGAGGCTCGCCGCGAGCGGGCCTTCGCCGCGGCCGTCCGCGCCGTGACAGGCTGCGCAATGCTGCGCATACAGATGCGCGCCGCGCATCAGGTTCACGACGGAAAACGCGGCGGGACTGCGCTGGAAACTCGTGGGCGCCGCCGGCGCGAGCCACAGCGACGCCGGCGGCCACGGCGCGAACCACGCGACGGCCAGCGCGGCGACCGCCGCTGCCGCCCGCCACTTGCGCGACACGAGTGCGATGCAGCCGAGCGCCGCGGCGAGCGTGGTCATCGCGACGGCGAATGCAAGCTGTCGCGTGAGCCCCGCGTCGATGCGCAGCGTTTCGAGCGCGATGCGGTGTGCCCAGGGCCACGCGGCCTGTCCGTCGGCATCGCCGGTCAGGCCGATCGCATGCAGCACCCGGGCCAACGCGATCTGTGCGCGATACAGCAGTTGCAGGAACAGGAGCGCCCAGTCGGCGAACGGCGGCGCGTTCATCGGCGCGGCCCTTGCCGCGCACCGGCCATCCTGCGAAAGGCACTGCGCATCTACCAGCTCGCATCGAGTCCGAGATGCCGCAGCGCTTCGTGACGCAGTTCGGCGAGACGCGGGTCGCCGCGATGGCGCGGATACGGCAGGTCGACACGCAGTTCCGCGACGATGCGTGCGGGCCGCGGCCCGAACACGATCACGCGCTGCGCGAGAAACAGCGCTTCCTCGACATCGTGCGTGACGAGCAGCGCGGAGAACCCGTCGCGTTGCCACAGCGCGGTCAACTCGGCCTGCATCGTCAGCCGCGTCAATGAATCGAGCTTGCCGAGCGGTTCGTCGAGGATCAGCAGGCGTGGATCGTTGACAAGCGCGCGGGCGAGCGCGACACGCTGCGCCATCCCGCCCGACAGCTGATGCGGAAACACGTTCGAGAATTCCTGCAACCCGACGCGCGCGAGCGCATCGTCGACGCGATGCTGCGACGTGCGGGCCACGCCGCGCGCCTCGAGGCCGAGCGCGACGTTCGCGCGCACGCGGCGCCACGGGTAGAGCGTCGGATCCTGGAACACGACGATGCGCGACGGATCGGGCCGCTCGATCGGCGTGCCGTCCTGCGCGATCGTGCCTTGCCGTGCGGCGTCGAGGCCCGCGACGAGCCGCAGCAGCGTCGATTTTCCGCAGCCGCTCGGGCCGAGCAGCGCGACGAATTCGCCGGCCGCGACCGACAGCGTGACGTCGTCGAGCACCGGCAGCGGGCCGCCGGGGCCGTCGAACGCATGGCTCACGCGGCGGATGTCGATGCGCGCGCCGCGCGGCGCCGTGGCGTCGAGCGCGGCGGGCGGCGTGGCAACGGACGATTCGAGAACGGCGGCGCTTACCATTTGACGGTTCCTTTCTGCCACGCGAGCACACGGTCGCGCACCGCGAACAGCAGCGCGATCAGCCCGGAAAACAGCAGCGCCATCACGATCAGCGCCGCATACATGTTCACGTACGATGCCCAGCCCTGCGCCCAGCTCAGGTACCAGCCGAGCCCCGACTTGACGCCCATCATCTCGGCGACGACCAGCACCGTGAACGACGCGCTCAGCCCCATGAAGATGCCGACGAACACGTGCGGCAGCGCGGCCGGAATCGCGACGCGCAACACGAGGAAGCGCGCGTTCGCGCCGAGCGTGCGCGCGACGTCGTAGTACTGCCGGTTTACGCTCGCGACGCCCGACCACGTCAGCACCGCGACCGGGAAGCCGGTCGACAGCGCGATCAGGAACGCGGCGGCCGAATAGCTCGTCGGGAAGAAGTAGAACGTGAGCGGCAGCAGCGCGGTGGCCGGCACGGGGCCGAGCACGCGCAGCACCGGATGCACCCAGTAGCCGATGCGGCGCGACCAGCCGATCGAGACGCCGACCGCGAACCCGACCGCGACGCCGTACGCGAACCCGAGGGAAAGCAGCTTCAGCGTGTTGCCGGCGCTGCCGGCAAGGCGCGGCCAGTCGTCGGCGTAGACCTCGATCAGCGCCTGCGGCGGCGCGAAGAACGGCGTCGGCAGCCAGCCGGTCTTGGCCGTGACGATTTCCCACACGGCGAGCACGAGCGGCAGCGCCACGAGCCACGGGCCGGCCGGGCGCACGCGGGCGAGCCGCGCACGCGTGGCCGGCACGCGATGGCCGAGCGTCGCGGCGGCCAGCAGCAGCGCGCCGATCGCCCACGCGGCGATGCCGAACGTGTCGGTGTACGCCCAGTCGGTGAAACCCACGACGCGGTTCGGCCACACGTAGGTCACCGCGCCGAGCGCGGCCCACGCGAGCGCCGCGACGACGCCGGTCGGCCAGGTGCGTGCCCGGCGGGCTTCGGCCGCGAGCGTCGCGTCGCAGGCCGTGCACGCGGGACGGGACGTGGCAGTCGCGGGCGCCGCCGCGGTGGCGGCATTGCCCGAGGTGGACGCGGTGCGCGCGGCGGACGCGTGTTCGATCGTCGACATCGCGTCACCCCAGCACGTTCGCATAGACCTGCTGCGCGAAGCGCTGCGGGTCGGTGCTCTTCTTCAGCACGCTGATGCGGCGGAAGTCGTCCGCGTAGAACGCGATTTCCTGCTGCAGGTCGACGTTGGTCGGATGGTGCGTGTAGGTCAGCGTCGCGTACAGCTTGCGCAGGTCGTCGGGGTTGATCTTCGGCGAATACTTCGCGAATGCCTTCGCGGCTTCGTTCGGGTTGTCGTGCGTGTACTCGGTGGCCTGCACGATCGAGCGTGCGAGTGCGGCGGCCGCCGGCCGGTCGTTGCGCACGAGGTCGCCGCGCGCGCCGATCACGCAGCACACCTTGCGCGCGTATTCGCCGGACAGGTTCGTCGCGAGTTCGGTGTACGCGCCGTTGCTGCGCTTCTCGAGCAGATAGAGGTTCGGGTCGCCGTCGGCGATGGCCTGGATCTCGCCCTTGTCGACCGCGACGCCGAGCAGGTCGGCCGGATACTGCCGCCACGTGATGTCGCGTTCGGGATCGATGCCGTTCTTCGCGAGCAGGATCGAGAAGAAGTGCTTGCCGGGCGCCGCGAGATCGCTGACGCCGACCGTCTTGCCCTTCAGTGCCTGCAGGGTCGTCACGCCCGCCGTCTTCGACCCGAGCAGCCGCACGCAGCCGCCGTGCGAGCTGCCGATGATCTTCACGTCGAAGCCGGCTTCGAGCGGCTTCAGCCAGCGGTGGATCATCCCGACCGCGGCATCGGCCTTGCCGGTCGCGATCGATTCGAGCAGTTGGTCGGTCGATCCGCTGTAGTTGATCAGTTCGACCTTCAGCCCGTTCTTCTCGAAGAAGCCGTTCTCCTGCGCGACGACGATCGGCGTCAGGCAGAACGCGTTCTGGTTCCACGCGAACGTGAGCTTCTTCAGCGGCGGCGCCGACCAGGCCTTGCGGCCGAGCGTGATCGCCGGTGCGGCGAGCGCGGCGGCCCCGGCCGCGCGCAGCAGCCGGCGGCGCTTGTCGTCATGGGCGCCGGTCGGCGCGGGTGCGGTGGTTTTGGTCATGGTGTGGTCTCCGGTTCCGGTCGTGCGGCGGGCGCTCAGTCGAGCAGGTCGGGTTCGTCGGCGACGACGCGCGCGAACAGGCTGTCGAACGCGTGCAATGCGCCGTCGGGGCCGCCGATCTGGCCGTGCGTGTGTCGCGCGGTCGCATGATCGATCGGTTGCGGCGTGCCGGCCGCTTCGGCCAGCAGCTGCGTGTGCGCGGCGTTGTCGAGCGCGATGTACCACCACGCGGCGGCCTCGACCGTCGGGCCGGCCGTCAGGATGCCGTGGTTCTTCAGGATCACGCCCTTGTGCGTGGTGCCGTCGGGCTTCGCGAGCGCATCCGCGATCCGCGCGCCTTCGCTCGTATCGACGACCATCCCGGTGAAGTCGTCGAACAGCGCGTGGTCCTCGTAGAACACGCACGCGTCCTGCGTCAGCGGTTCGAGCGGGCGGCCGAGCGTCGACCACGCCTTGCCGTAGGTCGAATGCGTATGCGCGGCCGCGACGAGGTGCGGATGCGCGTCGTGAATCGCCGCATGGATCGCGAACGCGGCCTTGTTCAGCGGCCGGTTGCCGATCGCGGTTTCGCCGCGCGAATTGACGAGCAGCAGGTCCGACACCTTGATCTGCGAGAAATGCACGCCGAGCGGATTCACCCAGAAGTGGTCGGGCAGTTCCGGGTCGCGCGCGGTGATGTGGCCGGCGAGGCCCGACGCGAAGCCGAAGCGCGCGAACAGGCGGAACGCGGCCGCGAGCCGCTCCTGCCGGTGGCGGCGCTCGGCGGCGACGTCGAAGCGCGGCGCGGGCGGATCGAACCAGAAATGCTGGCGCGGCGTGTCGGCGAGGACGAGGCCCGACGCGGTGCGCACGGGCGAGGACGAAGACAGGACGGCGGACATGGTCGGCATCTCCCCGTGCGTCAGGCCGCGCGGCGCGCCGCGTCGCGTGCCGCGACGGCGCTGCGCACGCGCGGAATCAGTTCGCGGCCGTAGTCGATCGCGTCTTCGAGCGGATCGAAGCCGCGAATCAGGAACGTCGTCACGCCGAGGTCGTAGTAGTCGAGCAGCGCGTCGGCGACCTGTTCGGGCGTGCCGACCAGCGCGGTCGAATTCGAGCGCGCGCCGGTGAGCTTCGCGATCTCGGTCCACAGCCGCTTGTCGACGCGCGCGCCGCGTTCGGCCGCGGCGAGCAGGCGCCGCGCGCCTTCGCTCTGCTGCGGGCCGCCGGTGGCGAGGCCGGCCGCTTCGCGCAGCCGGCGGGTTTCGTCGAGGATCCGGTGCGCGCGCGCCCACGCTTCGTCTTCGGTCGCCGCGAGGATCGGCCGGAACGACACGGAGAAGCGCACCTGCCGGCCGTGCTTCGCGGCTTCGGCGCGCACGCGCGTCGTCAGGTCGCGCACCTGGTCGAGCGATTCGCCCCACAGCGCATAGACGTCCGCGTGCTTCCCGGCGACTTCCATCGCCGCTTCCGAGGCGCCGCCGAAGTAGATCGGCACGTGCGGCTTCTGGAACGGCTTCACTTCCGAAAAACCCTGCGTGAAGCGGTAGTGCGCGCCGTCGTGATCGAACGGCTGCGTGTCGGTCCAGATGCGGCGCAGAATGCCGAGGTATTCGTCGGTGCGCGCGTAGCGTGCGTCGTGGTCGAGGAAATCGCCGTCGCGCTGCTGCTCGCTGTCCGAGCCGCCGGAGATGAAGTGCACGGCGAGCCGGCCGCGGCTGAACTGGTCGAGCGTCGCGATCTGCCGTGCGGCGAGCGTCGGCGCGGTGAAGCCGGGGCGATGCGCGAGCATGAAGTGGATGCGTTCGGTCGCCGCGGCGGCGAACGCGATCGTCAGCGTCGCCGACGGGCCGGTCGAGTGGTGCGGGACGAGGATCCGGTCGAAGCCGGCCGTTTCGTGGGCGCGGGCGAAGTCGCGCACGTAGTCGGGGTCGACGACGGGGCCGGCAGGCGGATGGATTTCCGACTGCTTCTGGCTCTGGATCATGCCGATGAATTCGACGCTCATCTGGGTCTCCGATGCAAGGACGGCCCGGCGCGGCCAGCGATGGCCGGCCGGGCGGGAATGGAGCGCAGATTACCGCCGGGATCATGCGGAACGGAAATAATCAATCCCGAATTGAATATCAGATTTGCATGGTTTGGGCGCGTGTGCGTTGCGCATACGCTATGGGCTCACGATCGGGCCGAACGGGGCGCCGGCTGCGTGTCGAGCGGGGCTTGCGCGCCGGATCCACACGACGGGAGCCGGATCGGCATCGGGTTCGGAAGCAGCGGCTCGGGTCGAAGGCAGAGTTGTGCGGCGGATGCGTGCGCGAGCACCTCGGATCCACGCCACGCGCCCCCGGCGAATCCAGCGCCGATCGCCGCCGTCTCCACGAGCCACCGCCGCCATTCGCCGAGCGATCTTCGCCACGACGTTTTATCCCGTTACCCAGTCACCGAGGGAATCCGTACCGATGTCCGCCAGCCTTGCCGCTTCCTCGCCGCTATCACCGCAGTCGTCCCAGTCGTCGCTGCGCCACCTGCCTGCCGACGATGCGCGCGTTACCGCGTTGCTCGCGCGTCTCGCGCCCGAACTCGCGGCTGACGCCGCCCGCAACGACGTCGACGGCCGTTTCCCGCACGAGAATTTCGCGCGGCTGCATCGCGCCGGGCTGATCGCGCAGGTCGTGCCGCGCGAGCACGGCGGCGCGGGCGCGACGCTCGCGCAGGCGAGCCGGATCGTGGCCGCGGTCGCGCGCGCCGATCCGGCGACCGCGCTGGTGCTGACGATGACCTACCTGCAGCATCGCGCGCTCGGCCGCGCGGACAACCGCTGGCCCGCGCGCCTGCGGCGTGCGGTGTTCGACAGCGCGGTTGCCGACGGCGCGCTGATCAACGCGCTGCGCGTCGAGCCGGCGCTCGGTTCGCCGTCGCGCGGCGGCCTGCCCGAAACGATCGCGCGTCGCGACGGCGACGGCTGGCGGCTGTCCGGCCACAAGCTGTACAGCACCGGCATTCCGGCGCTGCGCTGGCTGGCCGTGTGGGCCCGCACGGACGAACCCGAGCCGCGCGTCGGCGTGTTCCTCGTGCGGCGCGAGCGCGACACGGAAGTCGATGCGCGCATCCGCGTGATCGAAAGCTGGAATCACCTGGGCCTGCGCGCATCGGGCAGTCACGAGGTGGTGTTCGACGACGTGCGGCTGCCCGCGGATCATGCGGTGGACGTGCGCGCGCCCGATGCGTGGGCCGTGTCGGCCGCGAGTCATGCGGATGTCGATGCGCAGGCCGACCAGCAGGCCTGGATGGTCGCGCTGCTCGGCAGCCTCTACGACGCGGTCGCCCGCGCGTCGCGCGACTGGCTGCTCGATTTCGCGACGACGCGCGCGCCGAGCGGGCTCGGTGCGCCGCTCGCGACGCTGCCGCGCGTGCAGGAGGCCGTCGGCGAGATCGAAGGGTGGCTGCATGCTAACCGCGTGCTGCTCGACGAGCACATCGCGCGCACCGATGCGGGCGACCCGCCGACGGTGACGACGAGCGGCCTCGTCAAGCGGACCGTGACGGAACAGGCGATCCGCACGGTCGAGCATGCGTTGAAGCTGTCGGGCAATCACGGGCTGAGCCGCCACAATCCGCTCGAACGCCACTATCGCGACGTGCTGTGCAGCCGCGTGCATACGCCGCAGGACGATGCGATCGCGGTGGCCGCCGGACGGGCCGTGCTCGACGCGGCGGCGCGACGCGCTGCCGCGAACGCGGAAGCGGGCGGAACGTCACGCGACGCGCCGGCATCCGGTCGCGACAGCGATGCGTGAGCGGGGCGGCGGGATGGTGGGCGCAAAGGCCGACGCAAACGCAACGCCGCCGCGCAGGCGCCGTCGCGCGTGGTCAAGCGGCTTCGTCGTGCCCGGCCGCATCCGCCGGCAGCGCAAACGCGGTGCGCGCGTGCGCGGCCACGGCCAGGAGCGGCGCCTTGAAGCGCGCGGCGTCCTGCCGGTGCAGCAGCCACAGATCGATCTGCGGCTTGAAATCGGCGAGCGGGACGATGTCGACCGCGTCGCGCAGCGGGCTGCCTTCGACGAGCGGCAGCGGCATCAGCCCGATCCCGAAGCCGTTCGCGACGCTCTGCAATTGCAGGTCGCGGCCGTAGGCGTCGAGCGTGACCGGCATCGGCAGCCCCTGCGCGTCGAGCGCGCGGCGCAGCCCCGCACGAAAGCCGCAGCCGTCGGGATTGAGCACCCAGCCGCGCGCCTGGCAGTCGGCGAGCCGGTAGCTGCGGCGCGGCCAGTCGCCCTTGCGGCCGACCGCGACGAGCCGCGTGGCCAGCAGCCGCTGGCCTTCGACCTGCGGCGGCAGCACCATCTCGCGGGCCAGAAACACCAGCGCGGCGTCGAGTTCGCGGTGCGCGACGCGTTCGACGAGCATGCCGCCCCACGCGGTCGTGACCTGCGTGGCGAGCGCCGGCCATTGCGCGGCGAGCTGCGCGATCAGGCCGGGCAGCATCAGCTCGCCGAGCCCTTGCGTGAGGCCGACGCGGAATTCGCCGGCGGGCGGCCGCTGGCCGGCCGTCAGTTCGCGCAGCGCGTCGACTTCGCGCAGGATCGCGCGGCACTGCTCGAACACCTGCAGGCCGATGTCGGTCGGGCGCGGCGGCTTCGTGTTGCGGTCGAGCAGCGTGACGCCGAGCGCCTCCTCGAGGTTCTGCACGCGCCGCGTGATCGCGGGCTGCGTCATGCCGAGCTCGGCCGCGGCCTGGCTCAGCGTCTGGCCGCGAACGACCGCTGCAAAAGCATCGATATCGCTAATTTTCATGTTTGTTCTGCATGGTATTTCGGGTGCATCATGACGATCCATCATATTCGGCATCATATTCGAGGAGGCAGCCGATGAGTACGCTTTCGTTGCAGCAGACGCCGCTGCGTCCGTTCGTCGACGGGCTGGGCGCGCTGCTCGCGTCCGGCGCGAACGAGGCGCGCATCCTCGACGAGGGCGGCGCGCTGCTGGCCGCGCTCGTCGCGCACGACGACTGGCTGCCCGACGCGTTCGCGCAGCCCGATCCCGAGCGTTACCGCCAGTACCTGCTGCATCTCGATCCCGACGCGCGGTTTTCCGTCGTCAGCTTCGTGTGGGGGCCCGGCCAGACGACGCCGATCCACAACCACACGGTGTGGGGTCTGATCGGGATGCTGCGCGGCGGCGAGTTTTCGCAACCGTACCGGTTCGACGCGGCCGGCAGGCCGGTGCCGGCGGGCGACGCGGTACGGCTGCAGCCGGGCGACGTCGAGGCCGTGTCGCCGCGCATCGGCGACGTCCATCGAGTGACCAACGCGTTCGACGATCAGGTGTCGATCAGCATCCACGTGTACGGCGCGAACATCGGCCAGGTCGAACGTGCGGTGTTCCTGGACGACGGCACCGTGAAGCCGTTCGTGTCCGGCTATTCGAACGCGTGACCGGACGCGTGACGCCGCAAGTCGCGGGCGCCCCGTTGCGAGGGCGCGCCCGCGGGCATCGAGCTGCATCCGTTTTCCGTGTGCTTTCTTCACCGACTCCAACAGAATCCGACAGAGACATCGTGACGCAATCCGTTGATTCCACTTCCCGTTTCCCCGTCGCGTCGTACCAGGACGTACGCGCGCGCCTGCTGGCCCGCGACGAAATCGCGCTGATCGACGTGCGCGAGGAAGATCCCTACGCGCAGGGCCACCCGCTGTGGGCCGCCAATTTTCCGCTGTCGAAGCTCGAACTCGACGCATGGACGCGCATTCCGCGCCGCGACACGCCGATCGTCGTGTTCGGCGAAGCCGGCGGCGAGGATCTCGCGCCGCGCGCGGCCGAGAAACTCGCGCAGCTCGGCTATACCGACGTGCGGCTGCTCGACGGCGGCCTCGCGGGCTGGCTCGCCGCGGGCGGCGAACTGTTCATCGACGTGAACGTGCCGAGCAAGTCGTTCGGCGAATGGGTCGAGGCCGAGCGCCATACGCCGTCGCTGTCCGCGCAGGAGGTGCAGGCGCTGATCGATGAAAGGGCCGACGTCGTGATCGTCGACGCGCGCCGCTTCGACGAATACCAGACGATGAACATCCCGACGTCGACGAGCGTGCCGGGCGCGGAACTCGTGCTGCGCGTGCGCGCGCTCGCGCCGAATCCGGCAACGCAGGTGGTGGTGAACTGCGCGGGCCGCACGCGCAGCATCATCGGCACGCAGTCGCTCGTCAACGCGGGGTTGCCGAACCCGGTCGCGGCACTGCGCAACGGCACGATCGGCTGGACGCTCGCCGGCCAGACGCTCGAGCACGGCGCCGCGCGACGCTTTCCGGACGAGATCGCACCCGCGCAGCGTGAGGAAGCACGCCGCGCCGCGCGCGCGGTGGCCGAGCGCGCGGGCGTGCCGCGCATCGCGCTCGCGGAGCTCGCCGCGCTCGACGAACCGGGCCGCACGCTGTACCGCTTCGACGTGCGCACGCCGGAGGAATACGAGGCCGGCCATCTGCCGGGCTTCCTGGGCACGCCGGGCGGCCAGCTCGTGCAGGAGACCGACCATCACGCGGCGGTGCGCGGCGCGCGGATCGTGCTCGCCGACGATGACGGCGTGCGCGCGGACATGACCGCGTCGTGGCTCGCGCAGATGGGCTGGGACGTGCGGGTGCTCGAGCCGGCCGGCACGGCGGCGTTCACCGAGCGCGGCCAGCCGCCGCGCGACGTGCCCGCGACGCCGCAGGTGAGCGAGGTGTCGCCCGCGACGCTCGCGGGCTGGCTGAAGGAGGCGGCCGCGGGCGAGCTCGCGATCGTCGACGTGACGGCCAGCGCGAACTACGTGAAGCGCCATATCCCCGGCGCGTGGTTCGTCGTGCGCGCGCAGTTGCGCGACGCGCTCGCCGCGATTCCGCCGGCGCGGCGCTATGTGTTCACATGCGGATCGAGCCTGCTCGCGCGGTTCGCGGCGGACGACGCGCGCGCCTTGCTGCCGGCTTCCGCGGCGATCTCGGTGCTGACCGGCGGCACGGCCGCATGGATCGACGCGGGGTTGCCGCTCGAGCACGGCGACACACATCTCGCGTCGCCGCGCGTCGATCGCTACCGGCGCCCGTACGAAGGCACCGACAACGCGGCCGCCGCGATGCAGGCGTATCTCGACTGGGAATACGGGCTGGTCGACCAGTTGAAGCGGGACGGCACGCACCACTTCCGCGTGATCTGACCACGGCGCGGCAACCGGCGTGCGGCATGCGATGCGCCGCGCCCGGTTGCCGCATGTTCAGCGGCTCATCGTATGCGGCACGTTCAGCGCGCTCAGCGCTTGAACGTATCGACGGCCGTGCGGCCGACGGCCGGATCGTCGGTGAAGAAGCCGTCGATGCCCGCGCGCAGGTAGGCCTGGATCTCGCGCACCGAGCCCGCGGTGTTGCGCGTGGCCGGTGTACCGCCGTCCTTCAGCGACGCGGGCAGGAAGTTGTTCTCCGGACGGAACGTATACGGATGCACGACGAGGCCGGCTGCGTGCGCGTCACGCACGTATGACGTCGGCTGCTGCAGCGTGCCGTCCGCGGCCACCGCGATGATCGACGTCTTGTACGGGCCGACGCCGTTCGCATAGGACGCGATCTCGCGCATCCCGTCGCGCGTCGACAGGTCGCCGTAAGTGCGCTTGTCGTTCGCCTTCACGAAGTCGTACGGACGCTGGCCGGCTTCGTCCATCAACTGCACGAGCTTCCAGTTCGGCTGGCTCGACTTGATCCGGTTGCGGATCGCCTTCAGGTTCGCGACCTCGAACGACTGGATGTAGACGGTTGCCGTGCGCGCCGTGTACGGATCCTTCAGCAGCGCGTCGACGAGACGGTCCTCGAGCGGCAGGCCGATCGACTGGAAGTAGGTCGGGTGCTTGGTTTCCGGATACAGGTGGATCGTGCGGCCGGTCTGCGCGGACATCTGTTTCGCGAGCGCGACGATCTCGTCGAAGGTCGGAATCTCGAACTGGTCGTTGTACGCGGTGTTCGCCGGGCGCACCTGCGGAATGCGCTCGCGGGCACGCAGCGTCTTGAGCTCGGCGAGCGTGAAGTCCTCGGTGAACCAGCCGGTCAGCTGCGTGCCGTCGATGGTCCTGGTCGCCTTGCGGCTCGCGAACTGCGGCAGCGTCGACACGTTCGTCGTGCCGGAGATCTCGTTCTCGTGGCGCGCGACGAGCACGCCGTCGCGGGTCGCGACGAGGTCGGGCTCGATCACGTCCGCGCCGTCCTCGATCGCCTTGCGGTACGACGCGAGCGTGTGCTCGGGGCGCAGCGCGCTCGCGCCGCGATGGCCGACCACCTGGACCTTCGCGGAGATCGGCCGGGCGGAATCGGACGCCGAGACGTCGTCGCCGCCGCAGGCGGCAAGCAGGACGGCGGCGGCACAGGCGAACGGGATGCAGCGCAGGGCGGTCGGGCGCGGGAAGAGCATGTCGATGAACCTTCGGAACGGAAGTCGGTGAAAGGGCAAGCGGTCCGGCGATGCGGGGCCGGGTGAGCGAACGGGACGCGATCGTCGCACCGGATCATTACATATGTATTACTTGCGCCTTTCTGTTTTGTTGTCGCGTCAGGCGCGAGAATTGCGGGAACACGTCGCGGTCGAGACGGTGCGATCCGCCCGTCGCCGCCAGCCGGCGCCGCGATCGTCGCGCCGACGCGGTTCGGCGGTTGCGCGCCCACTTCGTCGGACGGATCGCGAGCGTGGTCGCCGGATGCACTAAACTTGCGGGACTTTTGCATCGCCGCGCCGGGCCGACACCCGCCCGCGCACGGCGATGCGGCGACTCGCGGGCCGGCGCGGGCGCCCGGCGCCCGCGTGCGTCCGGGGCCCGCGCCGGCCGATTTTTACCGACCCATGACGACGCATACCGATCCCGCCTACCTGCTCGGCGACCTGCTGAAGAACGTTTCCCGCTCCTTCTACCTGACGCTGCGCGTGCTGCCCGACGGCATGCGCGACCCGGTCGGCCTGGCCTACCTGCTCGCGCGCGCGGCCGACACGATCGCCGACACGGCGCTGGTCGCGCCCGATCGCCGCGCGGCGCTGCTGACCGACCTGCGGAACGAAGTCGAGCGGCTCGGCGACGGCGCGGCGCTGTCGCGCTCGCTCGAGGACGTGACGCGGATGCAGACGGATTCGCACGAACACGTGCTGCTCGGCTCGATGCAGCCGATGCTCGCGCTGCTGCGCGCGCAGCCGGATGCGGACTGCGCATCGATCCGCAAGGTCGTCGCGACGCTGACGTCGGGGATGGAATTCGACCTGCGCACGTTCCCCGACGAACAGTCGGGCCGCGTCGCGTCGCTGCCGAACCGTGCCGAACTCGATCGCTACACGTACCTGGTCGCCGGCTGCGTCGGCGAATTCTGGACCGACATGACCGGCGCGCACACGCGCGCCGCGCGCGGCTGGGACGTGCCGGACATGCGCGAGAAGGGCATCCGTTTCGGCAAGGCGCTGCAGATGACCAACATCCTGCGCGACTGCGCGAAGGATCTGCGGATCGGCCGCTGCTATCTGCCGGAGGACGTGCTGGCCGCATACGGCGTCGGCGTCGCCGACCTGATGACACCCGATGCGTCGGCGCGCGCGCGCGGCGTGCTGGTCGACCTGCTGCGCGTGACGCTCGACCAGTATCGCGACGCGTGCCGCTACACGCTCGCGATCCCGCGCCGCTTCGTGCGGCTGCGGCTCGCGTGCCTGTGGCCGATCATGATCGGCCTCGAAACGCTCGAACTGCTGGCCGGCCACGATGCGTGGCTCGATCCGGCGACGCCGGCGAAGGTGCCGCGCAAGCGGATCTACCGGATCATGGCGTCGTCGCTCGCGCTCGTCGGTTCGAACGCCGCGATCCGTGCGCGGATCACCGCGCTCGTCGACGCGGTGAACGCGCGGATCGCGCAGCCGTCCGCGCGCTGAATCGCGCTGAATCGCGCTGAATCGCGCTGAATCGCGCTGAACGATGCCGGCGCGTGGCGCGACCTGCATCGGCATCGCCCCTCGGCCCGCGTTCGCCGGGCCGCTCACGTCTCCCGTCCGATTGTCCGCGCGCGGACTGAAACGTTTTCACGATTTCGCTTCCCGAAACGTGGGTGTCATGAATGTCAGCGATCCTGCGCGGCGGCGTGAATCGCGGCGTCAGCCGCGCTCGCGCATTCGTAAGAAGGTTGTTGCCGAGGGCGTCTGACGACATTGGACGGTCGCGATGCACCAGTAAAAATGTAAAGCTAGGGTTTTCACCGGGAAATGTCGGAAAGGCCCGCTGCGTAAGCGTTTTCAGGTGTTATGTAACCGTTTGGTGAACCCCCGCGTTGCGTCGATCATACGATGACCGACCGCACATGTTGGGAAACGATTGGTAATCCGTCAGAATCGCACCGGCATGTACTCGCACATGTGTCAGTCATAAAACCACACCAGAAAAGAAATCATTCTTTGAGGACGGAGAATCAATGAAAAAGCGCGTCGCTTTCGCCATGACGGCAGCGGGTCTCGCAGCCGCTACCGCAGCCCACGCCCAGAGCAGCGTGACCCTGTACGGTATCGTCGATAACGCTATCGCCTGGCAGAACAACTCGTCGGCCACCAGCGCGGTTTCGGGCGGTCACTCGAAGGTGCAGATGGCCACCGGCATTTGGGCAGGCAGCCGCTTCGGCCTGAAGGGCAGCGAAGACCTCGGCGGCGGCACGAAGGCGATTTTCCAGTTGGAAGCCGGCTTCAACGCGAACAACGGCTCGTCGCAATGGACGAACGGCATCTTCACGCGTCAGGCGTGGGTTGGTCTGACCAACGCGACGTACGGTACGCTGACGGCCGGCCGCCAGTACACCGCGTACTACACGCTGCTGTCGCCGTATAGCCCGACGACCTGGCTGACCGGTTACTACGGCGCGCACCCGGGCGATATCGACTCGCTCGACACCAGCTACCGCGCGAACAACTCGCTCGTCTACATGTCGCCGAAGTTCTACGGCTTCACGGTCGGCGGTTCGTACTCGCTCGGCGGCGTGGCAGGCAGCTTCAACCGCGGCTCGACCTGGAGCGCGGCGGTCCAGTACCTGAACGGCCCGGCAGGCATCGCGGTTGGCTATCAGCGCATCAACAACGCGACGCTCGGCGGCGGCGTGTGGGGCGCGAACTCGACCGCGCAAAACGGTCTGGATTCGAGCGGCAACGGTGCGGAGCAGGCCGTGTCGTCGATCAACGGCGGCTACAAGACGGCACAGTCGCAGCAACGTGTCGCCGTGACGGCCGGTTACCAGTTCACGCCGGCGTGGGACATCTCGGTGTCGTACTCGAACGTCCAGTACATCCCGGGCAACCTGTCGGCATTCCACAATACGGCGATCTTCAACACGGCGGGCGCAGTGCTGCACTGGAAGGCAGCGCCGCAGTGGGACTTCGCGGCAGGCTACTCGTACACGCGTGCGACCCAGTCGAACGGCATCTCGAGCTCGGCCAAGTACCATCAGGTCACGCTGTCGCAGTACTACAGCCTGTCGAAGCGCACGGGCCTGTACGCGGTTGAAGCGTATCAGCACGCTACCGGCAACACGATCAGCGGCCTGACCGGCGGCATCGTCAATGCAACGACGTCGATCGGCGACGGCGTGGGCGCAGGTTCGAAGCAGAACCAGATCGCGGCCGGCGTCGGCCTGATCCACCGCTTCTGATGCCGCGCGGCGCGCGAGCGCCGCTTACGGCTTGCGGTACGAAAACCGGCCTTCGGGCCGGTTTTTCCATTTGCGGCACGCGTTGTGCGTATTGCGGATTCGGTCATGGATGGTCGTCGAATGGAAGCGCGCGGCGACGGCTGTCGAGCCCGACAAGTGTGCCGCTCATGCGGTGCATGACGTGCAGGCCGGCAATGCCCGGTCGGCGCCGACGCCGTCGTGTCGATCACCGCGCTGCATCATCCATCCAGTTCCCCGCCAGCGCCTGGAACAGCGCCGCCGTGTCGGCCAGCCGGTCAGCCTGCGCGCGCGTGCGGTCGAGCGCGGTCTGCAATGCCTGCCGCTGGGCGTCGAGCAGTGCGAACGCGCTGATCCCGCCCGCCGCGTAACGGTCGCCGGCGATCGCGTTGCCTGCCGCCGCTTCCCGTGCGGCCGTGTCCCGCGCTTGCAGCGCCGTCGCATCGTGTTCGACCGCGCGCATCGCGTCGGCGACCTGCTGGAGCGCCAGCAGCACGGTTTCCCGATAGCTCGCGAACGCGGCGTCGTACGCGGCTTCGGCCGCGCGCTTCCTCGCGCGCAGCTCGCCGCCATGAAAGAGCGGCTGCGTCAGGCCGAGGCCGACATTCCACACATTCAGCCCGCTCACGACATCCGCGATGCGCGTGCGTTCCGAACCGATCCCCGCCGAAATCGAAAAACGCGGATACAGGTTCGCGGTCGCCACGCCGACGTTCGCGCTCGCCTGGTGCAACACGGCCTCCGCCGCGCGGATATCGGGGCGTTCGCGCGCGAGCGTCGACGGCAGTGCGACCGGCAGCGTGCGCGGCAGCGTGAGCGCGTCGAGCGCGAGGTCGGGCAGCTCGGCGCCGGACGGCGGCGCGCCCAGCAGGATCGCGAGCCGGTGGCCGGCCTGCGCGTAGCGGGCCGCGAGCGGCGGCAGCGAGGCCTGCGTCTGCGCGAGCAGCGTGCGCTGCGCATGCACGTCGGCCTGCGATACGCCGCCCGCCGCGAAGCGCGCGTCGACGATCCGCAACTGCCGGGCTTGCGCGTCGACGAGCTGCCGCGTGAGCGCGATCTGCTGCGCGAGCGACGCGCGCAGGATCGCAGTCGCGACGACGTTGCCCGCGAGCGTCAGGCGTGCGGCGTCGAGCAGGTACGCCTGATAGTCGACCTGGGCGCGCAACGCCTCGAGCGCGCGCCGGTTGCCGCCGAACACGTCGAGCGCGTACGACACGCTCACCGACGCGTCGTACAGCGTGAACGGCCCGGGATTCGGCACGTTGGCGGGCAGCCCGAATGCAGTGATGTCGACCTTCTCGCGCGTGGCGGACAGGTTCGCATCGACGCGCGGCAGCATCGTCGCGCCGGCTTCGGCCGCGTGGTTCTGTCGCGCTTCGTCGAGCCGCGCGCGGGCCTCGGCGAGCGTCGGGCTGTTGTGCCACGCGGTATCGACGAGCCGGTTCAGCGGTGCCGAGCCGAACGCGGTCCACCACTGTTGCGGCGTGTGCGCGGCCGATGCGAACGTCTGCGCGTCGCCGGCCGGGCCGCCGGCGGCGGCCGTCGTGACCGGCGGGTCATCGCGCGTGTATTGCCGTGTGGCCGGCGCGTCGGGCGTGCGGAAATCCGGCCCGACCGTGCAACCGGCGACGAGCAGCGCAACGGCTGCCCATGCGCTGCGGCGGGCGGCGGGACGGGCGCGACGCGAAGCCGGTTTCATCGTGCGGCTCCTAGTCGAGCGTGCGCCGGTAGAAGCGCAGCGCGACGCCCATCACGACCAGCGTAAACAGCGCGACGGGCCACACGGACGGCCACAGGTCGGCCCAGCCGTTGCCTTTCAGCAGGATGCCGCGCACCAGGCGGTTGAAGTAGGTGAGCGGCAGCAGGTTGCCGATGAACTGCGCCCACTTCGGCATCCCGGCGAACGGAAACATGAAGCCCGACAGCAGGATGTTCGGCAGGAAGTAGAACACCGCGAGCTGCATCGCCTGCAACTGGTTCTGCGCGAGCGACGACAGCGTGATGCCGACCGTCAGGTTCGCGGCGATGAAGAGCAGCGCGGACAGGTAGATCGCGACCATGCCGCCGACGAACGGCACGTGGAACACGAAGCGCGCGGCCACGAGGATGATCGACACCTGGATCAGCCCGATGAACACGTACGGGACGATCTTGCCCGTCATCACCTCCAGCGGCCGCACGGGCGTCGCCAGCAGGTTCTCCATCGTGCCGCGCTCGCGTTCGCGCGTGATCGCGAGGCCCGTCATCATCACCATCGTCATCGTCAGGATCACGCCCATCAGGCCCGGCACGACGTTGTACTGCGTGATGCCTTCCGGGTTGTACAGGCGGTGCAGCACGATGTCGAACGCGGCCGGGCGGCCGTTCAGGTGCGCGAGCGGGCCCGTCAGGTCCTTGTCGGCGACGGGTTGCACGAGGCCCGGCAGCGCGCCGAGCGCCGATGCGGTCGCGACGGGGTCGGTCGCGTCCGCCTCGACGAGCAGCGACGGGCGCTCGCCGCGCAGCAGCCGCTTCGAGAAGTCGGCCGGCACGCTCAGCACGAACTGCACGTCGCCGCGTGCGAGCGCATGCCGGCCGGCCGCTTCGTCGGGCAGCGTCGCGACGATGTCGAAATACGCGGAATTGCGCATCGCGGCGATGAAGCTGCGCGCGAACGGGCTCGAGTCGGCGACGATCACCGCGGTCGGCAGGTGCTTCGGATCGGTGTTGATCGCGAAGCCGAACAGCGCGAGCTGGATGATCGGCACGCCGACGATCATCGCGAACGTCACGCGGTCGCGGCGCAGCTGCAGGAATTCCTTCAGCACGATGCTCCACCAGCGCGCGACCGAGAACGCGTCGCGCAGGCCCGTCCACGTGCTCATGTCGCCGCTCCGCCGGGCGGCCCGGATGCGCGGCCCATCATGTAGATGAAGACGTCTTCGAGCCCGGTGTCGATCGGCGCGACCTGCAGCGGCGCGTGACCGTTCTCCTGCGTGCCGGCCTGCGCCGCGACCTGCGCGAGCGTCGCGTCGAGCAGCGCACGATCGCGGCCGCTCACGTGCAGCGTCGAGCCGAACACGACCGTCTGGTCTACGCCCGGCATCGTGCGCAGGCGCGCGGACAGTTCCGCCAGGTGCCCGCCGGTGACCGTGCGCGTCGACAGGTGCTGCGACGCGACGATTTCCGCGGCCGTGCCCTGCGCGAGCAGTTCGCCGGACGCGATGTACGCGAGCTTGTGACAGCGCTCGGCCTCGTCCATGTAGTGCGTGCTGACGAGTACCGAGATGCCTTGCGCGGCCAGCCGGTGCAGCTCTTCCCAGAAGTCGCGGCGCGCGGCCGGATCGACGCCGGCGGTCGGTTCGTCGAGCAGCAGCAGCTCGGGCTCGTGCAGCATGCATGCGGCGAGCGCGAGGCGCTGCTTCCAGCCGCCCGACAACGCGCCCGTGAGCTGGTCCGCGCGGCTCGCGAGACCGAGCCCGTCGAGCGCGCGCGCGACAGCCGCCTGGCGATCGGGCATCCCGTACACGCGTGCGACGAAATCGAGGTTCTCGCGGATCGACAGGTCTTCCCAGTACGAGAAGCGCTGCGTCATGTAGCCGACGCGGCGCTTGATCTGCGCGCTGTCGCGCACGATGTCGTAGCCGAGACAGGTGCCGCTGCCCGAGTCGGGCGTGAGCAGGCCGCACATCATGCGGATCGACGTCGTCTTGCCGCTGCCGTTCGGCCCGAGAAAGCCGAAGATCTCCCCGCGCGCGACGCGCAGCGAGACGTCCTTCACGACGTGCTTGTCGCCGAAGCGCTTGTTCAGGCGGTCGACGTCGATCGCATACGGGGCGGGCGATGCGTTCATCGCATCCTCACGGCGACGGGCTGGCCCGGGTGCAGCTTCGGCGCGTCGGCGACGGCGGGGCGCGCCTCGACCATGAATACGAGTTTGGTCCGGCTCTCGTTGCTGTAGATCACGGGCGGCGTGTACTCGGCCGCGCGCGACACGTAGGTGACGCGCGCGGGGACGTCGGCCGGGCAGCCGTCGCAGCGGATCGCAACCGTGCGCCCCGGCGCGATCGACGCGACGGAGGCCTCCGGCACGAAGAACCGCACTTTCAGGTTCTGCGGCGGCAGCATCTGCACGACCGGATTGCCGGCCTGCACCCATTCGCCGACGCGGTACAGCGTGTCGTACACGCGCCCGGCGGCGGGCGCGGCGACGCGCTTCTGGTCGAGTTTCCATTGCGCTTCGGTGACGGCCGCCTGCGCGGCATCGACCTGCGCGGCCTGGGCCGCCACCTGCTGCGCGCGGCCCGGCAGGCGCGCGACGTCGACCTGGTTCTGCAACTCGCGCACCTGTGCGGCGGTGGTTTGCGCGGACGTGCGCGAATCGTCGAGCTGCTGCCTCGACAGGCCGCCGGCCGCGTACTGGCGTTCGTCGCGCGCGAATTGCGCGGCGGCCCGCGCGGCCTGTGCCGCGGCCTGCGCGAGCTGGGCCCGCGTGACCGCGACTTCCGGCGGGCGCTTGCCGGTCTGCAGGTCGGCAAGCTGCGCGCGCGCGGCCTCGAACTGGTGTTGCGCCTGCCGCAGCGCGGCCGTTTCGTTGACGGCTTCGAGCGAGAACACCGGCGCGCCGGCCGCGACGGCCTGGCCGCGTTCGACCGACAGTTGCGTCAACGTGCCCGCCTGCGACGACGACAGGTATACGAACTCGCCTTCGACATAGCCCTGGAAGGTCGTGACGTCGTTCGCCGGCCGTCCGCAACCGGCGAGCAGCGCGACGGCGGCGGCCAGCGCGAGCGGCAGCGGGCGGGGTGCGTTCACGACGGCCTCCGTCGCGAATGCGCGTCGGGATCCGGCGCCGCGGCGGGCGGTTGCATGCCGGAACCGAGCAGCGCGCGGACGTGGCGCTGCAGCACGTCGCGATCGATCGGCGGCAGGCCGCGCGCGCTCTGCCACAGCTTCGCGGTGGCGAGCGGCAGCATCACCAGCGCAATGATCGAATGGAACAGGAACGCGGGTTCGAGCGCGGGGTTCAGCGTGCCGGCCTGCTGCGCGGCGCGGATGCGCTCGGCAAACCGCCCGACATGCTCGAGCGGAATGCGCCGGATCATCCGCTCACGCAGCAGCCCGCCCTCGTGGACGATCTCGCGCAGCCAGATCGACGGCAGCCAGGGCATGCGATGCGTGACGTCGAAGAAGCGGTCGACGAGCTCGGCGACGAGCGCGAACGGATCGTTTTCGATCTGCGGCGCGGTCGGCCGCCACACGAACGCGATGACCTGCGCGAGCCGCTCCTCGACGATCGCGTCGAGCAGCTGCTCGCGATTCGTGAAGTAGTAGTGGACCATCGCCGACGTGACGCCGGCGGCCGCAGCGATCTGCGCGACCGTCGTCGCGGCGATGCCGCGCTCGGCGAACAGCTGGATCGCGACGTCGAGCATGTGGTCGCGCAGGTCGAAGTCGTCCACCGACGGGCGGCGCCCGCGCGGCCTGGCGACGGTGGATTTCGCGTTCATGAAATCGACGCTAATTGATGAGTTAGTTAATTTCAAGGAAGGGTTTTCGCCCGCGTTGATCGCGATCAGGCGAGTGGCGAATGGCGGGGCGGACGGGCGGGCGGGGCGGCGGCGTGGCGAAGGGGCGTGCGCCGGCGGTGGAGTGTAGGGAGCGGCTAATGCGGAAGACGCGGGAACTCGCGGGGAACTGGCGGGTGATCGACGGGGGAAATGGCGGGTGAAACGTTGATCGAAACGTGGGTGAAACGGCGGCGAAACAGCGGCGAAACAGCGGGCGAAACGGCCGAGCCCGACACCTGCGAGGAAGTCGCGCGGCACGGGGCGGGACGCCGGCCGTGCAGCACGGAGGCGCGCCCGACGCGGCACGGCCTCCTAAATCACTGATCGATCGGCGACTTCAGCGGCACATGCTCGCCCGTCAGCCCGAACACGACGAGTTGCGCGGGTTCGGTCGCGCTCGCATTGCGCGACACCCGGTGGCGCGAACCGGGCGGCTCGTACCAGCCTTCGCCGGTGCGATAGCGGCGCACCGGGCTGTCGTTCACCTGCGACAGCACTTCGCCTTTCGACACGACCGCGAACACCGAGCCGAGGTGCTTGTGCGCTTCGGATGCCTGACCGGGCGCATAGTCGACGGTCGCGACGACGGCGAGCTTGCCGGGCGCTTCGGGCATGGCCTGTTGCATGATCGCATGCGCGCTGTCGCCGGTATCGTGCGCGCGGGCGGCGGCCGGCAACGCGGCGCCGAGCGCGAGCGACGTGCACAGCATCGCGCGGCGGAACGTGGAGCTGGAGCGCATCATCGTCGTCTCCCCTTACTCGGGCATCTTGCGGAACGCGATCGCGAAGCGGTTCCACGTGTTGATCGTCGCGATCAGCATCGACAGCTCGAACAACTCCGTGTCGCTGAAATGGGGCTTCACGGCTTCCCACACGGCATCGGGCACGTGATTGTCGGCGACCAGCGTCAGCGCTTCGGTCCATTCGAGCGCCGCACGTTCGCGCTCGGTGAAGAACGGCGTTTCGCGCCAGACGACGACGGTCGCCAGGCGGCGATCGGTTTCGCCGCCGTTGCGTGCGTCGGTGGTGTGCATGTCGACGCAGAACGCACAGCCGTTGATCTGCGACGCGCGCAGCCGGACGAGTTCGGCGAGCGGCTTCTCGATCGAGCTTTTCGCGAGGAATTCCTCGGCGTTGCGCATCACCTTGATGGCGTTCGGGCTGGCGGTATAGAAGTTCAGACGCGGTTGCATGGCAGGTCCTGTTCGGTTGGATGCGCCCGGTGGCGCGACAGGACCCACTTTAAGCGTGCCACTGGCCTGCTTGAATGGCCAATTCATGGAAAATTCAGGTAACCAGTGGCGGTCCGCCGACCCGGCCTGAATCCAGCAGCGCGGCCAGCTTCGCGAGCGCGGTGTCGATGCGCAGCGCGTCGATCCCGCCATAGCCGAACAGCAGCCCCGCGCGGGCCGCCGAGCCGACGTGGAACGCGGTGATCCCGTACAGGCCGATGTCGTGCTCACGCGCCGCGCGGACCAGCGCGGCTTCGTCGAGCCCCGGTTTCAGGTGCGCGGCGAGGTGGATGCCGGCGGTCGGCACGATCGTGTCGAACCACGGCGCGAGGCCGCCGCGCAGATGCGCGAGCAGCATCTTGCGGCGCGCGTCGTAGTGTTTCTGCACGCGCCGCAGGTGCCGCGCGAAATCGCCTTCGAGCATGAAGCGCGCGAGCGCCGCCTGCGTCAGCGTGCAGGTGTGCCAGTCGACGATCTGCTTCGCCTTGGCGAGCGCGCCGCGCAGCCCGCGCGGCGGAATCGCGTAGCCGATCCGCAGTTCGGGAAAGATCGTCTTCGAGAAGGTGCCGACGTACGCGACCAGACCCGTGCGGTCGAGGCTCTTCAGCGATTCCACCGGCCGGCCTTCGAAGCGGAACTCGCCGTCGTAGTCGTCCTCGATGATCACCGCGCGGCGGCGCTGCGCCCATTCGAGCAGCGCGACGCGCCGCTCCAGCGTCATCGGCATCCCGAGCGGGAACTGGTGCGACGGTGTCACGTAGACGAGGCGCGCGTCGTCGGGCAGCCGCCCGGTGACGAGGCCGTGCGCATCGACCGGCACGCCGATCACCGTCGCGCCGAGCGACGCGAACGCCGCGCGCGCCGGCGGATAACCGGGATTCTCGACCGCGACGACGTCGCCGGGCCGCACGACCACGCGTGCGATCAGGTCGAGCGCCTGTTGCGCGCCTTGCGTGACGAGCACGTCGTCCCAGCCGCACGCGACCGCGCGGCTGAACGCGACGTAGCGCGCGATCGCGCCGCGCAGCTGCGGGTCGCCGGCCGGCGCATGGTACTGGCCGGGGCCGCGCGCCTGCTGGCGCAGCGCGTGATGCAGGCAGCGGCGCCATGCGTCGAACGGAAACAGTGCCTTGTCGGTCACGCCGCCGCGGAAGTCGAACGCGGGCGTGTCCTGCGGGGTGGGCATCGCGAGCGCGTCGGGCAACTCGTCCCACAGCGCGCGTGCGTCGACGGCATGGACGGGTGGCGCGTCCTCGACGAGCGACGGCGTCGCGGCCGCCGCCGCGTGCGGAACCCGCGCGAGGCCGCCGGCGACGAACGTGCCGTCGCCCGCGCGCGTGTTCAGGTAACCCTCGGCGACGAGACGTTCGAACGCGTCGAGCGTCGTCTTGCGCGACACGCCGAGCTGCTTCGCGAGATCGCGCGTCGACGGCAGCCGGGCGCCGCCTTCGAGCCGCCCGTCGACGATCGCGGTGCGCAACTGCCGGAAGATCTGCCCGGTCAGGTCGTGACGGCCTTCGATGCGGATCGCGATGTCCATCGCAGTGGTTACCTCGAATGCGGAAATATGACGTCGATCAGCATACCGGAAGTTCATGGCCGGATCGGCGTTCGCGCATGCGCGGGCGGCATCGCTCGGCCAGGGCACGCGCGTGGCGTCGAGGGGGCAGGGAAAGGCGGCACCTGGCACGCAACGCGCGCCGGATGCGGCAAATGGCACGGCGCGCTGCGGTGCCCCGGCCGGCACGGCATCCGCCCGCTGCCGGCAGTGCCATTCGATTGCGTTGGCGCCCGCCGCTGCCTTACGATCCACCAGACCCCCCGACCGGAGTGCGCTCATGCTGTCCGAAGAGGAACTCGCGCTGCTCGATGCGATCCGCGCCACCGGCAGCCTGTCGCGGGCGGCCGCACGGCTCGGCAAGGCGCCGTCGACCGTGTCGCACGCCGCGCGGCAGCTCGAAACGTGCTTCGACGCGCTGCTGTTCGACCGCCGCGGCTACCGGCTGCAGCTCACGCCGGCCGGCCAGCTGCTGACCGACGAGGCATCGCGCCTCGCGCTGGACGTCGCGCGGCTCACGCAGCGCGTGCGGCAGGTCGCGAGCGGCTGGGAGGACCGGCTGTGGATCGTCAGCGACGAGGTGCTGGAATTCGATACGCTGCTGCCGGTCGTCCGCGCATTCGATGCGCTCGATTCGGGCGTGTCGCTGCGTTTCACGCACGAAGTGCTCGGCGGCACCTGGGAAGCGCTGCGCGACGGTCGCGCGGATCTGGTCGTCGGCGCTACCAACGAGCCGCCGGCGATTCCGGGCTTCAAATGGTTCGAACTCGGCGCGATGGAGTGGGTGTTCGCCGTCGCGCCGCGCCATCCGCTGGCGTCGGCGGGCGCGCGGCTGACCCGGGACGCGATCGGCGCGCATCGCGCGGTCGTCGTCGCCGACTCGTCGCGGCAGGCCGTCGGCCGCGTGTACGGACTGCTCGGCGGGCAGGCGGTGCTCGCGGTGCCGTCGATGCGCGCGAAGATCCTCGCGCAGCGCGACGGGCTCGGCGTCGGCTGGGTGCCGCGCCGGCGGGTCGCGTCGCTGCTGGCGCGCGGCGAGCTGGTCGAAAAGGAAACGGCCGATCCGCGCGAGCCGAACGTTTTGTATGTCGCGTGGCGCGGCGACCGCGACGGCCGCGCGCTGCAATGGTGGCTGGAGCAACTGCGCGAACCGCGGCTCGCGCAGCGCCTGCTCGACGGGATCGACGTGTCGGGCTGAGCGCGCCGGGCCGGCACGCGCCGGACGGCCGGGGCAAACACGTTCGAAGATTTCGCACGTGTCTGCCGCGCCGGCCGTACGGCAAGGCCGGGCGCCGCGCGCATCCTGTGTTCACGGTCAACTCACCGGTTCAAGGAGAACATCATGCAACGCTTCGAAGGAAAAACGGTCCTCGTCACGGGCGGCAACAGCGGCATCGGCCTGGCGGCCGCACGGGCATTCGCGGCCGAAGGCGCGCGGGTCGTCATCACCGGCCGCGACGAGCAGACGCTTGCCGCCGCGCGCGAGTCGCTCGGCGACGGCGCGCTCGCGATCCGCAACGAGGCCGGCAGCGTCGCGTCGGCGCGAGCGCTCGCGGACGCGATCGCGGCCGCCGGTGCGCGCCTCGACGCCGTGTTCATCAACGCGGGCGTCGCCAAACTCGCACCGTTCGCGGATATCGACGAGGCGTTGTGGGACCTCGTGTTCGACACGAACGTGAAGGGCGCGTATTTCCAGATCCAGGCGCTCGTCCCGCTGCTGAACCGCGGCGCGTCGATCGTGATCAACGGCTCGATCAACGCGCACATCGGGATGCCGGGGTCGTCCGTGTATGCGGCGAGCAAGGCGGCCGTCAATTCGTTCGCGAAGACGCTGTCGACGGAACTGCTGCCGCACGGCGTACGGGTGAACGTGGTGAGCCCCGGGCCGGTCCAGACGCCGCTGTACGGCAAGCTCGGCCTCGATGCGGCGACGCTCGACGAGACGGCCGACAAGATCAGGGGGCTCGTCCCGATCGGCCGGTTCGGCACGCCGGACGAGATCGCGTCGACGGTGCTGCACCTGAGCGCGCCCGAGTCGGCATTCATCGTCGGCGCGGAAATCATCGCGTCGGGCGGGATGGGCTTGCTTTGAGCGTGGAACCGGCGGGGCTGCACGGCCTGACGCGAGGTCAGGCTGTGCAGCCCGCCGTGCAACCTCATCGCTAGCGCGATGCACAGGCGTCACGGACGTCGCCGGCCTGATCGCGTCCGTGGAGCTGCGTGACCGTCAACCCCGAGAACGTCGCGCTGCCGTGCTCGGCGAACACGGCGACGCGGTCCGCATCGGGCGGCGGGAAGATCAGGTCCGTCAGCGCGACGCGGCCGCCGTTCGCGAACACCTCGACCGAACCACGATCGACGACGATTTCGAGCCGAAGCTGCCCGTGCTCGAGTGGCAGATCGACGATGTGCTCGCGGCTGAACGTGCCCGCGAAATCCGTGGCGCCGGAGCGCGAGCGGTCGAGCGTCAGCGTGCGCTTCGCCGTGTCGTACACGATCCGGGTGCCGATCGAGCCATCCGCGGAGCCCCGCACGATCAAACCCGCGCGGGCCGCGCGCCGCGGCGCGATCGTCACCGTGATGCGCTGGACGGTGCCGCGCGTGGCGTCCGACAGCGTGCGCGTGGCGGACTCGACGTTCAGGTTGCCTTCATGCACGGCGGGCCGCCCGTCGGCCCACGCATCGAACGCGGCTGCCGGCGTCACGATGAGCGTCGGTTCACCGCCGATCGTCTTCAACGCGAGTTCGCGCGGCACCGTCGTCGCGCCGCGCCAGGGCGCCGTCGGCGCTTTCGCCGCGTAGTCCCAGTTGCTCATCCATGCAATCGCGACAGGGCGCGCGCCCGGCGCGCCGGAGAACGTGCCGGCCGCGTAGAAGTCGGCGCCGTGATCGACCCAGCGGAATCGTGCGGGATCCGAACCGGCCGGTGCGACCCGATCGGGGACGAACGTGCGGCCGTCGAAGTCGCCGACGAAATACATCGCGCCGGAACCGCCGGCGATCGACCACGGGTTGACGTTGACGATCATGACCCACTTGATGTGCCGCGGATCGTCGTCGACGGGCAGCGGCACGAGGTCGGGCATTTCCCACAACGCGCCCGCATGCGGCACGTCCGGCAGCGTGAAATCGCTCAGGAACGACCAGTGAATCAGGTCGTCGGAACGGTAGAGCTTCACGACCTGCGCATCGGCGACGACGGTCGTCATCAGCCAGTAGCGTCCCGGCGCGTACCACGACACCTTCGGGTCGCGGAACTGCTTCGATTCCGGATCGAGCGTGAGCACCGGATTGCGCGCGTAGGGCCGCCAGGTCGCGCCGTGGTCGAGGCTGTACGCGAGCGACTGCGCCTGCGTGCCGGCTGCGTGACCCGAGCCGTCCTTGTAGACGCTCGTGTAAAGCGCAACCAGCGGTGTCTCGCCCGCCGCGCCGAGGCCGGACGTATTGTGCGTGTCGGCGACGATCGAGCCGGAGAAGATTTCCTCCGTCGCGCTCGCGCGCATCGCGACCGGCTGCTCGCGCCAGTGGACGAGGTCGGTGCTGGTCGCGTGGCCCCACGACATGTTGCCCCAGTCGTGGCCGAGCGGGTTGTATTGGTAGAACAGGTGATAGCGGCCGTTCTCGTACACGAGGCCGTTCGGATCGTTCATCCAGTTGCGTTGCGGCGTGTAATGCACGGCCGGTCGCCATTGCGGCGTGGCGTTCCCGGGCGGCGTGCCGCAGGGCGCGGCGGTGGCGTGCGTGCAGGCCGCGCTTGCCGCACACGCGAACAGCAGCCGGGCGATCCGGAGGGAAAAGCGAAAAGACGTCGATTTCATGCGGGGTTCCGTGCTTCGGCGCGCGAAGCGGGAAAGGAACGCGCACGCCGCTTGCGACGGCGGCATGCGCGATTTCTGCGAAGGAGGGAGGCGGCGCGCACGCGACACGCATGACGTGCGCCGCCTCGACGCGGGCGGTGCCCGCCGCGTTCGTAGCGAGCCCTTTACGGACTCGTCACGGGCGGGTGCCCGCGTCGCCGTCAGTGACCGGCGCCCGTCGCCGGCAGGTTCGCCGGGATGTCGCCGTAACCGCCGAGGCCGCCACGTCCGTACGTGCGGTCGACCGCCGTCGACGTGCCGTTGATGTTGACCTTCACCGTCGGCGCGAGCGTGCCGCCGCGACGCGGGCCGATCGCATCGATGAACGACTCGACGAGCCCGCCCGGCATCACGAAGTGCGAATACGACTGGAATTCGCGCGGGTTCTGGTTCGGGTCCTGCGAATACGGCGCGCCGGCCGGTGCGGAGAAGTCGGTCGGGTTGCCGAGCACGAGGCCGCTGCCGCCGTTCAGCGGCAGGAAGTCGCTGCGGATGCCGTTGCCGACGAAGCCGTAGACGCCGTCCGGCCCGTCGACGCCCGCGGCCATCGTCGTGCGGTGGCTGATCGTGAACAGGTAGTACTTGCCGTCCTTCAGATAGATCTGCGGGCGCTCGGTCTGGTCGTCGACGCAGTTCGCCGACAGGATCGGCGGCAGGAACTTCCATTCGGTCAGTTGCGGGTTCGTCGCGACCGCCAGGCCGACGTTGGCCTTTTGATACACTGCGCCCGAGTTCATCACGGCGTTGAGGTCTTCGCGGTACGGATCGTTCGGCGCGTAGCCGAGGTCGGCCTCGGTGCAGGTCCGGGCGCCGCGCTGGCCGCCCGTGTTGCCTTCGAACACCATGTAGGTCTTGCCCGGATGCGCGGGGTCGGTGAACACGAACGGATCGCGGAACGAGAAGTAGGTGTTCTGCTGGCCGGTCTGGTAGTAGTTGCCGTCCGGCTGCAGCAGCGCCTTGTGATCGTCGAAGCCGCTGAACCACACGTGCTTGTCGTCGGCATGGATATGACCGTCGGCGCGCGTGATGATCGCCTGCGGCGGCGTGATGTCGGCGCCGCCGGGCGCCGAGCGGTTGAACGACGTCGCGGTGTAGTACAGGCTGACGTTGTCGCCCTGCGTGAGGCGCGCGGAGCCCGACCATTCGGCGTTGTTGGTCATCGGCGACGTGCCGAACACCTTGACGCTCGCCCCGTCCGGGAACAGGTGGCCGCCCCAGGTCCAGCCGCCGTTCGCGGGCCGCTGCGACGCGGGAATGCCGGCGCGGCGGTAGAAGAAGCCGATGCGCGCGTGGACGTGACGATCGTCGAACGTGTAGCCGGCATGCGGGTCGGCCGTGAGCGAGAAGATCACCTCCCAGCCCTTGTAGCTGAGCTGGTTCGCGCGCAGGTCGGCGAGCGGCCAGGTATCCCAGACCCACACGTTCGAGTTGATCAGCGGGAAATCCTGCGGGATGTCCGGCATCGTCAGCGCCTGCGGCAGCGAGTTCTTGTCGGCGCCGGCCGTGTGCGACTGCGCGACGATCTGGCGGATGTCCGCGCGGGTCCAGCGCATCGTGAAGTTGCCTTCGGGGTCATAGGCCTGCTGCGTATGCGGCGTGGGCGCGGGGGCGCCGGTGCTCTGCGCATGGGCGACGCCCGACGCGGACGCGAAGGCGGCCAGTGCCGCGCCAGCGAACAGCAAACGTTTGGCCGCGGTCGCGCGGCAAAAAGGAAAGTAAGTCATGTAGGCGTAGTTTCCGTTGACGGTGAGAAGGAACTGCTGACGGGATATCGATATCCAAACCGGTTTGGATGCTAATTCAAACCGGTTTGGACGTCAAAAGATAAATATTTGACGGTAATAACTACCATTCGGCAATAATTGCTGCGCGAGCGGCGCGGCCGAATGGCATGCACAACGCGAGGAGCGACGTGAAGGTGAATCTGAAGGCACTGTCGGATGCGCTCGGGCTGTCGCGCACGACGGTCAGTCGGGCGCTGAACGGCTATGACGACGTGAGCGAGGCGACCCGCGAGCGCGTGATGAAGGCCGCGCGCGACCTTGGCTATGTCGCGGATCCGACCGCGCGCCGGCTGGCGACGGGGCGCTCGGATGCGATCGGCATCGTGTACCCGTTCGGCGCGGGAGATCTCGGCGATCCGCGCTTCGGCGAGGTCGTCGCGGGCATCACCGAACGGCTCGGCGAGCGCAATCTCGACTTCATCATCGCGGCCGCGCGGCCGAACGCCGAACTGGACACATATCGGCGGCTCGTCGACGGGAAGCTCGTCGACGGGCTGATCGTCGCGCGCACGCTGGTCGACGATCCGCGCCTCGCGTACCTGCGTTCGCAAGCGTTTCCGTACGTCGCGTACGGCCGCACGCAAGCCGCCGAGCCCTACGCGTGGTTCGATTTCGACAACGAGGCCGGCGCGCGCGATGCGGTGCGGCGCCTGATCGGCTTCGGTCATCGCCGTATCGCGATGATCAGTGCGCCGCTGTCGCTCAATTTCGCGATGCAGCGTCGCGCCGGGTATCTTGCGGCGCTGCGCGAGGCCGGCATCGCGCCCGATCCGGCACTGCTCGTCGAGTGTCCGTTTACG
The DNA here is from genome assembly GCF_003857805.1 of Burkholderia sp. Bp9099. NCBI lineage: Bacteria > Pseudomonadati > Pseudomonadota > Betaproteobacteria > Burkholderiales > Burkholderiaceae > Burkholderia > Burkholderia sp. Bp9099. Next base: position 207,593 of record NZ_QTPU01000001.1, read on the forward strand.
CGCGACGGCGGGCAGCAGGGCGTGCAGGCGCTGCTCACCCGGGCCGAACGGCCGACCGCGCTGCTGGTCGACAACAACATCGTGGGCGGCGGCGCGTTCCGGGCGCTGATCGACGGCGGCTTGCAGCTTGGGCGGGACATGTCGCTGATCGTCTACGACGGCGTGCCGCCGGACGTCGCGCATCCGCATCGCGTGACGGCGGTGGTGCAGCCGACCGGACATGCGACCGGGCGTGCGCTCGCGGACCTGATGCTGGCGTTGCTCACGGACGGCGTTCGCGGCCATCGGCTCGAGACGCCGGTGATCGACGCCGGCGATACGGACGGGCCGCTGCACGGGTAGCCGACGCGGCGCGAACCGGGGAGCGGGGCGCGATCCGCAACGGACGTTGCGGCACGCGCTCCGTCGCAAAAGCCATGACGGCGGCAGGGCCGAATGGCGGGTTTCTAGACGACCGGTCTAATTCGACGCTATCATCCAGCCTCATGAATGCGACGTCGCGAAAATGCCATATCGCGCTGCGATGCTGGGCGCGCAGGTTATGCCGTCGCTTTTTTTCGAGCCATTTCTAGACGACTGGTCTATTAGACCTGGCAATATTTTTGGTACGGAGCCGGCACGTTGACGCGCGCCAGCGGCCTAACGCGCAGGCGCGCCGTCGCCGCCGCGACGCGGCCCCGTTCCCCCATTTCTAAGGAGTGTCCGATCATGAAGATTCTGGTTGTCCTGACCTCGCACGACACGCTCGGCGACACCGGCAAGAAAACCGGCTTCTGGCTCGAGGAACTGGCCGCGCCGTATTACACGTTCAAGGATGCGGGCGTCGAGTTGACGCTCGCGTCGCCGCAGGGCGGCCAGCCGCCGCTCGATCCGAAAAGCAGCGATCCGTCCGCGCAGACCGACGCGACGCGCCGCTTCGACGCGGATCCGGCGGCCAAGGCCGAACTCGCCGCCACGCGCAAGCTGGCCGAGGTGTCGGTCGACGATTACGACGCGGTGTTCTATCCGGGCGGGCATGGCCCGCTGTGGGATCTCGCCGAGGACCTGCATTCGATCGGCCTGATCGAGCGCGCGCTGGCGGCCGGCAAGCCGGTCGCGGCCGTGTGCCACGCGCCGGGCGTGCTGCGCCACGTGAAGGACCCGAAGACCGGCGAGTCGGTCGTGCGCGGCAAGCGTGTGACGGGCTTCACCAACAGCGAGGAAGCGGCCGTCGAGCTGACGGAAGTGGTGCCGTTCCTCGTCGAGGACATGCTGAAGACCAACGGTGCGCAGTTCGAGCGCAGCGCCGACTGGGCGCCGCATGTCGTCACCGACGGGCTGCTGATCACGGGGCAGAACCCCGCGTCGTCGGAGCCGGCAGCCGAGGCGCTGCTCGCGAAGCTCGGCCGTCAGTAAGCCGAGCCTGGCGCCGGCATGACCGGCGCCGGATGGTTTCCGTCGTCGGGCGCGACCGTCCCGGCGACGGCTCGCATCGTTCCGCCGTGCGCACCGCGCGGCGGCTCATCCGGTCGTTTCGCAGAACCAAGCAAAGGAGTGGTGGATGTCTGCCCTGTTCGAACCGTTCAAACTCAAGGATGTCACGCTGCGCAACCGCATCGCGGTGCCGCCGATGTGCCAGTACGTCGCCGAAGACGGCGTCGTCAACGACTGGCATCACGTGCATCTGGCCGGTATCGCGCGCGGCGGCGCGGGCCTCGTGATCGCGGAGGCGACGGCCGTGTCGCCGGAAGGCCGCATCACGCCGGGCTGTGCCGGGCTGTGGACCGATGCGCAGGCCGCGGCGTTCGCGCCGTCGGTCGCGGCGATCAAGGCGGCCGGCGCGGTGCCCGGCATCCAGATCGCGCATGCGGGCCGCAAGGCGAGCGCGAACCGTCCGTGGGAAGGCGACGACCACATCGCCGACGGCGATCCGCGCGGCTGGCAGACCATCGCACCGTCGGCGGTGCCGTTCGGCGCGCACCTGCCGAAGACGCCGCGCGCGATGACGCACGACGACATCGCCCGCGTGCAGGCCGACTTCGTCGCGTCGGCGAAGCGCGCCCGCGACCTCGGCTTCGAATGGCTCGAACTGCACTTCGCGCACGGCTACCTCGGCCAGAGCTTCTTCTCCGTGCATTCGAACCAGCGCGACGACGAGTACGGCGGTTCGGCGGAAAACCGCGGCCGGTTCCTCGTCGACACGCTGAAGGCCGTCCGCCAGGTCTGGCCGGAGCACCTGCCGCTGACCGCGCGTCTCGGCGTGATCGAATACGACGGGCGCGATGAAGCAACGCTCGCCGAATCGATCGCGCTCACGCAGCGGATGAAGCAGGAAGGCCTCGACATGCTGAGCGTGTCGGTCGGCTTCTCGACGCCCGACGCGCGCATTCCGTGGGGCCCGGCGTTCCTCGCGCCGATCGCGGAACGCGTGCGCCGCGAGGCCGGCTTGCCGGTGTCGTCCGCCTGGGGGATCGATACGCCGCAACTGGCCGAGCGCGTCGTCGCCGAGCAGCAGCTCGATCTCGTGATGGTCGGCCGCGCGCATCTTGCCGATCCGCACTGGCCGTACTACGCGGCCAGGCAGCTCGGGGTCGAGCGGCCGTCGTGGACGCTGCCCGCGCCGTACGCGCACTGGCTCGAACGCTACCGCGTCGCCGACAAGGCGGCCTGAGCACGCGTTGCACCGCGCGGCGGTGCGGCGTTCGCGGCACGCATTTGACGATGCTTGGCAGTGCGTGCGCATGCCGTAGCGGCGTCGATGGATAGAATGGCGGTTCGTACAGGCTCGCGGCCTGCACGACCGCCATTTTTTCATTTCGACCGAGGTGCCATGCGCGCACATGTCTCGCCTTCCCAGGATTCCGCCACGCGGCCGCGTGCCCAGCAGATCGCCCGCGCCGTGCTGTATGCGGCGCTGCTGGTGCTCGCGCTGTGGGTGATCCGCGATTTCCTGCCCGCCATCGCGTGGGCCTGCGTGATCGCGATCGCGTTGTGGCCGCTGCTGAAACGCTTCGAATCCCACCGCTGGTTTCGCGACCGGCCGACCCTGATCGCGACCGTGATTACCGCCGGCGTGTCGCTGCTGGTCGTGCTGCCGGTCGCGATCGCGCTCGCGCAGGCGATCTCGCAGGCGCACGACCTGCGCCTCTGGCTGCATTCGATCCAGGACAACGGCATTCCGCTTCCGGACGTCGTCGGCCGGTTGCCGTACGGTGCCGCGCAGGTCACCGAGTGGTGGCAGGCCAATCTCGGTCATCCGCTGCACGCGGGCAGCGCGATGCATGGCGCGAGCGGCGAGAAGTTCATCGCGTTCGGCCGGCAGTTCGGCACGAAGCTCGCGCATGCGCTGTTCGAGTTCGGCTTCATGCTGGTCACGCTGTTCGTGATCATGCGGGCCGGCCACAAGCTGTCGGGCGCGTTACTACAGGGTGCGCGGCGCGCGTTCGGCCGCGGAGGCGCGGACCTGATCGAACGGATGGTCTCGGCCGTGTACGGCACGGTGACCGGGCTGGTCGTCGTCGGGCTGGGCGAGGGCGCCATTCTCGGCGTCGCGTATGCGCTCGCCGGGGTTCCGCATGCGGCGCTGCTCGGCCTCGTCACGGCCGTCGCCGCGATGCTGCCGTTCTGCGCGCCGATCGTGTTCTGCGGCGCGGCGCTCTGGCTGTTCGTGCAGGGCGCGACCGCGTGGGCCGTCGTGGTGCTGGTGCTCGGCTTCGTGGTCGTGTTCGTCGCCGAGCATTTCGTGCGGCCGGTGCTGATCGGCAGCTCGACCCGCCTGCCGTTCCTGCTCGTGTTGTTCGGCATCCTCGGCGGGGCCGAGACGTTCGGCCTGATCGGGCTGTTCGTCGGCCCCGCGCTGATGACGGTGCTGACGATGCTGTGGGCGGAATGGGTTGCTTGACGACGCCGCCCGTCGCGCCGCTCCGACGCATCGACGTCAGAAGGCGGGCGCGCGAACGCGCCCGGCACGGCCACGATTCGTGACGATCGGGCACGCGCCGGACTGCGTCGGGCAGCGCATCGGACACAAGTCTCTACATTTCTTTTCGATCCGGACCCAAAGGTCGAGTAGCATGGGGCTTTCGATCACGCCGGCATGGCGCAGCAGATTTCACCAAGCATGCGATTGATTCCGATGTCCCGCCCCGCAGCGACGCTGTCCCTGGCCGCCAGCTGCCTGATGCTGCACGGTTGCGCGTGGTTCGACTCGTGGCTGCCGTTCTCGTATTCGCGCACGCCGCTGGCGAGGGCCGCGTCGCGGCACGGCGCGACGCGCGCCGACGTCGTCCGCGCCGGCGGCAACCCGCGCAGCGTGTGGATGGTCCGCAACGGCAGCGGCGTCTGCTACAACTACTTCATCGAGCACGACAACGATCACCGGGCTTTCTTCGTCGTGTTCGACAAGGCCGGTGCGGTCACGCAACACGGCTTCGATACCTGCATGGACGCCGATCGCAAGGGCACGCTTCAATCGGACAAGGCCGCCTCGCGCTAGCGCGGCCGCCATGCGCCGCGCGAGCGTGTCACGCCGTCGTCACGCTATCGTGTCGACCACGCCGCCATCGACGCGCAATGCCGCGCCCGTCGTCGCCGAGGCCTGCGGCGAGCACACGTACACAACGAGATTCGCGACTTCCTCCGTCGTCGCCGGCCGCTGGATGATCGAGCTCGCGCGCTCGCTGCGCACGAAATCGACCGCGACGTCGTCGATGCTGCGGCCCGTGGCGTCGGCCGTTTCCTTCAGCAGCGCCCGCACGCCTTCCGACATCGTCGGCCCCGGCAGCACCGAATTGACCGTCACGCGCGTCCCGGCCGCGAGTTTCGCGAGGCCGCGCGCGATCGCGAGCTGCGCGGTTTTCGTGAACCCGTAGTGAATCATGTCGACCGGGATGTTCAGCCCGGACTCCGACGAAACGAACACGATGCGGCCCGTGTTCCGCGCGAGCATCCCCTTCAGGTAGTGCCGCGCGAGACGCACGCCCGACATCACGTTCATCTGGAAGTAGTGGGCCCATTCGTCGTCGTCGATGTCGAAGAACGCCTTCAGCCCGTAGATGCCCGCGTTGTTGACGAGGATGTCGGCCTCCGGCGTGTGCTGCGTGATGCGCGCGACGCCGGCGGCGTCGGACAGGTCGGCCGCGACGCCGTCGAGGTCCGCGCCGGGTACGGCGCTGCGCAGCTGCGCGAGCGCGGCGTCGACCGACTTGTCGCTGCGTCCGTTGACGACGACGCGCGCGCCCGCCTGCGCAAGCCCTTCGGCGATCGCCAGCCCGATGCCGGCGGTGGAAGCGGTGACGACCGCGGTCTTGCCTGTCAGATCGATGTGCATGAGTGTACCGGTTGGAAGAGGGAACGGAACCCGCCGGGCGTGCCGCGGCGGCCGGAATTCAAAGCTTAGGCGATCCGGCCGCGAAGCGTCGGGTCGCGGTTGCATCGCGCCGCGCAGTCTTGTACGGTGTGCGTTCGCCATCCGATCCGGGAGCCCGTCGCGTGAGCCGTTCCGCCAACCCCTGCGCCATGCCGTCGCCGTTCTGGCGAGACGCCGCGCTGCCGTTCATCGAGGCACGCACCGTCGACGACGGTCGGACGATCTGCTACGCGAAGCACACGCACGACACGTTTTCGCTCGGCGCGATCGTCGGCGGCACGAGCACCTACCTGAACGGCGCGACGAAGGAGCACGTCGGGCGCGGCGTGCTCGTGATCATCGATCCGGAGCAGGTGCATGCGTGCAATCCGTACGGCCCCGACGCATGGGCGTACCGGATGGTCTACGTGGACGTGCCGTGGCTCACCCGCCTGCAGCATTCGCTCGGGCGCGACCCGAACCGCGATTTTCACGGCTTTTCGCCGAAGTTGACGGAACGGCGCGACCTGTTCGCACGGTTCGGCGGCTTTTACCGCACGCTCGTGGCGCCCGGCGTCGATCCGCTCGGCAAGGAGAGCGCGGCGGTCGAGTTCTTCACACGGCTGCACGGCGCGCTCGATCGCGAGCTGCCCGACGCCGCCCGGCGCGGGGCCGACAACGCGAAGCTCGCGCGCGCGGCCGACTACATCGCCGCGCATTGCCGTCAGGCCGTCTCGCTCGATGCGATCTGCGCGGCCGCCGACCTGTCGCCGTCCTACCTGATCCGCGCGTTCAACGCCCGCTACGGGATGACGCCGCATGCGTTCCTGATCGACCGCCGCGTGCAGTACGGGCGGGCCGAGTTGCGCCGCGGCCGGCCGATCGCCGACGTCGCGCTCGATGCGGGCTTCGCGGACCAGGCGCATTTCCAGCGCGCATTCCGGCGCATCGCGGCCGCCACGCCGGGGCAGTATCGAAGCGCCGCGAGCTGACCGGCGAACCGTGGGGCGGTGCCGGCCTCGCGACCACACACCGAAACAATGGCGCTAAACGTCGAGCAGATAAAGCGCGCTGCCCGCGAGCAGCAGCGCCATCGCGCGATTGAACAGCCGCATCCGCCGCGCATTCGCGAGCCGGTGCCGCAGCGACGCACCCGCGTACGCCCAGCACGCGATCGACGCAAAGCAGATCACCAGATACAACGCCGCGAATTGCCACACCTGCGCGGGCTCGCCGTCGGCCGCATATGCGCCCATCGCAGCCACGCACGCGAGCCACGCCTTCGGATTCAGCCATTGCATCGCCGCGCCGGCCGCCGCCGACGGGCCGGCGACGTTCGGCGCAGCCGGATCGTCCGGATCGGCCGACAGCCGGCCGTCGTCGAGCGCGAGCCGCAGCGCGAGGTAAAGCAGGAACGCGATCCCCGACCACTGGGCGGCGGTGGTCAGCATCGGCCAGCGCGCGAGCGCCGCGTGCAGCCCGAGGCCGATCAGCAGGAACAGCGCGACGAAGCCGAGCGTCGCGCCGGCCGCATAGCGCAGGCTCGCGCCAAGGCCGTGGCGTGCGCCCGCGCTGAGCGCGACGATGTTGACGGGACCGGGCGTGATCGACGACGCCAGCGCGAACGCGGCCATCGAAACCAGCATGCTCATTGATTGCCTCCATGCGAATGTCAAAGTCGCATCGAGACTAAAGAAGCCGTGCGGGTCCGTATTGAAGAAAACTGCCCTCGGCGGCGCTGTCGGGATTCACGTCACGCTGAACCGGGCGCAGCGCTCACCGGCGACCGAAAGCCACTGGACGCTGGCGTTGCGGCCGAAGTCATCGAGTCTCGCGTCACGGACGGGCGGTGGTCGCGAGCGCGTCGAACGCGTCGGCTTCCGGAAGCTGGAGCCACGACTCCGGGCCTGCGTCGATTTCTTCGACCGTCAGCAGACAGGCATCGAGTTCGCGACGCAACCGGACGTGATCGATCGACTGCCCGATGAACACGATTTCCTGCCGGCAATCACCGGTCGGCTCTTGCCATTTTTGCAGCACGCCATCGCGCCGATAGTCGTCGTGCGGCCAGTCCGACCGAGAAACGAATCGCCACCATCGCCCCACGTAACCCCACTGGAACGCTCCGCCCGTCTGCACGAGCATGGCGATGTCCGCATATCGGTGCGCAGCCCAGACATATCCCTTGCAGCGAAGCAGTCGGCCGTTGGTCCAGGGGCGACGCAGCAACGCGAGCAGGCGCGCCGGATGAAACGGCGCACGTTCGCGATAGGTCCACGATGCGATCCCGTACGCATCCGATTCCGAGGGGCGCTCGTCGACCTGCATGCGTTGCATCCATCCCGGCGATTCGACGAGCGCCGGGAGATCGAAGCGCCGCGTATCCAGGACGTCTGACGGATCGACCTTGCCGTGCTGCATCGGCAGGATTCGCGCAGAGGGATTCAGCGACGCCAGAATGGCGCGCAGCCGGTCGAAACCCGCATGGCCGATCCGGTCGAGTCGGCTCACGAGAATCACGTTCGCGTATTCGACTTGTTCGATCAGCAGGTCCGACAGCTTGCGCGGCGGACCGGAATCGCTGCCGTTCGCGAGCGTGGCGTCGCGCGTGACCGGTTCGGCCGACGCGATCATGTCCTCGAACGTCTCGCCGTTGACCACCGTGACGAGCGTGTCCAGCCGCGCGAGCTCGCTGAGGCTGAAACCGTCCCGGTCGAGAAACGCGAACGTCTCCGCAACCGGCATCGGCTCCGAGATGCCGGTCGACTCGATCAGCAGATAATCGAAACGACGCTGCCGCGCCAGCGTGCTGATCTGCTCGAGCAGATCGGCGCGCAGCGTGCAGCAGATGCAGCCGTTGCTCATTTCGACCAGTTCGTCCTCGCCGCGATGCAGCTCGACGTTGCGCCGCACATCGTCGGCGTCGACGTTTACTTCGCTCATGTCGTTGACGATCACGGCGACCTTCAGGCCGGCGCGGTTGCGCAGGATGTGGTTCAGCAACGTCGTTTTCCCGGCGCCGAGGAAGCCGGACAGCACGGTGACCGGAATCCTCGGCGGCGCGGCGGCCGGCGCTCGCCGGTGTTCCGGCGTCGTCATGCGTTCTGCCCGGACGCGCGATCCAGGTAGCCTTCGAACAGGTCGACCACGACGTAGCCGTCGTCGGCGGCGTCGCCCCACAGATCCTTCACGCGGAACTCGACATGATAGGTCGGCTGATGCGCGGCGCCGGTGTCGCCGTGCCCGATCGCGTCCGGGAATGGCCACGATTCGGTCGTCCGGTGCAGCACGATGCCTTCCTTGCCGCGAACGTAGCCCGGCGCGCGGATGTGGCCGCTGACGTATTCGTCGCGCACGACGACGCGATCGCCGACCTCGAACCGCGTCGAGTCGGGCGGCGCCGCCCGGCCGCCGGATCGCGGCGGGTTCGCGAGCCGGAAATGCGAACCGAGCGCGCGGTCGAGTTCGTCCTGCGTGAGCACGCCGGTTTCGACGAGCAAGGTTGCGGTCGCGATCACGTAGCGCTCGTAGTAGCGCGTGCCGACGTGCTGGCGCACGTCGATGCGTTCGACTGCGTGACGTACCTCGTCGACGCTGAATTTTTTCAGTTGGTCCACGCCGACGAACATCAGGCTGTACGCGAGATGCTCCCAGTCTTCCTTGAAGACCGGCTTGTAGCCGAGACTGTTGATCGTGTGCGGCACCGGGCCGAAACCCTGGAATCCGCCGAGGTCGTGAAAGCCGTCCATATGAGGTGATCTCCGAGATGAAGGTCGAGAGCGAAACGGGGGGCGCGTCAGTGCGCGCGCGGCAGCGCAACGCCGATCAGCACGTCCTTCGTGACGAGCGTGCGCAGTTGTTCCTCGGTCATGTGCTCGCTGCCTGCCGGCCGCACGGGCAGCACGAGATAGCGGCTTTCGGCGGTCGTATCCCAGACCTTCACGACGACGTCGTCGGGCAGGTCGGTGCCGAGTTCCCGCAGCACCGTGCGCCCTTCGCGGACGAGCCGCGCACGATATTCGAAGCCCTTGTACCACTCGGGCGGCAACCCGAGCACCGGCCAGTTCGTGCATGAGCACAGGCTGCAGACGATCACGTTCTTCAGCGTCGGCGTGTCCTCGAGCGCGACGATGTATTCGCCCTGCGGGCCGGTGTAGCCGAACTGCGCACACGCGGCCGTGCCGTCCTTCAGCAGCAGTTCGCGAAATGCCGGGTCGACCCACGCACGCGCGACGATGCGCGCGCCGTTGGCCGGATCCCACGTCGTGGACATCAGCTCGGTCAGGCCTTCGATATAGCCGTCGGGGATCAGGTTCTTTTCTTTCATCACGCGAAACAGCGCCCAGGCACGTTCGCCGGGCGTCGAGGCTGTTTCCGCGGAAGGGGTCGCGCTCATCGTGGGGCTCCTTATGGTGGTTCGGGTTGACCGCCGCCGTGGCGTTGCGGCTGCCGTGGCGGGGTGCAAAGGCGTGGTGTCGGCCACGCTCGACGAGCAGGGTAAGAAGAGAAAAAGCGCGGTTCTTTGCCGGCACGGATCGGAAACTATGCTGAGACGGCCCCGCGCGCGCGGCAGGGGCCGGCGCGCATCGGATGCACGGCGATTCGCGGCATCGACGGGGCGCCCGGCTCGCGACGGCGGTCGCCCGCGCACGTTTTGCGACCGCCGTATGGCACTGGCAGCACAGGTCCGCCACAGCCAATTTCTTGTTCCGCCGGAAAACAGAAATGCGGATTTTGCCTTTCTATTCTCACCCTCAAGCGACGGCCGTTCGATGTCGCGAATCGCCGGCACTCCCGCGAGTACCGGCGGAACAACAGTCAGCCAGCACCCCGCGATTTGATCGTCCGGAAACGGTTCCCGTTCGTCGTACGTCGAGCGTGGCGGTGTCTGCGCATCCAGGTGAGGAGCATGATGGACAACGGCAACAGAATGAAACTGAAGCGAATCGCGCGCTGGATCGGCTTGTCGCTGATGGTCGTCGCATCGCATTACGCGGGCGCGGTCGAGGTCGATCCCGGCGACTACGAGCAGTATCCGGTCGGCGCGACGATCGGCGTGCTGTACTACAACTATTCGGCGACGAACGCGTACTATGCGAACGGCCACCGGACGTCGGATTTCGACCTGCAGTCCAATGTCGGCATCGCCCGTCTGCTGCATGTGTTCCAGCTCACCGACAGGCTCACGATCGATCCGCAGGTGTTGCTGCCGTTCGGTCACGTCAGCAGCTTCGGCAACGCCGGAACGCTTGGTAGTACGAACGGTGTCGGCGACGTGATCCTGACCGCGCCGTTGAAATTCCGCCTGAACGACGCGAAGGACGTCGTCGCCGCGACGGTCTACGTTTACGCGCCCACGGGGAGTTACGACCAGAACCGCGGTCTCAATCTCGGCGCCAACCGCTGGTCGCTCGATTTCCAGGCGGCCTACATCAAGCACTTTTCGCCGCACTGGTCGCTCGATCTCGTCGGCGACGCGATCTGGTACGGCAACAACACGTCATACGGCGCGAGCGGCACGACGCTGCATCAGCGGATGAGCTACAGCGCACAGGCGATGGTGCGTTACATGCCCGATCCGGGCACGTCGCTCGGGATCGGCGTCACCCAGCTCTGGGGCGGTGAAACGAGCGTCGGCGGCGCGGACAACAACGACGCGCTTCGCACGACGCGCATGCGGATCACCGCGGCGAAATTCGTGACGAAGGCCGATCAGGTGCAAATCCAGCTCGGCACCGACCTGAGCGTGCGCAACGGCCCGAAGAACAGCCTGCTCGCCGGCCTGCGTTACGCGCACATCTTCTGACGACCCGCCTGCGCCGGGATACGCCCGGCGCAGGCCGCTCCTTGTCCCCCACGTCGAAACCTCGACATCCGATTCCCTTTCCAGAGAGGTCACGCATGGAATCCGCCATCGACAAACACCTGATCTGCCCGCGGACGCTGTCGCGCCGCGTCGCCGACGATTACCAGCCGCCGTTCCCGATGTACGTCGCCCGGGCCGCCGAAGACCTGAGCCAGGTCGTGATGGGCTATTTCGGCGTGCAATATCGCGGCGCCGACAAGCGCGCCACGGCACTGGCCGCGTTGCGCCGGATCGTCGCCGATTTCGGTGCGCAGGACGGGCCGAACAACTTCGATCTGACGCAACACACCGACGACCAGGGCTACGAGAACCTGATTGCCGTCGGCTACTGGCGCGATCCGGCCGCGTATGCGCGCTGGATCGCGTCGCCGGCACTCGTCGAATGGTGGGCCTCCGACGCGCGCCTCGCGGACGGGATCGGCTACTTCCGGGAAATCGTCGCGCCGCGCGCCGAGCAGTTCGAGACGCTTTACGCATTCACGAGCGATTTCCCGGGCGTCGGCGCGATCATGGACGGCGTCAGCGGCGAGATCGAGGAGCACGGCTACTGGGGATCGATGCGCGACCGGTTCCCGATCTCGCAGACGGACTGGATGCGCGCGGACGGCGAGCTGCGCATCGTCGAGGGCGATCCGGCCCGAGGTGGCCGCGTGGTCGTACTGGCCCACGACAACATCGCGCTGATTCGATCCGGTCAGGACTGGCGTGCGGCCGAGCACGACGAGCGCCGACTGTATCTCGAGGAGATCGAGCCGACGCTGCGCAGCGGAATGGAATTCCTGCGCGACAACGGCACGGACGTCGGCTGCTACAGCAATCGCTACGTGCGCTCGATCGATCTCGACGGCAACGTGCTCGACGAGAGCTACAACATCGGCCACTGGCGCTCGCTCGACCGCCTCGAGCGCTGGGCCGAATCCCATCCGACGCACCTGCGGATCTTCGTCACGTTCTTCCGCGTCGTCACCGGGCTGTCGAAACTGCGGCTGTATCACGAGGTTTCCGTCTTCGACGCCAGGCATCAGGTCTACGAATACGTGAACTGCCAACCGCGCACGGGGCTGATGCGCGACGCCGTCGCCATCGCCCGCTGAATCCCGCCGGCACCGCCGGGGGCCGGCGGTGCCGCTTACCGAACTGGAGAACGTCGATGGCCATCAAACGCCCGACCCGCGAACAACTGTCCGACATTGCAGCCGGTTTCGGCTTTCATGTCGATTCCCGCCAACTCGCCGAATACGACGAGGCGCTGCAGGCGAACTTCGACGCGTACGACGCGATCGACGCGCTGCCCGACTATCTGCCCGTCGTCGCGTATCCTCGCACGCCCGGCTACCGCCCGGAAGGCGACGAGAACCGGTACGGCGCGTGGGCGCGCAAGAGCACGATCCACGGCGCCGCCGACGGCAAGCTGCGCGGCAAGACGGTGGCCGTGAAAGACAACATCTGCGTCGCCGGCGTGCCGATGCGCAATGGCGCGAGCACGTTCGAGGGCTACGTGCCCGATATCGATGCGACCGTCGTCACGCGCGTGCTCGACGCCGGCGGCACGATCGCCGGCAAGGCGACCTGCGAGTACTACTGTTTTTCCGGCGGCTCGCACACGAGCGCGTCGGGGCCCGTGCACAATCCGCGCAAGGCCGGGCACTCGTCCGGCGGCTCGTCGTCCGGCAGCGGCGCGCTGGTCGCGAGCGGCGAGGTCGACATGGCGCTCGGCGGCGACCAGGGCGGTTCGGTCAGGATCCCGTCCGCCTATTGCGGCGTCTACGGGATGAAGCCGACGCACGGGCTCGTGCCCTACACCGGCGCGATGCCGATCGAGGCGACCGTCGATCATCTGGGGCCGATGACGAGCACCGTGCTCGACAACGCGCTGCTGCTCGCTGTCATCGCGGGCGACGACGGGCTCGATCCGCGCCAGCGGGCGTTGCCGCCGCGCACCGACTATCTCGGAGGGATCCGCGACGGCATCGCAGGCCTGCGGATCGGCATTCTGCGCGAGGCGTTCGGGCTCGCGAATTCGGAGAAAGTGGTCGACGAGGCCGTGCTGGTCGCCGCGCACCGGTTGCGCAAGCTGGGCGCGAGCGTCGAAGAGGTGTCGGTGCCGCTGCATGCGGCCGGCACCGCGATCTGGCTGCCGATCGCGGCCGAGGGGGCGACGCAGCAGATGATGAAGGGCAACAGCCACGGTTTCAACTGGGGCGGCCTGTACGTGACCGGCATGATCGATCATCACGCGGGCTGGCGCGAGCGCGCCGACGAATTGCCGGATACCGTGAAGGTGACGATGCTGCTCGGCGAATATTTCACGAGCCGGTATCGCGGGCGCTACTACGCGAAGTGCCAGAACCTCGCGCGGCGCTTGCGATCGGCTTACGACGCGGCGCTGCAGTCGTACGACGTATTGGTGATGCCGACCGTTCCGATGCGCGCGTCGAAACTGCCGGAGCCCGGTTGCGCGATGTCCGAGTCGCTGACGCGGGCGTTCGAGATGCTCGCGAATACCGCGCCGTTCGACGTGTCCGGGCATCCGGCCATGTCGCTGCCGTGCGGGGTGGCCGACGAACTGCCGATCGGGCTGCAACTGGTCGGGCGCCGCTTCGACGAGGCGACGCTCTACCGCTGCGCATACGCGTACGAACAGTCTTCCGACTGGCGGCAGACGACATTCGCATGACATGTCCGGAGCGGTAGCGCATCGCCGCCGCGCCGCGTGCCGGTCCGACCGGCAACGCGGCGTACACGGCGATCGATTGGACAATGCGCTTTTGAACGGGCACGCTACCGGCTGCGTGTTTGCTAACCCATGTGGGGCACGACCATGACGATGCGTCCTATCGCGCGCGCCGCAAGCGGCGACGCGCCCGGCCCGGCGTCCGACAGCCCGCCGGATGAGCGGACGAATTCGGCCATCGAGGTGGCGACCGAAGGCTCGCTCAGCCAGCGTATCGAATTCTGGCGCGAGACGATTCTGCGCCTGTTCGCGGACGTGCAGATCGCGGCCGTGCAGAAAGACGATTTCTTCGGCCAGGTGCGACAGCGCAAATGCGAAAAGATGCGAATCTCGGAAATCCACGCGAGCGAGCAGGCCGTGATCCGGCGGTATCGGCAGGCGCGCAGCGAGTATGAGGACAAGTATTTCGGCGTGTTGATGCTCGAGGGCAGCCAATCGGTCGAGCAGGACGGCAAGATCGTCACGCTGCACCCCGGGGATTTCGCGATCTACGACGCGACACGGCCGCACCACCTGCAGTTCGGCCAGTCGTGGCGCGAGATCGTCGTCAGCATTCCCCGCACGACGCTGAACCAGCTCGTCGTCGGGATGGAACACCGCACGGCCAGCCCGACGCAAACCGGCGAGGGCGTCGGCAGCGTCATGCGCGCGTTTCTCGAGCAGATGTCGTCGCAGATCGGTAGCGTGACCGAGGACGAGATGCGGCAGTTGTCGGATACCGCGATCTCGCTGATCGCGATGACGCTCGGGGGCATGCAGCGCAACGACCTCGCGCAGTCGAGGATGAAGGCGTTGACGCTGACGCGTGTGAAGCGGCATCTGCTCGAGCACCTGCACGACCCGGAGCTGAACCCGCTGATGATCGAGCGGTCGATCGGGATTTCGTCGCGGTACATCAACAAGCTGTTCGAGGCCGAGAACACGTCGCTGATGCGTTACGTATGGAACCTGCGGCTCGAACGGTGCGCGCAGGATCTCGTGAATCCGCAATGCGCGGTGCTGCGCGTGTCCGACATCGCGTTGCGCTGGGGATTCAACGACATGTCGCATTTCAGTCGCGTGTTTCGCGAGCGGTTCGCGATGTCGCCGCGGGCGTGGCGCGAGCAGGGCAGCAAGCCACGCGCGTGACGCGTCCCGGGCCGCGTCCGTGGCGGGCACGCGCCGATCGGTAGCGGCGGGATATCGACAGGCGCGGCTGCCGTCAATGCATCGCGCGCGGCGCGTGGACCGGCCGCAGCGCGTGCGGGTCGCCGGCGTCGGCCGCGCGCAGCGGGCCGCTGCCTCCCGGTTGCGTCGACACCGAGAAGCCGAACGTATTGACGCCGCCCGCGCATGCGACGAACACGCTGCCGCCGTGCATCTCCGCGACGGCCTTGACGATCGACAGCCCGAGCCCGTGATTCTCCTTGCTGTTCGCGCGCGCTTCCTCGAGCCGGTAGAAGCGCTCGAACACGTGCGCGCGCTGCACCGGGTCGATCGGCTCGCCGGGGTTGGCGACCGACACGTCGACGAGCGTATCGCGCGGCGTGATCGTCACGTTCAGCGTTGCGCCAGGCGCCGAATGCTGGATCGCGTTGATCAGCAGGTTGGTCATCGCGCGGCGGAACAGCGACGGGTCGACGGCCGCGCGCGCATCGCCGTGCAGTTCGGCGCGCAACTGCGCTTCGTCGAGCGGAATCTCGAGGAAGTCGAGCATGCGGCGCACTTCGTCGGCGAGCGACACGTGCTTCAGGTCGGTCGCGCGTTCGCCGCGATCGCTGCGCGACAGGAACAGCATGTCGTTGATGATCACGCGCAACCGTTCGAATTCCTCGAGGTTCGACTGCAGCGTCTGGCGCATCCGGTCGACCGAGCGGTCGCGGCTCGTCAGCGCGACCTGGGTCTGTCCGATCAGGATGCTGATCGGCGTGCGCAGCTCGTGCGCGACGTCCGCATTGAACGCCTCGAGCCGCGCGTAGGTCTGCTGGATGCGTTCGAGCGCGCCGTTGAACGACGCGGCGAGATCGCGCAGCTCGGTCGGCAGCGCGTCGGTGTGCAGCCGCTGGCGGCGGTCGGTGGCGCCGATGGCCGCGGCGTCCTGCGACATCCGTTCGAGCGGCGCGAGCCCGAAGCGTGCGACCGCGCGGCTCAGCAGCAGCGTGATGACGGTGGCGATCGCGATCAGCGCAGCGAGTGTCCACGCGAAACGACGCAGCATGCGCTGCGTGCGCTCGCACGACGACGCGACGATCAGCTTCAGGTCGGGGCGCTCGCCGCTGCCTGCGATCGGGACGGTCTTCGTCATCACGTCGTAGCTGCTGTGGTTCAGCGCGTACTGCTGGAACGCGCCGAACGGTTCGCCGACGGGCACGCCGTCGACCGGACGGCCGAAGCGGAAGTCGGCGTCGGGGCTGTCGACCTGGTAGCGCGTCGACCCGTCGGGCGGTTCGAGGTCGGCGAGCTTTTCCTGCATCAGGCGGCCGCGCGCGGCCGTGGTCGCGTGCGACACGATCATCTGCGCGACCTTCGCGCGCGTGTCGATCGTCGCACGCAGTTCGGCGAGCAGCTGGCGCTCCATCATCACGAACAGCCCGCAGCCGACCAGCGTGAACACGAGCAGCGACACGATGCCGAACATTGCCGACAGGCGCAGGGTGATCGAGCGTTTCATGCGTGCCGCTCCGCGTCGCCGTCCTCGCGCGCCTCGAGCACGTAGCCCATGCCGCGGATCGTATGCAGCAGCTTCTCCGCGAACGGGCCGTCGAGTTTCGCGCGCAGGCGCTTGATCGCCGTCTCGACGACGTTCGCGTTGCTGTCGAAGTTCACGTCCCACACGAGTTCGGCAATCGTCGTTTTCGACAGCACCTCGCCGCTGCGCCGCGCAAGCACGCCGAGCAGCTGGAATTCCTGCGCGGTCAGGTCGAGGCGTGTGCCGTCGCGGGTCGCGCGCCGGCCGATCAGGTCGACGCGCAGGTCGCCGATCGAGATCAGCGTCGATTCCTGCACGCGCGCGCGGCGCGTCAGCGCGCGCAGCCGCTCGATCAGCTCGAGGAACGAGAAGGGCTTGGTCAGGTAGTCGTCGGCGCCGCCGCGCAAGCCCCGCACGCGATCGTCGACGCGGTCGCGCGCGGTCAGCATGATCACGGGCGTCTGCTTTTGCGCGCGCAACGCGCGCAGCACGCCGAAGCCGTCGAGCTTCGGCAGCATCACGTCGAGCACGACCACGTCGTAGTCGAATTCGACGGCCTTCCACGCGCCGTCTTCGCCGTCGAGCGCGGTGTCGACGACCCAGCCTTCCTCGCTCAGGCCGCTCTTCAGGTATTCGACGACTTTCGGTTCGTCTTCGACGATCAGGACTTTCATGGGTGGGTCCGCGTAACCGGGTTAGGGAGTGACGCTCGTGGCGGGGCGCGGGCCGGCCGCCGCGACGTCGGTCGGCGTGGCGCCGTCCCAGCCGCCGCCGAGCGCCTTCGCAAGAAACACCACGAGCGCCGCGCGCTGGCCCTGGATCTGCACGGCCTGGCGCTCGCTCGTCAGCAACTGCTGCTGGGCCGTCAGCACGTCGATGAACGGCGTCAGGCCGCCCGCATAGCGGTCCTGCGCGAGCGACACGAGCTTGCGCGCGTCGTCGACGGCCGCCGACGCCTGCTGCGCGGCCTCGGCCAGCACCGACAGGCCCGTCACCGCATTCTGCACCTCCTGGAACGCGGTGAGCACGGTCTGCCGGTAATTGGCCTGCGCGGCGACGTAGCCCGCCTGCGCGAAATCGACGCCGGCCTTCAGCTTGCCGCCTTCGAACAGCGGCTGGCTGACCGACGCGCCGATCGACCACAGCAGCGCCGGCACGGTGAACAGGCCGGAGAAGCGCGTCGCGTCCCAGCCGAGGTCCGGTGACAGCGCGATGCGCGGGAAATACGCGGCGCGCGCGACGCCGATCTGCGCGTTCGCCGCGGCCATCGCGCGCTCGGCCGATGCGACGTCGGGCCGGCGCTGCAGCAGGTCGCTCGGCATCCCGGTCGGCAGCGCGGGCGCGTTGATCGGCGCCACGCGCGGCGGCAGCGAGAACGCGGGGGCCGGCGTGCCGACCAGCGTCGCGATCGCCGTCTCGACCTGAGCGCGCTGCTGGATCAGCAACTGCGCCTGCGTGCGCGTCGCGTCGAGTTGCGCGCGCTGCTGCAGCAGGTCGAGGCCGGACACCGCGCCGAGGTCGTGGCGCGCGCTCACGTAGTCGAGCGCCTTTTGCTGCAGGTCGATCGAACGCCTGACGACGTCGATCTCGGTGTCGAGCTCGCGCAGCGCGAAGTAGCTCGATGCGAGATCGGCGCTCAGCACCAGGCGCGCGTTCGCGAAATCGTCGCGCGCCTGCTCGGAGCTGGCCTGCGCGGATTCGACGCTGCGCCGCACGCGGCCGAACAGGTCGAGTTCGTAGCTGACGCTCGCGGCGACCTGGATGTCGTTCTGCACGGTCGACATGCTCTTCGTCGCGTAGTTGGTCTGCGGCCGGTCGGCGGAGATCTTGAAGCGCTGGCCGCTCGCGTTCAGGCCGACGGCCGGATACTGCGCGGACGCGACCGATGCGAGCGTCGCCTTCGCCTGGTCGTAGCGCGCGGCGACGGCCTTCAGGTTCTGGTTGTTGCGCAGCGCGTCGGTTTCGAGCGCGTCGAGCTGCGCGTCGCCGAACGCGGTCCACCACGCCGGGTCGAGCGGCGCACGGGCCGGCGCGGCCGGGTGCCAGTAAGCATCGGCCGGGTCGAGCCGCCACGCGGCGGGCGTCTCGACGGCGGGGCGCCGGTAGTCGGGGCCGACCGTACAGCCGGCGAGCGTCGCGGCCGCGACGACGGCCACGACCGCTGCGGGGGGCAGGCAGGCGCGCAGCGCGCTCACGACTGCGCTCCCGCGGCCGCGGAGGCCGGCTTCACGACCGGCGGCGCCTGCACGATCACGGTGTCGCCGTTCGCGAGCGCATCGCTCGGGTTCGCGACGAGGCGGTCGTGCGGCGTCAGCGGGCCGTCGACTTCGAGCGTCTGCCCGATCGTGCGCGCGACCGTCACCGCCTTCAGGCGCACCTGGCCGTTCGCGTCGACGGTCGCGACCGTCGGCCCTTCGGCGCGGAACAGCAGCGTGTTGGCCGGAATCTGCAGGCGGCCGACCGGCGTCATCGGCAGGGTCGCCTGCACGTATGCGCCGGGCAGCAGCCGCCCGTCCGGGTTCGGCAGCGTGATCTCGATCTGCAGCGAGCGCGTCGCGACGTCGATCGCCTGGGACGTGCGCGTGATGGTGCCGTCGAAGGTCTGGCCGGGCAGTTCTGCCTGCGCGACGCTCACGCGCTGGCCGACCTTCACCTGCTGCGCATAAGCCTGCGGCACCTGCACGTACAGGCGCAGCCGGTCGGCCTGCACGACCGTGAACAGTGCGCGGCCCGCGTTGCCGGAATTGACGAGGTCGCCGACGTCGACGTTGCGCTGCGTGACGATCCCGTCGATCGGCGCGACGATGCGCTGGAAGCCTTTCAGCTCGGTGAGCCGGCGCATGTTCGCATCGGCCGCCGCGAGGTTCGCGGTGCCCTGGTTGAACGCGCCTTGCCGGTCGTCGAGTTCCTGCTGCGACACCGCATCGCGCTGGCGCAGCTGCTGCGCGCGGTCGAACGACGTCTTCGCGAGCGCGAGCGCGGCCTGCGCCTGCTGGCGCTGCGCGGTGGCCTGCGCGAGTTCCTGGTTCAGCTCGGGCGTGTCGAGTTCGGCGAGCAGCTGCCCCTGCTTCACGTGCGCGCCGATGTCGGCCTGCCAGCGCAGCACGTAGCCGCTCGCACGCGCGTAGATCGGCGCTTCGACGAAGCCGCGCAGGGTGCCGGGCAGCGCCAGCTTGCCGCCGGTGGCCGCGTCGACCGGATGCACGACGCTCACGTACTGGCGCGTGTTCTGCTCGGCCACCGCGTCGAGGTGATTCCGGTTCAGCACGTTGACGACGATCGTGCGCGCGGCGCCCGCGGCCAGCAGCACGCCGATCACGATCAGGACGACCCGCCCGCGCCGCGACACCGACGTGCGCGTCGGCAGGTGCATGCCGTGTTCGTCCACCTGGATGCCGACGGAGCTGTGATGTTTCTCTTCCATGAATTGACCGGGTCGATAGGCTAGAAAGTCAGTGTCCGGCCGGGCGCGCGCGCCGGCGGGCCAGCCGCGCATGCACGCCGCCGAACACGAGCGGCACGAACAGCAGCGTCGAAACGGTGGCGAACAGCAGGCCGCCGATCACCGCGCGGCCGAGCGGCGCGTTCTGCTCGGCGCCTTCGCCGAGACCGAGCGCCATCGGCACCATCCCGATGATCATCGCGAGCGCCGTCATCAGCACCGGGCGGATTCGCGTCGCGCCGGCCTCCAGTGCGGCCGTGAGCGGCGGCGCGCCGGCCGCGAGGCGCTGGCGCGCGAACGACACGACCAGGATGCTGTTGGCGGTCGCGACGCCCACCGTCATGATCGCGCCCGTCAGCGCGGGCACGCTCAGGTGCGTGCCGGTGATGAACAGCATCCACGCGATGCCGGCGAGCGCGGCCGGCATCGCGCTGATGATGATCAGCGGATCGAGCCACGACTGGAAATTCACGACGATCAGCAGGTAGACGAGCACGATCGCCATCGCGACGCCCGCGCCGAGGCCGAGGTACGACGTGCGCATCGTCTCGACCTGGCCGCGCACCGACAGGTCGGTGCCGCGCGGCAGCGTCGCGCGCGCGTCGGACACGATGCGGTCGATCGCGCCCGCGACCGAGCCGAGGTCGCGGCCCTCGACGCTCACGTACAGGTCGATCGCCGGGCGGATGTTGTAGTGCGTGATCACCGCCGGGTTCGCGACGGGATGGATCTGCACGAGGTTGCCGAGCAATTGCAGCGGCATGCCGGTGCGCCCGCTCGCGGAAATCGGCGTGCCGAGCAGGTCGTCGATCGACGCGATGCTGTATTGCGGGGTCTGGATCTGCAGCGGGTACTGGACGCCCGAGCGCGGATTGATCCAGAACGACGGGGTCGTCTGGGAACTGCCGGACAGCGAGATCAGCATGTTCTGCGCGACGTTCTGCGCGGAGAGGCTGAGCTGCTGCATGCGCGTACGGTCCATGTCGGCCACCAGGGTCGGTTCGTCGTTGCGCTGCAGTACGTGCACGTCGACGGTGCCGGGGATTTGCCTGATCTTCTTCATCAGGCTGCTCGCGATAGCCATGTTACTCGCGAGATCGTTGCCGAGCACCTGCACGTCGATCGCGGCGGGCTGACCGAAGTTGAGGATCTGCGTGATGATGTCCGACGGCTGGAAGAAGAACTCGACGCCCGGGAAGCGCTGCGGCAGCAGCGTGCGCAGCGTCTGCACGTAGTGCGCGGTCGCGCGGTGGCCCGGCTTCAGCGCGATCATCAGTTCGCCGTCGAGCGTGCCGATCGTGCCGGCATTGCTGTACGACAGGTTGATGCCGCTCACCGGCAGCCCGAGGTTGTCGACGATCGCGCCGAGTTCGTCCGCCGGCACGGTTTCGCGGATCACGCGCTCGACCTGGTCGGCAAGGCGCGCGGTCTCCTCGATCCGGTAGCCGGTCGGCGCGCGCATGTGCAGCCGCAGGTTGCCGGAATCGGCGTTCGGGAAGAAGTCGCGGCCGAGCACGAACACGAGGCCGGTCGACAGCACGCAGAAGCCGAGGAAGCACGTCGCGTAGAAGCGGCGGCGCACCAGCAGCATGCTGAGCAGCACGATGTACCACGCGCGCAGCCGCTCGAACGCGGCGTTGAACGCGTGATGGAGGCGCGCGAACCGCGACGTCGCATGATCGGGGCCGCTCGTGGCCTGCTGCGGGCGGAACAGCAGCATCGCCAGCGTCGGCACGAGCGTGCGCGACAGCACGTAGGACGCGAGCATCGCGAACACCACGGCTTCGGCGAGCGGCACGAACAGGAAGCGCGCGACGCCCGTCAGGAAGAACATCGGCACGAACACGATGCAGATGCACAGCGTCGACACGAACGCGGGCACCGCGATCTCGCCCGCGCCTTCGAGGATCGCGTCGTGCAGATTCGTACCGAGATGCAGGTGCCGCTCGATGTTCTCGATCGTGACGGTCGCGTCGTCGACCAGGATCCCGACCGCGAGCGCGAGGCCGCCGAGCGTCATGATGTTGATCGTCTCGCCGAGCGCGGAGAGTGCGATCAGCGACGTGAAGATCGACAGCGGAATCGAGATCGCGATGATCAGCGTGCTGCGCCAGTTGCCGAGGAACAGCAGGATCATCATTGCGGTCAGCACGGCGGCGATCAGCGCCTCGTGGATCACGCCCTGCACGGCGGCGTTGACGAACACCGACTGGTCGAACAGCGGCGTGATCGTGAGTCCTTCGGGCAGCGTCGGGATCACCTTCGGCAGCAGTGCCTTCAGGTCCGACACGACCTTCAGCGTCGACGCGTCGCCGGTCTTCAGGATCGACATCAGCACGCCGCGCTGGCCGTTCTGCCGCACGACGTTGGTTTGCGGCGCGAAGCCGTCGCGCACCGACGCGACCTCGCGCAGGTAGGTCGTCGCGCCGTTGACGGTCTGGACCGGCAGGCCGTTGATGTCCGCGACCGTGTCGGCAGACGCGTTCGTGTCGATCCGGTACTCGGTCTGACCCATCTTCGCGGTGCCGGTCGGCAGCACGAGGTTCTGCGCGTTGACCGCGTTGACGATGTCGGCGGGCGTGAGGCCCTTCGCGAGCAGCGCCTGCGGATCGAGGTCGATCGCGACCACGCGCGTGCGGCCGCCGTACGGAAACGGGATCTGCGCGCCCGGGATCGTGATCAGTTGCGGCCGCAGGAAGTTGAGCGCGATGTCGGCGAGCGACTGTTCGCTGAGCGTCTTGCTCGACAGCCCGAGCTGGATCACCGGGATGCTCGACGCCGAATAGGTGATCACGAGCGGCGGCGTCGCGCCCTGCGGCATCTGCCGCACGATCGCCTGCGCGGACGAGACCGTCTGCGCGATCGCGGTCTGCACGTTCGCGCCGGGTTGCAGGAACACCTTCACGACCGCGATGCCCGGCAGCGACGTCGACTCGATGTGCTGGATGTTGTTGACGGTCGTCGTCAGGATCCGTTCATGGACGGCCGTGATGCGGTTGGTCATCTCCTTCGCGGAGAAGCCGGTGTAATTCCAGATCACGCTGATGACGGGAATGTTGACCGCCGGCAGGACGTCGACAGGCGTGCGCATCAGCGCGAGCGGGGTGGCCAGCACGATCATGATGGCCATCACGATGAACGTGTAGGGGCGCCTGAGCGCGAGATTGACGATCCACATGGAGGCGGCGGGACAGGCGGTGATCAGGCGGCGGTGAGGGGAACCCGAATGATAGGCGTCGGGGCTGAACGAGTCACTGACACGAAACTGGCGGATTTGTCAGGTTCGGCGCGCGGCGACCGAGGCGACTTCAGGTCGATTGATCGGATGAAAACGCGCACGGACGCCGATGCCCGAAAAAGGCCGCCGCACCGCACGCGCATGCCGCGGCAGCGACGCTTCCGTTCATCGGGCGTCGCTCAGATCTGTTCCATCCCGACCCGCGCGAGCGCGGCCAGGTCGACGACTTCGATCTGGTTGTACGCGAGCCGCAGCACGCCGAGCTTCTCGAGTTGCTGCAACGCCTGGTTGATCCGCTGCCGCGACACGCCGACGAGCATTCCCAGTTCCTCCTGCGAGATCGCGAGCGACGGGCCGGTGTCCGGATACAGCGCGGGGTTGAACAGCTGCGCGAGCGCCTGCGCGACGCGCGCGTCGACATCGAGCAGCCGGCTGTTCTGGATCGACGCGATGAACTCGCCCATCCGGTTGTTCAACTGGTGGATCACGAAGCGCGTGAACGGCAGGCTCGTGTCGAGCAGCGCATGGAACGTGTCGACCGGGACGAACAGCACGATCGAGCGCTGGACGGCGACGACTTCGTACTTGCGCAGCTCGCGCTTGATCACGCTGCCTTCGCCGAACCAGCCGCCCGACGGCACGCCGGAAAACGTGCAGCCGCGCCCCGACGCGTTGAAGATCGCGAGCTTCAGCAACCCGCGATGCACGCCGATCCAGTATTCGGACGGCGCGAGCCGCTGCGCGATCACGTCGCCGGCCTCGTGCTGCTCGGCGCGCGACTGCGCGAGCACGAGCGCCTGGTGTTCCGGCGCCAGCGCGCGGAACCACGCGCACTGGCCGAACAGCACGGACAGGGCGGGCATCGGGCCCGGTTCGAGCGGCGTGTCGGCCGGCGGGCTGGCCGGCGGGCTGACAGCGGCGGCGGCCGCGTCGGGCGGCGCAACGAGGTGGTCGTGCATGGATGCGGGTTTGCGAGGATAGGGATAACGCGCAGCGCTCATGAGGCACTCTGTCGTTTCGATGACAGACGGCTCACAATAGCGCCCGTTAGGCTGTCGGCAATTGAACCACATCAAGACCGGTCGGGGTGCATGCACACTTGCCGGATACGAGGCCGACGCACGCGCCGGTCGACAGAAAACGGGAGACAGGATCATGACGCAGATGTTCGAGGCCGGACTCGGCCGCCGCGATGCCAACTACGTGCCGCTCACGCCGATCGACTTTCTGGTCCGTGCGGCCGAAGTCTACGGCGCGCGCCTCGCGATCGTGCACGGCGACGTGCGGCGCACGTGGGGCGAGACCTACACGCGGGCGAAGCAGCTCGCGAGCGCGCTCGCGCGGGCCGGCGTCGCGCGCGGCGAGACGGTGGCCGCGCTGCTGCCGAACATCCCGGCGATGGTCGAGGCGCACTTCGGCGTGCCGATGGCCGGCGCCGTGCTCAACACGATCAACACGCGGCTCGACATTTCATCGGTGCTGTTCATGCTGCGTCACGGCGAGGCGAAGGTGCTGATCGTCGACACCGAATACGCGGAGCTCGCGCATCGCGCGGCGCTAGAAGTGCCGGGCCTGAAGATCGTCAGCGTTGCCGATGCGATGCCGGCCGACCCCGCGCGCTTCGCCGGCGCGACCGACTACGAGGCGTTCGTCGCGGGCGGCGATCCCGACTACGCATGGACGCCGCCCGCCGACGAGTGGGAGGCGATCGCGCTGAACTACACGTCCGGCACGACGGGCGACCCGAAGGGCGTCGTGTATCACCATCGCGGCGCGTATCTCGCGGCGATCAGCAACATCCTCGAATGGGACATGCCGAAGCACGCGGTGTATCTGTGGACGCTGCCGATGTTCCACTGCAACGGCTGGTGCTTCCCGTGGGCCGTCGCGGCGCGCGCGGGCGTGAACGTGTGCCTGCGCAGGTTCGACGCGAAGACGGTGTTCGACCTGATCCGCCGCGAGCGCATCACGCATTACTGCGGCGCGCCGATCGTACAGAGCGCGATCGCGAATGCGCCGGCCGAGTTGCGCGCCGGCATCGATCACACGGTGCACGCGATGGTCGCCGGTGCCGCGCCCGCGCCGGCCGTGATCGCGAAGATGAAGGAGATCGGCTTCGACCTGCTGCACGTGTACGGATTGACCGAGGTCTATGGCCCGGCGACCGTATGCGCGAAGCAGGCGCACTGGGACGAGCTGCCCGACGACGAGCGCGCGCGGCTCAATGCACGGCAGGGCGTGCGCTATCACCTGGAAGCGGGCGCGACGGTGCTCGATCCGGACACGATGACGCCGGTGCCGGCCGACGGCGAGACGCTCGGCGAGATCATGTTCCGCGGCAACATCTGCATGAAGGGCTACCTGAAGAATCCGCACGCGACGGAGGAAGCGTTCCACGGCGGCTGGTTCCATACGGGCGATCTCGGCGTGCTGACGCCGGACGGCTACATCCGCATCAAGGATCGCCGCAAGGACATCATCATTTCGGGCGGCGAGAACATCTCGAGCATCGAGGTCGAGGATGCGCTGTACCGGCATCCGGCCGTCGCGGTCGCGGCGGTGGTCGCGATGCCCGACCCGAAGTGGGGCGAGGTGCCGTGCGCGTTCGTCGAGCTGCGCGAAGGCGCGAGCGCGACCGAGGCGGAGATCGTCGCCCACTGCCGGCAGTTGCTCGCGGGTTTCAAGGTGCCGAAGGTCGTGCGCTTCGGCGAGCTGCCGAAGACGTCGACCGGCAAGATCCAGAAATTCCAGCTGCGCAACGCGGTCGGATCGGACAAGGCGATCGACCTGGCGGGAGACAAGAAGTAACGGCGACGGGGCGTCGTGCGGGCGGACGCCTTGATACGTGAATGCGTCAAGGCGTCAAGGCGTCAAGGCGTCAAGGCGTCAAGGCACGACGAGCCACGCGATCGCCAGATACCGCCCGACCTTCGCGATCGTCACGATCGCGACGAAGGTCGGCAGCGGCTCGCGCAGCACGCCGGCGATCATCGTCAGCGGGTCGCCGATCACCGGCGCCCAGCTCAGCAGCAGCGACCAGCGGCCATAGCGCCGATACCAGCCCTCGGCGCGCGCGAGCGCGGCCGGTTTCACCGGAAACCAGCGGCGGTCGCGGAAGTGCTCGATGCCGCGGCCGAGTGTCCAGTTGATCGCCGCGCCCGCGACGTTGCCGACGCTCGCCACCAGCACCAGCGCCCACACCGGTTCGCGCCCGGCGAGCAGCAGGCCGGCAAGCACGGCTTCGGACTGGAGCGGCAACAGGGTCGCGGCGACCATCGACACGGCGAACAGGCCGCCGTAAGTGAGCAGTTCGGACATCGCGCGATTGTACTGGTCGTACCGGCCGCGCGTCGGCCGGCGTGGGAGGGCGCGCGCTGCAGCGCGCCACGTCACGCGCGCAGGCGGCCGCTCAATTCCATCCGACCATGATCGCGCCCATCCCGACCAGCAGCCCGCCCGTCACGCGATTCATCGCGCGCATCCGCGCCGGCCGCTGCAGCGCACGGCTCAGCCGGTGCGAGAACAGCGCCATCGACGCGACGCCGCCGGCGAACAGCAGCGCGAAGCTCGCCGCGAGCAGCAGGAATTGCGCGTTCAGGCTCCAGTCGGGATCCGGGACGATGAACTGCGGAAAGAACGACGGAAAGAACAGCAGCGTCTTCGGGTTCAGGCCGGAGGTGGCGACGCCGCGCCAGAACAGCGCGCGTCCGGTGGCGGTGTCGTCGGGTGCCGTGTTGCCGGCGTCCGTCGACGCGGCGGGCGCGGTGACCTGCGCCCGGCCGAGCCATTGCTTGCAGCCGAGCCATACGAGGTAGGCGGCGCCGGCCCAGCGCAGCACGGTCAGCGCGTGCTCGTCGAGGTGAACCAGCGAATTCAGGCACAGCGCGGTCAGCGCGAGCTGCAGCAGCACGGCGAGCGTGCCGCCCCAGACGCACGGCAGCGCGCGGCGCCAGCCGGCGCGCAATGCCTGGTTCATCGTGAGGAGGTTGACGGGGCCGGGGGCGTAGATGAGGACGGCGGACGCAGCGAGGAACGACAGATAAAGCCTGAACGACATGACGGGAGTGCGGAAACGGAGGATCAGGCGCCGGCCCGTGCGACCGGGTAGGCGCGCGGGGGGCGGGACGTTGCATGCCTGCGTGTCCTGCGCCGCAACTCGTGATTGCGGCCAGGCGTCCCGGTGCGAAGGGGTTGTCGCGGGGAGCGTGCCGGACACCAGGCATGGAGAAAATGTATCAAGCGGGCCGGTTAAAAGGCTTCCTGTTTTCCAGCAAAACGCACCCGAAACCGGAAGCCTGTTCAGATAGAATGCGGATTTTCAGTAGAAGATTCTTCCTGTCATGGCTATCCGCGAACGCACGCCGAAAACCCTCGACAACCAGGACCGCAAGATCCTCGGTGCACTGCAAAAAAATGCGCGCCTGTCGAACGCCGAACTGGCCGAACAGATCGGCATGTCGACCACCGCCTGCTGGAACCGCACGCGGCAGCTCGAACTCGACGGTTACATCGACGGCTACGTCGCGCTGGTCAACCAGCGCATGCTCGGCTACGCGGACATCGTGATCCTCGAAGTCACCCTCGATCGCCACGAGGACGATGCGCTCGCGCGTTTCGGCGCCGAACTCGCGGCACTGCCCGAAGTGCTCGAGGCCTACCTCGTATCGGGCGAATACGACTACTGGATCAAGGTCGCGGTGGACGGCACGGCCGGCTACGAACGCTTCCTGCGCGAGAAGCTGTACAGGATTTCGAGCATTCGCCACAGCCGCTCGATGTTCGCGCTGCGGTGCATGAAAGATGTGCCGTCGATTCAGGTGTGAAGACGGGGGCGACGCGCCGCGCGGCGTCGTGACGACGCGGTTCGCGGCGGTGCTGGAGAAGGGGTGGGAATCGGGCTGTCGCGTCCGTTGCGCGCGGCCCGGAGCCGGATACCGGCAGGCCGTGCCCGCGCGGCGGGAAAACGGATGAATCTTCCGTGACGGCCAGGCCCGGCGCGTGGCGCGCAGCGGGCATGCATCGGCTACGCAGCGGCCGGACATTCCGGGAAGCTGCGATCAACACCGTGCCGACAAGTTCGTCGGGACCGGCATCCGCGTATCGACATCGCTGCGACCGTGCTCACAGCGCGTGAGCACCATGCCATCGAGGGTATTCGCCCTTTTTTTGCGACTTCCGTCCGGCGCCTCGTGCCGGACGCGGCGGCCTTTCGGCGCGCGTCCCCGCAAGGCGCATCAGACGGATGGAGATGGCGCGTGGCCGGCTGGCGGCCGGTCGCCGCGCTCAGCGCGGCAGGCGTGCGTGCGCTTCAGCGATGACTGCGCAGTTCTCGAGGTGCAGTGCCCATGCTTCTGCAAGCAGCTCGCCGACACGTGCGAGCCAGCCAGCGGATTGGGTGGAACGATCGGAGACATTAGACGTTTGCATGACGAAGCCCCATGTAGGTGGCGAGTTAGGGATAACCCTAATCATAAAGAAACGTCACCGTCTTGTGAAATGCGATTTCGTTATATGAGAATTACTGACAATTTATGTTGCTGCCGCGCAACATGAGCTGCGCCACCTTCTGCGTGGCGGGCAGGCGTGACGAGACCGCGGCGAGCGCGGCCTCGCATTGACGGGCGAAAACGGAAAGCGGGGCGACGAGAACGGGCGCGGCAGCGGGGCGGCGATTACCCGCCGATCCACCCGAAGCGCCACGACAGGCGGCGCGCCGCCGCGAGCAGCGTATGCGCGAGTTCGCTGTGCGGCCCGCGCGGGAAGCCGCGCGACGAGCCGATGATCGCAATCACGAGCCGGATGCTGCCGGTGTGATCGAACACGGGCGCGGCGATCGTCCCGATGCCCGGCACCGGCGCATCGAATGCGAAATCGAGTTCGTCCGCGCGGATCGTCGCGAGCCGCGCGCGGAACGCGTCGTCAACCTGCGTCGCGCAGCCTGCGAGGCGCACCGGCTCGTCGGCCAGCAGGCCGGCCAGCACGTCGTCGGACATGCCGGCCGCGAAAATCCGCCCGATCGCCGTATTCACGAGCGACATCACCGTGCCGACCTGAAGGCTCACGTGCTGCGGCCGCGCCGATTCCTCGAGACGGATCACGGTCGGCCCGAGCGGCCCGAGCGTCGCCGCGGCCACGCTCAGGTCGGTCGCGGCCGCCAGCGCGACGATTTCGGCTTCCGCATCGCGCGTCGGCGACACGCGCTGCATCGCGATCAGGCCGAGCGCCTGCGCGAGCGGCCCGCCGCCGAAGCAGCCCGCGTCGTCGCGGCTCAGCAGGCCGATCTTCTGCAGGCTCACGAGGTGCGGAAACGCCTTCGCGGCCGGCATGCCGGCGGCTGCCGCGAGATCGCGCAACGGCAGCGCACGGCCTGCCGAGACGAGCGCGAGCAGCAGCTCGCCCGTGCTGTCGAGCGCGTTGATGCCGCGCTGCGCCTTCGTGTCGTCGGCGAGTGCGGGCGGCATGCGCTGCGTGGCGGGCGGCATGCCCGGCGCGACCGGCGGTGCGTCGCGTCCCGCGTCGAGCGCCGCGGTGGCTTGCCGTGCCGCATCGCGCAGCGCCGTCGCGATTGGGCCGTCCCAGCCGACATCGATCGAGCCGCTCGAACCGATCACCGTCAATGCGAGTTGCAGGCGGCCGTCCGCGTCCAGCACCGGCACGCACATCGCGCTGACGCCGGGGCTCGGCCGATCCACGCCGCGCTCGATCCCGCGCGCACGGATCGCGTCGAGTTCGGCCTGCCACGCGCGGGCGTCGGACGGGGGCTGGTCGCCTTCCGCGCCGGCGAGCGTGGCGCCGGCGCCGGCCTGGCTGGCCGCCATCGCGTCGAGCTGGGCGGGGTCGCCGAACGCGCGGAACACCCGGCCGGTCGCCGTCGTGTCGAGCGACATGACGGATCCGACGTGCAGGTTCACGTGCAGCGGATAGCCGCCGTGCTCGATGCGCACGATCGTGGGCCCGAGCGCGCCCGGCACCGACAGCGCGACGCTCAGGCCGACCGCTTCCGCGAGCCGCGCCGCGTGCGGCAGCGCCGCGCGATAGGCCGGCTGGCGCTCGATCGACATCAGCCCGAGCCGCAGCGACAGCGGCCCCGGCTCGTAGTTGCCGGTGAGCGCGTCGCGCTTCACGAGCGCGAGCCGCGTCAGGCTGACGAGATAGGTGTGCGCCTGCGCGGTCGACAGGTCGGCCGCGGCCGCCAGCTCCGACAGCCCGAGCGGCTTGCGCCGGCGCGCGAACGCGTCGAGCAGCCGGCCGCCGACCTCGACGCTCTGGATCCCGCGCTGCGCCTTGGGTGGCGCGTCGTCTGCGCTGACTTCGTGGTTCTGCACGCGATGATTCTTCCATTGACGAAACCCCGCATGGTATCCGACGCCATTTGACGCGCCAGCCCGCAGGTTTACCCGCATTAGACAATAGCAAGCTAATTTGTCATTGACAAATAATCGGCGCGGGAAGATGATCCGCTCATTCCCCTCAACACATGGCTCGCAGCCACGGAACGCAACATGGCCAAAGCATTCGCCTCCCAAGCCGATCTGGAAGAGAAGAAAGTCACCTGGACGCAGCTGTCCGAGAACGCGTACGCCTATACCGCCGAAGGCGACCCGAACTCGGGCGTGATCATCGGCGACGACAGCGTGCTGATCGTCGACACGACCGCGACGCCCGCGATGGCGCAGGACCTGATCGCGAAGATCCGCAGCGTGACCGACAAGCCGATCAAGCACGTCGTGCTGTCGCATTACCACGCGGTGCGCGTGCTCGGCGCGTCCGCGTATTTCGACGAAGGCGCGCAGCACGTGATCGCGAGCCGCGGCACCTACGAAATGATCGTCGAGCGCGGCGAGGCCGACATGAAGTCGGAGATCGAGCGGTTCCCGCGGCTGTTCGCGGGCGTCGAGACGGTGCCGGGCCTGACCTGGCCGACGCTCGTGTTCGAGCGCGAGATCACGCTGTTCCTCGGCAAGCTCGAGGTGAAGATCATGCACGTCGGCTCGGGCCACACGAAGGGCGACACGATCGTCTGGCTGCCGTCGCAGAAGGTGCTGTTCTCGGGCGACCTGGTCGAGTACGACGCGGCCTGCTATTGCGGCGACGCGCAGCTCCAACAGTGGCCGGCCACGCTCGAGGCGCTGCGCGCGCTCGGCGCGGAAAAGCTCGTGCCGGGCCGCGGCCCCGCGCTGCTGAATCCGGCCGAAGTGAACAAGGGCCTCGACTACACGAAGGACTTCGTGACGACGCTGCTCGCGCAGGGCCGCAAGGCCGTCGAGCGCAAGCTCGACCTGAAGGCGTCGATGGCGCTCACGCGCGAAGCGATGGATCCGAAGTTCGGCCACGTGTTCATCTACGAGCACTGTCTGCCGTTCGACGTGTCGCGCGCGTACGACGAGGCGAGCGGCATCACGCATCCGCGCATCTGGACCGCGCAGCGCGACAAGGAAATGTGGGACGCGCTGCAGGACTGAGCGGGTCACCGCGGCGGGGCGTCCGGGCGGGCGCCGCGCCGCGTTCCTGACGGCGCCTGAGCGGCGGCCGCATCGCGCGGCGGTTCAGGGAGCCGACTTCCGTTCTCACAAGAAAGCCGGGCGCATGTACGCCCGCGGAGACTGCCGCGCGCCCGAATCGCGCGGCCCGTTTGGAGAGAGACATGCCCCAATCGCTTCCCGCCGAAGCGACGATCGCGCACGCGAGTGCCGCGGCGTCGGCTTCCGCCTGTGAATCCGCGCCGGCGTCCGCTGCCGGCGACGCGCTGCTGTTCCGCAAGATCGCGTGGCGGATCGTGCCGTTCCTGTTCCTCTGCTACGTCGTGTCGTTCCTCGACCGCATCAACATCGGCTTCGCGCAGTTGCAGATGAAGCACGACCTCGGCTTCAGCGATGCGATGTACGGCCTCGGCGCCGCGGTGTTCTACGTCGGCTACGTGTTCTGCGAGGTGCCGAGCAACCTGCTGCTCGCGCGCTTCGGCGCGCGCCGCACGTTCACGCGGATCATGCTGCTGTGGGGCATCGCGTCGACCGCGATGATGTTCGTGTCGCAGCCGTCGCATTTCTACGTGCTGCGCTTCCTGCTCGGCGTGTTCGAGGCCGGCTTCTTTCCCGGCATCGTGCTGTACCTGACCTACTGGTTCCCGGCGAACCGCCGCGCGGCGGCGATCTCGGTGTTCTTCGCGGGTGTCGCGGTGGCGGGGGTGCTCGGCGGCCTGATGTCGGGCTGGATCATGCGCGACATGAGCGGCGTGCTCGGGCTGCACGGCTGGCAATGGATGTTCGCGATCGAAGGCGCGCCGGCGATCGTGCTCGCATGCTTCGCGTTCACGTACCTGGTCGACCGGCCGCAGGACGCAGCGTGGCTCACGTCCGACGAAAAGGCGCGCGTCGCCGCGCTGTGCAGCGATGGCCGTGCGCATGGCGCGCACAGTGCGCACGACAAACGCAGCCTGGTCGCCGCGCTCGCGAACCCGCGCGTCTACCTGTTCGCGTTCATCTATTTCTCGCTGACCTGCGCATCGCTGACGCTCAACTTCTGGATGCCGCTGATGATCCGCGATTTCGGCGTGACCGACGTCGTGTCGGTGAGCCTCTACACGGTCGTGCCGAACGCGGTCGGCGCGGTCGGGCTGATCCTGATCGCCCGCCATTCCGACCGCACCGGCGAGCGCCGCAAGCACTTCGCGTGCTGCACGATCGGCGGCGGCCTGGCACTCGCGGCGCTGACGCTGCACCTGCACAGCTTCGCGGCGATGCTCGCGTGCCTGTCGATCGCGGCGACGCTGATCTTCGCCGCGCTGCCGATCTTCTGGGCCGTGCCGACCCGCTATCTGTCGGGCAACGCGGCCGCGGCCGGGATCGCGCTGATCAGCAGCATCGGGATCACGAGCGGCATCGTCAGCCCGTGGGTGATCGGGCTGATCCGCACGCGCACCGGCAGCATGGATCTCGCCGTGTACCTGCTGGCCGCGCTGCTCGCGCTGAGCGGCGCCGCGCTGATGCTCGGCGTGAAGGGCGAACCCGCACGCCGCGCCTGAATCGCGGCCGGGCGCTGCCGGCGGGCGGCGGCGACCGGCGCTGCATTTCCTGTCCGCACCGTATCCGCATCCATCGAGGAGACGATCGATGTCAGCCCCCCTTCAAGCGGACGCCGCGCAGGCGGTTGCGTCCGGTTCCCGTGCGCCGGCGTCGGACCACGACGCGCTGTACCGCCGTATCGGCGCGCGGATCGTGCCGTTCCTGTTCATCTGCTACATCGTGTCGATCCTCGACCGCAGCAACATCGGCTTCGCGCAGCTGCAGATGCGGCAGGATCTCGGCCTGACCGATGCGATGTACAGCCTCGGCGCGGTGCTGTTCTTCGTCGGCTACGTGCTGTTCGAGGTGCCGAGCAACGCGCTGCTGCGCCGCTTCGGCGCGCGCCGCACGTTCGCGCGGATCATGGTCCTGTGGGGCGCGGTGTCGGTCGCGATGATCACCGTCGACAGCGCGAAGCACTTCTACGTGCTGCGCTTCCTGCTCGGGCTGTTCGAGGCCGGCTTCTTCCCGGGCGTCGTGTTCTACCTGACCTACTGGTATCCGGCGCGCCGGCGCGCGTCGGTGCTGTCGATCTTCTATGCGGGCGTCGCGGTGGCCGGGATGGTCGGCGGGCTGCTGTCGGGCTGGCTGATGCGCGCGATGTCGGGCGTGCTCGGGCTGCACGGCTGGCAGTGGATGTTCGCGATCGAGGGCGCGCCCGCGATCCTGCTCGGCGTGATCGCGTGGTTCTGGCTGTGCGACCGCCCCGAACAGGCGCGCTGGCTGTCCGACGACGACCGCCAGCGGCTCGCGGCCGACCTGGCCGCCGACCGGGCGGAGGCGCCCGCGCATGCGGCGTCGTCGCTGCGGCAGGTGCTCGCCGCGCCGCGCACCTGGCTGTTCGCATTCATCTATTTTTCGCTGACGACGGCGCTGTTGATGTTGCTGTTCTGGATGCCGCTGATGATTCGCGAATTCGGCATTCACGACGTCGTGCACATCAGCCTGCTGTCGATCGTGCCGAACGCGATCGGCGCGGCCGGCCTGATCGCGATCGCGCGGCGCTCCGACCGCAAGCGCGAGCGTCGCCGGCACTTCGCCGCGTGCGCATTCGGCGGCGCGGTGGCGCTCGCGTTGCTGACGCTGCACTTGCCGAGCATCGTCGCGATGATGGCGCTGCTGTCGATCGCGGCGATGCTAATCTTCGCCGCGCACCCGGTGTTCTGGGCCGTGCCGTCCGCGTATTTCTCGGGCGCCGGCGCGGCGGGCGGGATCGCGCTGATCAGCAGCATCGGCGTATCGAGCGGGATGATCACGCCGTGGATCGTCGGGGTGATCCGCACCCGTACCGGCAGCATGGATGCGGCGATGCTGATGATCGCGGGATTGCTGGCCGCGTGCGCGGTCGCGATGCTGCTCGGTGTGCGGGCGACCTCGCGCGACGCGGCGCCCGTGGCGCGTTGATCGCGTGATGCGTCGACGCGGCGCGCGTACGACGGGGTGGGCGGCCAGGACGGGCGCGAGCCCGTTGTCGGCGGGAACGCGCGCTACTCCCGATACACCTCGATCCGGTTGCGGCCGCGCTCCTTCGCGACATACAGCGCCTTGTCGGCCCGCGACAGCGCCTGGTACGCGCCGAAGTCGGACGTCCGCATCGCGTCGATGCCGATGCTGACGGTCAGCACGAGCGGCTGATCCTCGTGCACGAGCCGCGAATCGGCCACGCGCTGCTGCACGCGCAGTGCGAGCGCGCACGCCGCGTCGATCCCGGTGTGCGGCAGCACGATCGCGAATTCCTCGCCGCCGATGCGCCCGACGATGCCGTCCGTCCCGATCTCCGCGAGCAGCAGCCGCGCGAAATGCCGGAGCGCGCGATCGCCGAGCGGATGGCCCCAGCGGTCGTTCAGCGCCTTGAAGTGATCGAGGTCGAGCATCAGCACCGCGGCGTCCTGGCCGGTCGCGCGCACGCCGCGCAACGCGGCTTCGCTATGCCGCATGAACGCGTGGCGGTTGGACAGCTGGGTCAGGTGATCGGTCGTCGCCATCCGGTGCAGTTCGGTCTCGATGTGCTTGCGCTCGGTCGCATCCGTGATGAAGCCGTGCCAGACCGTGCCGCCGTCCGGCGTGCGTTGCGGGCGCGCGTCGCCTTCGCGCCAGCGCATTCCCTGGTCCGGCAGCAGCACGCGGTATTCGAGCCGCCACGGCGCCAGGCGCTCCGCCGACACCCGCAGCGACTGACGGTAGGCAACCAGGTCGGCAGGATGAATCCGGGTTTCGACCGTATCCGCGTCGCGGGCGATCTGCTCGGGCGTCAGTTCGTAGATGTCGCGTGCGCCCGCGCTCGCGTACGAAAAGAACCGGCGGCCGTCGGCGGTCTGCCGCAGCTGGAACACGAGGCCCGGCACCTGGTCGGTCAGGCTCGTCACGAGCGTGACGGAGTCGCTCAACCGGCCGGCGAGTTCGCGCAGCGCGGTGATGTCCGTGGTCGTGCCGACCATGCGCAGCGCGCGCCCGTGGCTGTCGCGGGCGATGACCTTGCCGCGGCTGCAGATCCATTTGTACGTGCCGTTCTTGCAGCGAATGCGGTGTTCGACCGCATAGCTGTCGGTCCGGCTTTCGAAGTGCGCGAGCATCGCGGCTTTCACGCCGGCGACGTCGTCCGGGTGCAGCCGTTCGTATGCATCCTCGATCCGGCTCGTCAGTTCATCGGGCGCATATCCGAGCAGCGCCTTCCAGGCTGCCGAGTAATGGATCTCGCCGGTTTCGACGTTGCGATCCCACACGCCGGTGCCGCTTTCGTTCAGCGCCAGCGTGGTCAGCGCGCTGTGTTCCTCGACGACGCCGAGCCGTTCGCGCAGCGCGGCTTGCGCGTTCGCGCGGCCGATCGCGCGTTCCGCCAGTGTCGCCAGGTCGTGCAGGAAAGCGCGCTGCGCGGCGTCGAGCGTCAGGCCGGTGCTGCCGGCGACGCATAGCGCGCCCAGCGCGCTGCCGTCGGGCGCGAGCAGCTCGCAGGCCGCGACGACGTGCGGCGCGTCATTCGGGAGGTCGCCCGCGGCGGGCGTGATGAAGCGTCGGCCGGCCGCCGGAGCGGGCTCGGCACGCGACGGGAAACGCATGGCAGGAAGCGTGGCGGGCAGCGTGCCGTCGGACGCCGCCACGCGCTGCGCGCCGCCTTCGGCGGACGCGATGAACGCACCGGCCGTGCCGAAATGCGCGCGCGCGAGACGGCACACGGTGTCGAGTTCGGGCAACGGCGCAAGCGCCGGTCGATCGTCGGCGGGAGCGCGACAGGAGCCGGGCGTGTCGCCGGTCCCGGTGGTGAACATACGGAACCGCATGGTCGAAATCCGCGACGGTCGATTGCGCCGATGATCGGACGAATGCCGGAGGGCGCTGCTTCGGAGGCTGAGATCGTAGAGCTTATCGTCGCGTGGAATGCGTGGCAAGCAAGGGCGAAACCGGGTGGGTGGGCGGCGAGTTCGGGGCGTGGAGAAGCGTTGCAGAGAAGCGTTGCAGAGAAGCAGCGCAGAGAAGGGCCGCTTCAGGCCCTGAATGAATGCGCGGGCAAACCGGCAAGCGCCGGCTTCGCAGTCCGATCGTGCGGAAGCCGGCGCCTTTCGGCAGATCAATGCGTGCGCAGGATTGCGCTGCGCGACGTCACGCGACGGGAATCGGGTTGTCGACGACGAAGCGGTTGAACTCGTCGACGAACGCGTGCTCGTTCGGCCCGGCATTGTCGCGCAACGGCTTCGCCGCTTCGACGACGACTTCGGTGGTGGCGGTCTCGAGCAGCGCCAGCGTCTCGGCGACGAACGCATCGACCGGCATCGCGCGCGGATCGCCGCTCTTGTGCACGAGATCGGTGTCGACCCACGGCGGCGCGATTTCCAGCACGCGCACGCTCGTGTCGCGCAGCATGAAACGCTGCGACAGCGTGTACGAATGGATCGCGGCCTTCGTCGCCGAATACAGCGCGGCCGACGCGAGCGGCACGTACGCGAGCACCGAGCTGTTGTTGATGATCGTCGCGTCCGGCTGCCGCTTCAGGTGTTCGACGAACGCCGCGCTGACGCGCACGGGGCCAAGCAGGTTCGTCTCGACGAGGCGCACGGCCTGTTCGTCGTCGAGCGGCCCGGCCGCATCGTCGAACGGCATGATGCCCGCGTTATTGATCACGACGTTCAGCGCCGGGTAGCGGTCGATCAACCGCGCCGCGACCGCGCGGATCTGCGCGGCATCGCCGACGTCGAGCTCGATCGTGTCGATGTTCGGATACTGCCGCGCGATCTCGTCGAGCAGCTTCGTGCGCCGGCCGGCGACGACGACCTTGTTGCCCAGCTCGTCGAGCGCGATCGCCAGCGCACGGCCGATCCCGGACGTGCCGCCGGTGATGAGGATGGTGTTGCCGTCGAGTTTCATGACGATGCGCCTCAGCGGGCGGCCGCATAGCGCGGCGCCGGCGAATCGGTCGACAGGTGCGGCGCCATCGTGCGGCGCGCGGCCTCGAACGCATCCCATTCGTCGGCCGCGTGCAGCGACGGAATCGTCACGAGCTCGCGGCGATCGAAGCCGACCAGCGCCGCGTCGACCAGGTCGGACGCCGACATCACGATCTCCTTAGGCAGATGTTCGAGCGGCAGGCCGGCGGTCTCCCAGAAGTCGGTGGCCGTCGCGCCGGGCAGCACGGCCTGCACCTGCACGCCGTGGTCCGCGAGTTCGTGATGCAGCGACTGGCTGAACGCGAGCACGAATGCCTTGCTGCCGCCGTAGACGCCATTGAGCGTTTCCGGCGACAGCGCGACGATCGACGAAATGTTGATCACGGCACCGCGGCCGCGCGCGACGAAGCCGGGCACGGCTGCATAGGTCAGGCGCGTGAGCGCGGTCACGTTCAGGTCGAGCAGCCGCGTCATCGCGTCGACGTCGCTGTCGAGCAGCGGCGTGTGCGTGCCGACGCCCGCGTTGTTGACGAGCAGCGTGATGCTCGCGTCCTGCTTCAGCTTCGCTTCGACGGCGGCGAGCGCCGCGCGGTCGTTGAGGTCGGCGCCGACGATCTCGACGCTGCGCTGCGTGTCGTTCGTGATGCGCTCGGCGAGCGCGGCCAGCCGGTCGCGGTTGCGCGCGACGAGGATCAGGTCGTAGCCGCGGCGCGCGAGGCGGTCCGCATAGATCGCGCCGATGCCGGACGATGCGCCGGTGATGACGGCGGTACCGCGATGTGCTTCAGTCATGATGTCGCTCCGTGTCGAGGAAAGGGTGAGTGCGTGAAGGCATTCTGGCCTCGAATCGCCGCGACACAAATGACGTAGATGGGTATGATTCAGGACATCGGGTGCCGATCGTGCCGCCCGCCACCGGAGACACGCATGCACCGCATCGGCTTTCTGATCAGCGACGGCTTCCAGATCATGGCGCTCGCCACGCAGTCGGTGTTCGAGTACGCGAACCTGGCCGCGGGCGAACCGTTCTACGTGATGGACAACTATTCCGTCGAGGGTGGCGACGTGCGCTCGTCGCTCGGGTTGTCGGTCGCGACGCGCGCGCTCAGCGGCCGGGTCGACGTCGATACGTGGATCGTCGCGGGCGTCAACGATCCGCTCGCATCGCCGGCGCCGGCCGGCGTCGTCGCGTTCCTGCGGCGCGCGAACGCGCGCGCGCGGCGGGTCGCCGGCATCTGCACGGGCGCGTTCGTGCTCGCCGAGGCCGGGCTGCTCGCGCAGCGCCGCGCGACGACGCACTGGGCGTACGGCCGCGAGATGCAGAAGCACTTTCCGGACATTCGTGTCGAGGAGGACCGGATCTACATCGTCGACGGCCCGATCTGGACGTCGGCCGGGATGACGGCCGGCCTCGACCTGACGCTCGCGATGGTGGAGAAGGATCTCGGCGCGGACGCCGCGCGCTCGGTCGCGCGCAAGCTCGTGATGCACCAGCGCCGCTCGGGCGGGCAGTCGCAGCATTCCGAAATGCTGGAGCTCGCGCCGAAATCGGACCGGATCCAGAACGCGCTGAACTATGCGCGGCAGAACCTCGGCCGCGCGCTGACCGTCGAGGAGCTGGCTGACGCCGTCCACCTGAGTCCGCGCCAGTTCAGCCGCGTGTTCACGCTGGAAACCGGGCAGTCGCCGGCGAAGGCGATCGAGCGGTTGCGTCTCGAGGCCGCGCGGCTGATGATCGAGCAGAGCCGGCACTCGCTCGACGTGATCGCGAAGGAGAACGGTTTTCGCGACCGGCGCCACCTGCGCGACGCGTTCGTGCGCGGTTTCGGCGTGCCGCCGCAGGCGGTGCGACGCGACGCGCGGGTGGACGAGCGCGAATCGGCCTGACGTTCGCGGGCGCGAGCCGCCAGCGCGGGTCGGGAAAATCGCGCAGAATCTCCCGCATTCCTCGCGAGGAGACACCATGCACGCCGCCCCGTTCAACATTGCGATTCCCGATCGCGCGCTCGATGACCTGCGT
The DNA here is from genome assembly GCF_003857805.1 of Burkholderia sp. Bp9099. Classification (NCBI taxonomy): domain Bacteria; kingdom Pseudomonadati; phylum Pseudomonadota; class Betaproteobacteria; order Burkholderiales; family Burkholderiaceae; genus Burkholderia; species Burkholderia sp. Bp9099. The sequence continues at coordinate 247,327 of NZ_QTPU01000001.1, forward strand.
CGGCGCCTGCGCGACATGCGCGCACCGCTGCTGACGCCCGCCGACCCGTGGCAGCAGGGTGTGGATGGCGCGTGGCTGCGCGAACTGGTTGCGTACTGGGCCGAGCGCTTCGACTGGCGTGCGGCGGAGCGCGCGCTAAACAGGCTGCCGCAGTTCGTCGCGGACGCAGGCGGGCAACGCGTGCATTTCATCCATCGGCGCGGGGCGGGGCCGAAGCCGTATCCGCTCGTCATCACGCACGGCTGGCCGGGCTCCGTATTCGAGTTCGACGCGCTGATCGATCGCCTGTGCGATCCGGCCGCGTTCGGCGGCGATCCGCACGACGCGTTCGACGTCGTCGCGCCGTCGCTTCCGGGCTTCGCGTTCTCGCCCGCGCCCGCGGCGCCCGGCATGTCGGCATTTCAGGTCGCCGACAGTTGGGCGGCGTTGATGTCCGGGCTCGGATATCGCCGCTTCGGCGCGCAAGGCGGCGATCTCGGCGCAGGCGTGTCGATTGCGCTCGGCGCGCGACATCCCGGCGTGGTGGACGGCATTCATCTGAACTACCTGCCCGGCAGCTACGAGCCTCCGGCCGACGCGGCTTCGCCGCTCACCGAGGACGAACGGGCCTTCGTGACGCAGCGCGGAGAGTGGGCCGCGCTGGAGGGCGGATACGCGCATGTGCACATGACGAAGCCGCAGACGCTGGCCGTCGCGCTCAACGACTCGCCGGCCGGGCTGGCCGCGTGGATCGCCGAGAAATTCCGCGCGTGGAGCGATTGCGGCGGCGACGTCGCGCGGCGGTTTTCGCACGACACGCTGCTGACCGGCATCTCGCTCTACTGGTTTACGGGCAGCATCGGCTCGGCAATGCAGATGTATTGGGAAAACCGGCTGCAGCCGATGCGCTTCGCGGCCGGGGAACGCGTGGCGGTGCCCGTCGCGTTCGCGCGCTTTCCGAAGGAGATCAGCCGCCCGCCGCGCAGCTGGCTCGAACGGGTGTTCGACGTCGTGCAGTGGGCCGACATGCCGAGCGGCGGGCATTTTGCCGCGATGGAAGAACCGGACCTGCTGGCCGGCGATATTCGCCGATTTTTCCGGCGTTTTCGGTAAGGCGCCGGGAGGCGGCGTCGCTGGCGAAGTGCGCCGGCGGCCATCCGCGCGCAGGCGCGTGCCGGCACCGTGCGTATCGTGACGCGACGATTTCGCCTGTCTTATCGCATGACTTATCGCGTAACAAACGGCGCCGCATCGTGCGGCGCGGTACGCGCATGCTTGCGCTGGCGCAGCAGCGCGACGCGGCAATTCTCGCGTGCGGTCTCGCGGCCGTCGTCGTCGAGCAGCACCAGGTCGCCGCGCATCACGTTGAGCGTGATCACGTCGTCGCCGGGCGCGCCGAGCGTTTCCGGCGTGTGCACCGACCCGGCCGGTTCGAGCACCGTCGAGCCGGCCTGCGCGACCCATTCGTACTCGCGGTAGCGCCACGCACCCTGCAGCGTATGGACGAACACCTCGCCGTCGTGGCGATGGCGCGGCAGCGTGCCGCCGGCCGGCATCTTCAGCAGCGCGGTCAGCGTGTCTTCCGCCGCATTGATATGCAGATACTTGATCGCGAGCCCCGGCAGGTCGGCGCTCATCGGCAGCCACGGCAGCGCGTCGCCGGGCAGGCACGAAATCGGCGGCAGGTCGGTGGAGAGCGGGGCGGACGGCTGCGTCATGGCGGAGGGAGAGCGGAAACGGGGAAGTGCGCATTATCGCAGAGCGCGAGCGGGCGGCAGCCACGGCCGCGACCCGACGCCAGCGCGGGCGAAGCCTGAACCGGGCTACGCGGCGGCGCTGTCGTCGCCCGGTCGCGGCGCCGCATGCGCGGCTTCCAGGCAAGACTGGAACAGCAGCGCCGCCCGCGACGGCCGCGGCGAGCGCCGCAGCAGGCTCACGAACCGGCACCGGTAGTTGAAGCGGTGCGGCGCGATCGGCTGCATCAGCCCCTTGTTTTCGAAGCTCTCCGCGTAATGGTCGGGCAGGAAGCCGAGATAGCGGCCGGACAGGATCAGCGTCGCGATCGATTCCTGGTCCGACGCCGTCGCGCTGCGCGTGAGCTTCGCGCGATGGCTCAGTTCCATGTTCGGCGAATGGAAGCCGAGCCCGGCGAACGCATGATTGCGGATCGTCGTCCACGTGAGCTTGCCGTGCGGCGCGTCGAACAGCGGGTGCTGGCGGCCGCAGTACAGCAGCATCCGCTCGTCGAACAGTTCCGAATACACGAGGCTGCCCGAGCTGCGGTGCGCGGGGATGATGCCGACCTGATAGCTGCCGTCGATGATCCCGCGCTCGACCTCGTTGATCGACGCGACGTGCAGGTTCAGCGCGACGTCGGGCGCCTCGTCCGCGAACTGGCGGATCGCGTCGCCGAGCCGCGCCTGCGGGTTGGTGGCGGTCTTGTCGAATACGGCGACGTGCAGTTCTCCGCCCATCTTGTCGTGAATGCCGTCTATCCTGCTGCGAAATGCCTCCATCGACGCGAGCAGGCGCAGGGTTTCCTCATAGACGGTCTGACCCTCGGCGGTCAGCGTGAAGCCCGCGCGGCCGCGTCGGCACAGCACGAGGCCGAGGCGTGTTTCCAGATCCTTCACGTGCCGGCTGATCGTCGAGATGCCGATATTCAGCTCGAGTTCGGCCGCCGCCATCCCGCCGCACTGCACGACGCCCTTGAAGACCCGCAGCAGCCGCAGATCCATGTCGCTGAGCTGCCCGAGCAGCGCGCGGCTCTTCGGTTTCTTTGCTTGCATAGATGAGCAAGTGAACATTGATATTGCGATATTGAAGAGACTAATTGTCGTCCCGACAATGCGCAACATCAACACAAGAAGGAGGGGCGCGCCGCGCCGACCGACATGACCGATACGACCATCGCCAAGCAGCAGGAAGAGACGAACCTCCGCACCGACGCCGCGTGGCTCGACGCCCACTGGATGCCGTTCACGGCGAACCGCCAGTTCAAGTCCGATCCGCGCATGATCGTGTCGGCGAAGGACGCGTATTACACGGATGGCGAAGGCCGCAAGATCTTCGACGGCCTGTCGGGCCTGTGGTGCACGGGCCTCGGTCACGGCCGCACGGAAATCACGGAAGCCGTGAGCCGCCAGGTCGCGCAGCTCGACTACGCGCCGGCGTTCCAGTTCGGTCATCCGAAGTCGTTCGAGCTCGCGAACAAGATCAAGGACCTGACGCCGGCCGGCCTCGACTACGTGTTCTTCACCGGCTCGGGCTCGGAAGCGGCCGACACGTCGCTGAAAATGGCCCGCGCGTACTGGCGCGCCAAGGGCAAGGGCACGAAGACGCGCCTGATCGGCCGCGAGAAGGGCTATCACGGCGTGAACTTCGGCGGCATCTCGGTCGGCGGGATCGGCGCGAACCGCAAGCTGTTCGGCCAGGGCATCGACGCCGATTTCCTGCCGCACACGCAGCTCGCGGAAAACCGGTTCTCGCGCGGGATGCCGGAAAACGGCGCCGACCTGGCCGACCGCCTGCTCGACCTGATCACGCTGCACGACGCGTCGAACATCGCGGCCGTGATCGTCGAGCCGTTCTCCGGCTCGGCGGGCGTGGTGATCCCGCCGAAGGGCTATCTGAAGCGCCTGCGCGACATCTGTACCGCGCACGACATCCTGCTGATCTTCGACGAAGTCATCACGGGCTTCGGCCGTGCCGGCGCGATGACGGGCGCCGACGCGTTCGGCGTGGTGCCGGACATCATGAACTTCGCGAAACAGGTGACGAACGGCGTGCAGCCGCTCGGCGGCGTGATCGCGACGAAGGAAATCTACGACACGTTCATGGCCGCGGGCGGCCCCGAGTACATGCTCGAGTTCCCGCACGGCTACACGTATTCGGCGCACCCGGTCGCGTGCGCGGCCGGCGTCGCGGCGCTCGACCTGCTCGTGAAGGAAGACGCGGTGGCCCGCGTGCGCGATCTCGCGCCGCATTTCGAGGCGGCCGTGCACGGGCTGAAGGGCCAGCGCCATATCACCGACATCCGCAACTACGGGCTGGCGGCCGGCCTGACGATCGCGGCGCTGCCGGGCGAGCCGGCACGGCGCCCGTACGAGATCGCGATGCGCTGCTGGGCGAAGGGCTTCTACGTGCGTTACGGCGGCGACACGATCCAGCTCGCGCCGCCGTTCATCGCCGAGAAGCGCGAGATCGACAACCTCGTGAACGCGCTGTCCGACGCGCTGAACGAAGTGGACTGAGCCGCGGCCCGTTTTCCGCGACAACCGAATTCACGAAAGAGCCTGAACGATGAAACACGACAGCAATGTGACCTCCACCCTCGGCCACCTGATCGACGGCAAGCGCGTCGACGGCGGCAGCCGCGTCCAGCCGGTGTTCGACCCGGCCACCGGCGAATCGCACAAGAGCGTCGCGCTCGCCGACAAGCTGACCGTCGAAGCCGCGATCGCGTCCGCGCAGGCCGCGTTCCCGGCATGGCGCAATACGCCGCCGCTGAAGCGCGCGCGCGTGATGAGCCGCTTCAAGACGCTGCTCGAGGAGCATGCGGACGAACTGTGCGCGCTGATTACCGCCGAGCACGGCAAGGTGCTCGCCGACGCGATGGGCGAACTGCAGCGCGGGATCGAGAACGTCGAATACGCGTCCTACGTGCCCGAGCTGCTGAAGGGCGAGCACAGCAAGAACGTCGGCCCCGCGATCGATTCGTGGAGCGAATTCCAGGCGCTCGGCGTGGCCGCCGGCATCACGCCGTTCAACTTCCCGGTGATGGTGCCGCTGTGGATGTGGCCGATGGCCGTCGCGTGCGGCAACACGTTCGTGCTGAAGCCGTCCGAGCGCACGCCGTCGTCGACGCTGCGCATGGCCGAGCTCGCGCTCGAGGCCGGCCTGCCGCCGGGCGTGCTGAACGTCGTGAACGGCGACAAGGAAGCCGTCGACACGCTCCTGACCGACCCGCGCGTGAAGGCGGTGAGCTTCGTCGGCTCGACGCCGATCGCCGAATACATCTACTCGACCGGCTGCGCGCACGGCAAGCGCGTGCAGGCGCTCGGCGGCGCGAAGAACTTCGCGGTCGTGATGCCCGACGCCGACATCGGCAACGCGGTGAACGCGCTGATGGGCGCCGCGTACGGCTCGTGCGGCGAGCGCTGCATGGCGATTCCGCTGGTGGTCGCGATCGGCGAGGAAACGGGTGACAAGGTGGTCGAAGGCCTGCGGGCCGAGATCGCGAAGATGAAGGTCGGCCCGGGCAACGGGGCCGGCGTCGACATGGGTCCGCTCGTCACGCAGCAGCATTTCGAGAAGGTGACGGGCTTCGTCGAGGCGGGCGTGGCGGCCGGCGCGACGCTCGTCGTCGACGGCCGCGGCGTGAAGGTCGACGGCCACGACGGCGGCTACTACCTGGGCCCGTGCCTGTTCGACAACGTGAAGCCCGGCATGCCGATCTATCAGCACGAAATCTTCGGGCCGGTGCTCGGCGTGATCCGCGTGAAGTCGCTCGACGAGGCGATGGCGCTGATCGACGCGCACGAATACGGCAACGGCACGTGCCTGTTCACGCGTGACGGCGAAGCGGCGCGCTACTTCAGCGACAACATCCAGATCGGCATGGTCGGCATCAACGTGCCGCTGCCGGTGCCGGTCGCGTACCACTCGTTCGGCGGCTGGAAGCGCTCGCTGTTCGGTGATCTCCACGCGTACGGCCCGGATGCGGTGCGGTTCTATACGAAGCGCAAGACGATCACGCAGCGCTGGCCGTCGGCCGGCGTGCGCGAAGGGACGGTATTCAGCTTCCCGTCGAACCGCTGACGCGCTGACGCGCGATCGGGCCGCAACGCGACGCGCGCCGCTCGGCGTGTGTCGCCACGCGGCCCGCGCAAGGACGCACGAGCCCGCCCCGGTCGACGATCGGGGCGGGCCTTTTTACATGTACGGCGGTCGTGCCGACGCTGAAGACGGGGAAAGAACGCTTACGGCGCGACCACGTGCCACATGTTCTTGAAGTTGTCGCCGTTGCGGTCGCCCTGTTTCATGTCCTTCGCGAAGAAGTACAGCGGCTTGCCCTTGTAGGCCCATTGCGGGCTGCCGTCGTCGCGCTTGACGATCGTATAGGGGCCGACCGGGACGTCGGTCGCGCTGGCCTTGTACGGCGGCCAGAAGGACTCGCATTGGCCCTTGCATGCGCTGGTGCCGGCGTTGGGCTTGTCCTGGTCGAAGGTGTAGACGGTCATTCCGTTCGCGGCGACGAGCGCGCCGTTTTCGACCTTGGTGATCGAGCCTTGAGCCGAGGCCGAAACGGACGCCATGGCGAGCAGGGCGGAGCTGACGAGCAGCACGGCTTTCATGATTACCTCCTTGTAGTCCGGTGGGCGGCGCCCTCGCGCGCACGGCCGGGCGTGCGCGCGAGCGCGGGGAATGGTGCCGGAACGCGGCGCCGTGGCCGCCGGTGCGAGCGACGCGAAGTCGAATGACGGCGGAACGGACCCGCTTCATTCACCATAGGCGGTTTTTCGCGGGGCTGCGAGAAGAACCGGGGGCGCATCGGCGGCGCGTAGGCGTCGCGCAACGTCGCGGCGGTCGTGCGCGCGCAGCGGTATTTGCTATCCGTCCCCGCAGCAGCGCGAAGCGGCACCGCATGTGCTGCCTCGTTGCGTTCGGCAACGGTGCCACGCCGTCAGCGAAACACCGGCGCCGACGCGAGCGCCGTCAGCACGGCCGGCATCGCGAGCGCGGCGGCGATCGTCTGGAACGCGGTGATGCCGGCCATCAGCGGCGCGTCGCCGCCGAGCTGGCGCGCCATGATGTACGACGAGGACGAAGTCGGCAGCGCCTGGAACAGCAGCGCGATGGTCAGCGCGGCATCGCCGAGCCCGAACAGGCGGCCGGCCGCGAGCGTGGCGAGCGGCATCGCCATGAACTTGAACGCCGACGCGATGCACATCGGCTGCATCCATCCGCGCGCCGCGTCGAACTTCAGTGCCGCGCCCACGCACAGCAGGCCGAGCGGCATCGATGCGGCGCCGAGCGCGCGCACGGCCGGTTCGACGGCGGCCGGAAACGCGAGGCCGGCGGCCTGCATCGCGATCCCCAGCGCGCACCCGACGACGAGCGGATTCGACAGGATCTGGCGCACGAGCGCCCACGCGCCGAGCCGCGTGTCGCCGTAGCGCGCGAACACCAGCACGCACATCAGGTTCACGGTCGGCACGATCGCCGCGACGCACACGGCCGCGAGCGCGATGCCGTGCGCGCCGAACAGTCCGGCGGCGAGGGCGGTGCCGACATAGTTGTTGAAGCGCACCGCGCCCTGGAACACCGACGTGAACCCGGCGCCGTCGACCTGCACGAACCGGCGGACCAGCAGAAGCAGCGCCGCGACGAGCACGGTCGAGCCGACCAGCGCCGCCGCGAGCGGCAAGACCGGCAGCGCTTGCAGCCGCGCAGTCGCCAGACCGTGCGCGAACAGCGCGGGCAGCAGCACGTAATAGCAAAGCCGCTCGGCGTGCGGCCAGAACGCATCGGCGATGAAGCCCGTGCGCCGCAGGCCGTGGCCGAGCGCGACCAGCAGCGCGACCGGCGCGAGCGCGAGCACGATCGGGCCGATCATCGACGCGCCTTCAGGCGACGCGGGCCGAACGGCCGGCGGGCGGCGCGGCGGAACGAAGCGGGAATCCATCCGGCGGGCAACATGGCGGCACGCAATCGAAAGAGTGACGATGCCGCCAAGTTAACACGCGCAAGCAGCAGGAATAATGGTGAATTATCGGGTGTTCAATGAGAAATTCTCATCGATGATGCGCTGACTTCGGCGGCCAGCGCACGTGCGAAACGCTCGGCCGGACGCGACTGGTGTTCGAGCAGCACGACCGCGCGGCCCATCTGCGGCTGGCCGAACGGCAAGCGCGTGACGGGCGGCAGCCGCGCGAGCGTCGCGTCGGGGAGCGCGACGATCGCCGCGCCGAGCCCGCGCGCCACCATCCGCGCGATCGTCTCCGCGCTGTCGAGCACCATCTCCTCGCGCACGCGCACACCGATGCGGCGCAGCTCGGCGGCGATCATCCGGCCGGCCCACGCCTGCGCGTCGAAGCGAATGAACGGCAGCGCCTCGAGCAGCGTGCCCGCGTCGCGCTCCGCGTAGTGCGGCGGCGCGAGCAGCCAGAAGCGGTCTTCGTACAGCGTGGTCCACGTCAGTTCCGCCGGATGCGGGCGCACCGGGCGCGTCGTGATCGCCGCGTCGAGTTCGCCGGCCGCGACGCGGTTCGCCAGTTCGGCCGACATGCCGGCCGATACGTGCACGCGCAACGACGGGTGCGCATCGCGCAGCGCGAGCAGCGCATCGGGCAGCGGGCCGGACAGCGCGGTATGGATTGCGCCGATTCGCAGACGGCCGACGAGCTTCTTCTCGTCGCTGAGCGCATCGGGAATCCGGTCGACCATCGCGAGCACCTGCTCGGCCTGCGCGACGAGGATCTTGCCGGCTTCGGTGAGTACCGGCTGGCGGCGCGAACGGTCGAACAGCCGGACGTCGTATTCGCTTTCGAGCGTCTTGACCTGCAGGCTCACGGCGGACTGCGTGAGCCCGATCGCTTCGCCGGCGCGCGCGAAGGTGCGGTATCGGGCGATCGCGACCAGGGTTCTGAATGCGCGTAGTGACATGGGATCGATGAGAGGGGCGGCCGGGACCGGCACGCGGATTGCTCGATGATGCCGGAGGCGGTGCAGGGGCGACGTGCCGATTGCGCTGCCGACGCCGCCGACGGCCGTCGAAGCGGGCGGGTGCGGCCGGCACGCTGCCGGACATCATGCCCGCGCGTGCGGAAACGGGCAACCGCGGCAGCGGCGGCATCGGCTGCCCGCGGCAGAATGCGGCAGAACGCGCGGTGCGTCGCATGCGGACCGGCCGGTGCGGGTTTTCGTGAATGGCATCGAGCCGGGCGGGCGCGCTCATCCGTGAACGCAGGATGGGCCGCGCTCGCGCCTGCCGCCCGCCTGCGTTTCATCGATACCTCGGGGCGACGCGTGCCGTCGCGTCGCCCCGGCTCTTTGCGGAGGTAATGACGATGCCAGAGGACCCCGGTGAGGTTGCGCGCGCCAGCTATCGCGCGTATGTCGACAAGGACCGCGATGCGATCGAAGCGCTGATCGCGCCGGACTTCCATTTCACGAGCCCGCTCGACAACCGGCTCGATCGCGACGCGTATCTCGCGCGCTGCTGGCCGAACAGCGCGATGCTCGCCGGTTTCGAGTTCGTCGACGTCGCCGTGCACGGCGAATACGTGTTCGTCGTGTACGAAGCCGCGACGACCGCCGGCAGGCGGTTCCGGAATGCGGAGCGGTTGCGGGTCCGCGACGGCCGGATCGTCGAGGCCGAGGTGTATTTCGGCTGGTACGTGCCGCATCAGGCGCCCGATGGCGCGTTCATCGAATCGGGCGGTTGACGCGCGACGTGCAGCGGCAGGTCACACCCAGAGCCGGTACATCCAGAACGATTCGTCCTCGGCGAAGCGCCGCACGAACTCGGTTGGCGAGAAGCCCGTGATGCGCCGCGTCGCGCGGCTCAGGTGCGCCTGATCGGCGAACCCTTCGTCCAGCGCGAGCGCGGCCCAGTCGACCGGTTGTCCGGCGTCCTGCCGGTCGCGCGCGGCGAAGAACACGCCTTCGGTGCGCACCAGCATTTGCCAGTCGCGCAACGAGCGCCCGCTGTACGCCTTGATGCGCCGTTCCACCTGGCGCGGGCTGTGGGTGTGCCGCCATTCGCGCGCGATCGACGCGAGCCGCCCGACCCAGCTGCGCCCGGCATCGCGCAGCGACGACAGCGGCGACACGCTGCCGCGCAGCGCATGCCAGCGCGGCGCGAGGTGTCGGTCGAGCGCGGCCAGCGCGTCGTCGTCGTGCTCGGCACCGGCGAGCGCATCGAGCAGCGGCCGCCAGCTGTCGTCGAGGCATGCATGTGCGTCGACGAAGGTGTCGTGGATCGCCGGCAGCGCGACGCCGAACAGCGCGCGCGCAGCATCGGCATGCAGGCAGACGATGCCGCCTTGTCCGCCCGTCGGCGCCCAGCTCGCGACCGGCATCGACTGGCTGCCCGACAGCGTCGCCGATGCGCCGAACGGCCGCCATACGGGGCCGTCGTCCGTGCGCCGGGCGAGCCCGACGTCGAAGCCGCGATACCACGACAGGCAGACGATCGGCGACGCGGGGAAATGCGTGAGCCGCTGCGCGTCGCTCAATGCGAAGCCGCGCGTGTCGCGGCAGACGATCGCGACGACCGCGCCTCGCAGCGCGGCCGGCGGCGGATACAGCCGCGTGGGCGGCGACCGGCCGTCGCACCGCACGCGCGGCGCACGCGCGTGCGGATCGGGACATGGTGACGGATTCGGAGACGGACCGGAGGGCATGACGCCGGAGTATAGGGACCGGCGCCGCACGTGTCGATGTCGTTTGCGTTCAAGACCGGCAGCGTGTCGATCCGGACAATCCGGAGCATGAACCCACGATCCTCTTCCCGATGCCCGTTTCATGCGGACGCCGCTGATGCGTCGCCCGTGCTTCACCCGCCCGGCGTATGGCCGCCGGGGCCGCGTGCCGGCCTGACGGGTTGGCCGCTGCTGCGCGCGATGTCGCGCGACCTGACCGGCGCGCTCGCAGGCTGGCAGCGTGCGCATGGCGACGTCGTGCACCTGCGCATGTGGCCCGAACATGCGGTGGTCGTGACCGATCCCGCGCTCGTGCGCGAGCTGCTGGTCACGCATCACGATGCGTTCGTGCGCTGGGAGCGCGGCATTCGCGTGTTCTCGCGGGTTCACGGGCACAGCGTGCTGGTCGCCGAGGGCGACGCATGGCGCGACAAGCGGCACGCGCTGCAGGCGAACTTCGCGCCGAAACCGGTGCAGGCGTTCGTGCCGTCGATCGCCGCGACAGCCGGTCGTGCGCTCGCGCAGTGGCCCGCGTGCGACGCACACTGGCCGGTCGAGAGCGCGCTGACGTCGCTGGCGATGGACGTGATCATGCGCACGATGTTCTCGGATTCGATCGGCGCACACGCGCGCGTTGCCGAAGAGGCCGTGCGCACGGTCGGCGCGGCGGCGAACGCGGAGTTCTACCAGCCGGCCGGCGCGCCGGACTGGATGCCGTGGAAGCGCGGCAAGGCGCGGGCGCTGGCGGTGCTGAACGGACTGATCGACCGGCAACTGCATGCGCGTCTCGACATGCCGGAGCACGGCTGGCCGGACGACCTGCTGTCGCGCCTGTTGCGGCTGCACCGTGCCGACGGGTACGCATGGCCGCTGCGGGCCGTGCACGACGAGTGCATGACGGCATTCCTGGCCGGCCACGAGACGGCCGCGGCCACGCTGACCTGGTGGGTGTGGAACATGGCCGCGAATCCGGCCGCGCAGGCCGCCGCGCGCGACGAGGTCGTGCGCGTGCTGGGCGGCCGTGCGCCGACCGCCGACACGCGCCCCGCGTTGCGCTACCTGACGCAGACGCTCGAGGAAACGATGCGCCTGTATCCGGCGGCACCGATCCTGATCAGCCGTCGCGCATTGCGGCCGGTCGCGCTGGGCGCATGGCAGTTTCCGGCGCGGACGCTGTTCATGCTGCCGATTCAGCTGATGCATCACGATGCACGATGGTTTCCGGAGCCGCAGGCCTTCCGGCCCGAGCGCTTCGCCGACGACGCACCGGCGATTCCGCGCGGCGCTTACATGCCGTTCGGCACGGGGCCGCGCGTGTGCCTCGGGCAGCATCTGGCGATGACGGAGATGACGGTGGTGGCGGCGATGATCCTGCAGCGCCATGAATTGTCCGTGCCGCCCGGCATGGCGGCGCCCCGCGCGGCGCTGAACGTGACGTTGCGGCCCGAGCGCGCCCTGCACGTGGCGATCGCGCCGACCGGGCTGGCGGCGGACGTCGCATTGTCGTAACGCGGCGACGTGTCGCGTTTACCCCGCCGCATCCTCCCCAAGCGCCTGGATGAACCGCGAAAACAGCTCCGGCTGCGACGAGATCCCGAGCTTCGCGTAAAGATGCCGCCGATGCACCTTCACCGTTTCCGGTGAAATCGCCAGCCGCTCGGCGATCGCCTTCGACGAATTGCCGCGCAGCACCATTCGCGCGATCGACATCTCGCGATCGGTCAGCACGCCCGCGCCGAAGCGCGCGAGCGCCTGCTCGACGCGCGCGCCGAGATCGTCGTCGGGTGTCACGCGCGCGGCGTCGCCCACCAGCCGCCAGTGCTGCCGGATCGTCGCGAGCACCCACGGCATCGCGGCCGTCAGCTTGCCGAGCGGTTCGACGTCGAAGCGCGCGGCCGCGCCGAGCGACAACGACAGCAGCAGGTCGGGGTTCGGCCGCAGCAGGATCTGGATTTCATCGTCGCCGACCGCATGGCGGAAGTAGTTCAGGAAATACTCGCTCTGCCGGAACAGGTCGGGCGCGACCTCCTCGAGCCGGTAGCAGCCGTCGGCGAGCCCGTCGTGCGCGGCCTGCAGGAACGGATCGAGCAGATATAACCCGTTGAGGTAAAGCGGCACGGGCGATGCGCTGTCGGCGCCGCCCGTGTCGTATTCGTCGAGGACGAGCGGCACGCCGTCGCGGCCGATCGCGGTCGCGAGCGCGTTGTCGAACGGCACCATCTCGTTGAGCAGAAGCACCAGGAAACGCCAGAAGCGCGGCTGGCCGAGATGATCGATCGCGCGGCCGAGCGCCTGGTGCATCGCGATTTCGGAGAAGAGTCGATCCATATCACCACCGAAGGGTGTAACACGAAGGGGGAATAGCGGTCCTGAAATTGGCTTCCTAGACTGCCACGCAATCAATCGGGCCCGAGTATGGGTGTTCAAAAAAGCGCAGGACAGAAGCAACAGGAGAACGAAATGGCGATGATGTCGGAATCGACGGGCACGCTGCAAGCGACGCCTGCCACGGAAGGCGCGCCGCGCGCGTTGTCGCAGACGCTCGGCGTGCGCGACGCGGTGATGATCACCGTGTCGGGCGTGACGCCCGCCAGCTCGATCTTCGTGATCGCGCCGTTCGCGATCCAGCAGGCCGGCAGCGGCGCGGTGCTGTCGTTCCTGCTCGGCGGCGTGCTCGCGCTCGCGTTCGCGCTCTGCTACGCGGAGCTCAGCGCCGCGCACCGCAGCGCGGGCGGCGAATACGTGATGGCCAAACGCGTGTTCGGCACGCTGCCCGGCTATCTGACCTTCATCACGGTGCTGTCCGTCAGCGTGTTCATTCCCGCAGTGCTCGCGAGCGGCGCCGCGCCTTACCTGAACAACGCGCTCGGCACGCACTTCAGCAACCAGTCGGTCGCGTTGACGATCGTGTTGCTCAGCTACGTGCTCGGCATGCTGAACATCAAGACGAACGCATGGATCACCGGCGCGTTTCTCGTCGTCGAGATCGGCGTGCTGATGCTGATTGCGGGGCTCGGCTTCGGCACGCCGCATCGCGGCGCGGACGCACTGGTCGCGCCGGTCGTCGCGAGCGGCAATGCGCTGGTGCCGGCCACGCTCGCGGCGATCGTGCCCGCGATCGGCACGGCGATCTTCTGCTACAACGGCTTCGGCTCCGCCGCCTATCTCGCGGAAGACCTGCGCGGCGGCAACCGCAACGTCGCGAAGGCGGTGATCTATTCGCTGCTGGTGATCCTCGTCGTCGAACTGATTCCGCTCACCGCGATCGTGCTCGGCGCGCCGTCGCTGACGGAACTGACGAAGAGCGCCGACCCGATCGGCTATGTCGTGCGCTCGCTGAGCAACCCGGCGGTGTCGCGCGCGGTCAGCGGCGGGATCTTCCTGTCGGTATTCAACGCGATCATCGCGATCGTGATCACGATGGGGCGCCTGCTGTACAGCAGCGGCCGCCATGCGCTCTGGTCGCGCACCTGCAACCGCGCGTTCTCGACGATCCATCCGCGCTTCGAATCGCCGTGGCTCGCGACGCTCGCGCTCGCCGTGCCGTCGTCGGGGCTGGTGTTCGTGTCGAGTCTCGACGAGCTGACCGCGTTCACGGTCGACCTGCTGCTGCTGATCTACCTGGTCGTCGGGCTGGCCGCGCTCGCGAGCCGGCTCGTGCGCCGCGACGTCGAGCATCATTACCGGATGCCGCTGTGGCCCGTGACGCCGCTCGTCGCGGTCGCGGGTGCCGCATACACGCTCTACACGACGCTGGCGACGGCGACCAAGCCGACCGACCTGATCATCATCGGCGCTCTGCTGGTGGCCGCGCTCGCGATGTATGCGGTCTGGGCCCGCCACAGCGATGCGTTCCGCTCGCTCTGAACCACCCGACACACACTGAACCATTGAAAGACTGGAGGAATTGCATCATGCGCACGAGGGATCTCGGCATCCGCATCGGACTCGGCACGCCGGGCCGCTTCAACGCGATCACGGACGTACCGGGCGTGCGGGTCGGACATTGCACGCTGAACGTCGAGAACGGCGATGCATCGATCCGCACCGGCGTGACCGTGATCGAGCCGCGCGCGGGTGCCGCGCACGATTCGCCGTGCTTCGCGGGCGTCCATGTGCTGAACGGCAACGGCGACGCGACCGGGCTCGAATGGATCCGCGAAGCCGGCCTGCTGACGACGCCGATCGCCTATACGAACACGCACAGCGTCGGCGCGGTGCGCGATGCGCTGGTCGCGAACGAACGCGAGGCGACGGCCGGCCGCGTGTACTGGTGCATGCCGGTCGTGATGGAAACCTACGACGGCCTGCTCAACGACATCTGGGGGCAGCACGTGCGCGCCGAGCACGTGCTGCGCGCGCTGGCCGCCGCACAGTCGGGGCCGGTCGCCGAAGGCGGCGTCGGCGGCGGCACCGGCATGATCTGCCATGAGTTCAAGGGCGGCATCGGCACCGCGTCGCGGGTGGTGGCGGCCGACGCGGGCGGCTGGACCGTCGGCGCGCTCGTGCAGGCGAACTACGGCGTGCGCGAGATGCTGCGCGTGGCCGGTTATCCGGTCGGCGACGTGCTGCGGCACGTGCCTTCGCCGTTTCGCGCGCCCGACGGGCAGGGCGAGGCCGGGATGGGTTCGATCGTCGTCACGATCGCGACCGACGCGCCGCTGCTGCCGCATCAATGCACGCGCCTCGCGCAGCGTGCGAGCGTCGGGCTGGCACGCGTCGGCGGCGGCACCGAGGATTCGAGCGGCGACATCTTCCTTGCGTTCGCAACGGGGAACGACGGCTTGCCCGCCGCGAACTACGGCAGCAAGGGCGCGCCGACGACGGCCGTGAAGATGGTGAACAACGACCACATCTCCGCACTGTTCGTCGCCGCGGCGGAAGCGGTGGAGGAAGCGATCGTGAATGCGCTGGTCGCGGGGAGCGACGTCGAGTCGCGCGGCGCGCGGGTCGAAGGGCTGGGGCAGGCGCGCTTGCTGGATGCGTTGCGCGAAGTGGGGTGGCGGCCGGGGCGCGGCGCCTGAAACGGCATGCGCCGCTTCAATCGAAGCGGCGTGGCGGGCAGGGTCGCTGCGGCGATCGGCCGGCTCGTCGTGCACGCGCGCAGGCGATACGTGCGATACGTGCGATGTGCGCGCGGCGGGCCCGGCCGTGACGACGCGGCGTCATGCTCAGCTGCCGAAGTAGACGTTGCAGAAGCTGACGGGGCCCACGCATGCGTTCGGGTCTTCCTGCTTCGATTGCGCACGATCGACGCGGCCCGAGGCCTGGACGGCTTCGGCGCGGTTCGCCGGTTGTTGCGCGACGTCGGCCGGCGCGCTCTGGGCGTGCGCGACGGCGGCGGTGAGCGACAGGGCAACGAGGGCGAGGTGCAGCGGCTTCATTTCGGTTTCTCCTGGGTCAGTGCCAGTCTCGCTGGCAGTGAGGAAACTATAGGCTCGCACTGCCTGGAAATTAATCACCGCGGGTGCAGAGCTTATTTCCAATCGGAACAAGGGTGACGTTGCGTACGCATCGATCTCCCGCCGACCCTCGTCGGCGCTCAATGACGATGGCGGTTGAACGGCGCATCCTTGTCCAGCAGCGCGCTGCGAATGAAGTGCAGGCAGCCGACGATGCGCTGCATGCGGTGGCGTTCATCGGGCACCGCGTACCATGCGTGCAGCGTGTGCTGTGCGGCGCGAATCGACAGGTTCACCGATTTGAGCGTGCGCGCATGATGGCCCGGCGTCGGATCGTCGAAGAAGCGCGGCAACTCGTGTAGCACCGCGTCGACCGAGGCGGTCCAGCGCAGCGTCTGCGGCGGTTTCGATTCGCAGAACCCGTGCAGCTCGTCGCGCAGGTCGATCACCGCATGGCCGACTTCGAGCGTCGACAGCATCCAGCGCAGTGCGTCGCGATGCTGTCGCGTGCGCTTGACGAGCAGCGTGCGCAGCTGCGCCATCAGGTCGTGCGTGCTCGACTGGAAGCGCGCGGCGAGCCCGTCGCGCGCGCCTTCGCACGCGAACGTGACCTGGCGGCGCAGGTCGTGCGCGATCCGCGACGTGAGCCACGGCATGTGGGTCGGAAACACCACGGCGAACACGATCGAGCAAGCGAGCATCGCGACGACGACGGCGAAGCCGTTGTTGATCAGCACCTCGGGCGTATACGCGATCGCGTTGTCGGGGCCCGCGAGCAGGCAGAAGAACACCGCGAAGCCGATCCCGTAGCCCGACAGGCCCGGGCGCATCGCGAGAAACGCGCCGAGGCCGAGCACCGGCGCGAGTGCCGCGCACAGCAGCGGAAAACCGTCGATGTTCGGATAGACGTAACAGAGGAACACGTAGCCGACGGCGGTCGCGAACGCCGCGCCGACGCCCATCTGTGCGACGAACTTCGGTGCGCGCGGCGACGTCGAGCTCAGCGCGCACGCGATCGCGGTCGCGATCACGGCGAGCGAGCCGCTCGGCCATTCGGACGCGAGCCAGAACGCGCTCATCGCGCCGACGGCGACGAGCGTGCGCAGGAACGCGAAGCCGACGAAGAACGAATTGGTCTTCACCGCGTAGTGCGTGACCGAGCGTTCGAACGCGTGATCGTCGCGGTCGAGCGACGCGTTGGTGTCGGCGTAGCCGAGATACTCGCCGATGAAGCGATACATCAGCTCGATCGCGGTGTCGAAGTCGAGCAGGCCGCCGGCCGCGTGATCCTCGATCGCGCGACGCGACGCGCGCGCGGCCTTCGGCAACGCTGCGTGAAAGCGGCGCAGTTCGAGCAGTGCGCCGGTGGTCGACGTGATGCCGCGCTGCCGCTCGTCGCGCAATGCGGTGATCCGCTGCGCGAGCGCATCGATGTGCGGCGCGAGTGCGTCGAGCACCGCGTCCGACCGGTTCGCGCGCAGGCGTTTGACGAGCTGGTGCAGCGCATGCAGGCGCGTGCACGCATTCATGAACTCGCTGTTGAGCCGCGCGAGCCGGCGGCTGCGCGCGCGAATGTGCGGATCCTCGAACGACGCGAACGCGCGGTTGGCCTCGAACCCGACGATCTCGTCGACGAAATCGGCGAAGCGCCGCTCGAAGTCGCCGCGCGCGAGGTCGCCCGACAGCGCGCCGGCCGCGAACGCCGCGAACTTCACATGACGCGCGCTCAGCGAGCGCATCAGCGCTTTCGCGGAACTGAGCGGCAGGATCAGCGCGCTGACCGCGCCGGAGCATGCGATGCCGAGCGCGACTTCCGCGGCGCGCGTGAGCGCGGACTGGAACAGCGTCTGCGGCGTCATCACCGCGGGCAGGCCGATCAGTGCGGCGGTGTAGCCGGCGAGCACGAACCCGTACCAGCGGAAATGGCGGTTGCGCACCGCGAGCGCGATGCAGCCGCCGACCCACAGCGTGATGCCGGCCATGTACAGCTCAGGCTGCTGCGCGAACAGCCCGCCGAGCGCGAGCGCGGCGACGAGGCCGGCCGCCGTGCCGAGCATGCGGTAGAAGCTCTTCGCGAACACCATCCCCGACAGCGGCTGCATCAGCACGAACACGGTCGTCATCGCCGTGCGCGGCTGCGACATCTCGAGCCGCATCGCGATCCCCATCGCGAGCAGCGCGGCGAGCACGGTCTTGGCGAGGTGCAGCCAGATCATCCCGTCGCTCGCGGCCCAGTCGCGCGCGGCGCCGCCGAGCGGATCGAGCCAGGTTCTCCATCGGGCCGGTTCGATGGAAGGTCGCTCGATCGCAGGTTGTGGCTTCATGAAAAAAAGCGGGGCGCGTGCGGTGCCGCGGCGCGTCCGGACGGGTCCGTTCGACTGGTGAGGCGCCGATTGTAGGAGTGCGGCGCGTGGGCATTAACGCAGCTACGGGGAAACGATAGTTGCAGGCCGCGTAACAATCTGTCGCACCCGCTGGAGGAAAATAGCGGCTCCGCTACAGGTGGCTCACAGGAATGGATACCCTACAAAACATGCGGGTGTTTACGCGCGTCGTCGAGACGGGCAGTTTCACCGCGGCCGCGCAATCGCTGAATTCGACGACGGGCGCGATGTCGCGCGCGGTGTCGGAACTCGAGGCGCGTCTGCGCACCCGTCTGATGAATCGCTCGACGCGCCGCCTCGCGCTGACGTCGGCCGGCGAAAGCTATCTGCGGCGCTGCCGCCAGATTCTTGCCGACGTCGATCGCGCCGAGGAGGAGGCGAGTTGCGCGCACGAACGGCCGGCCGGCGTGCTGCGCATGCACAGCTTCGCGAGCGTCGGCCATCACTACGTGATGCCCGCGCTCACGCGCTACCACACGCAATATCCGGACGTGTCGATCGAGCTGTCGCTGTCGCAGCGCATGCCCGACCTGTTCGACGGCACGAGCGACATGGCGGTCGTGACCGCATCGTCGCTGCCCGACTCGGAGCTCGTGTCGCACCTGCTCGGCTCGACCTTCAGCATCCTGTGCGCGTCGCCCGAGTACGTGAAGCGCCACGGCGCGCCGGCCCGCCCGCAGGATCTCGGCGCGCACGCGTGCCTGACACTTTGCACGCCGGCGTTCCCGACCCACGAATGGGTGCTCGAAGGCGCCGACGGCATCGAGCAGATCCATGTCACCGGGCCGGTGCAGACCAATACGGCCGAGTCGCTCGCGCTCGCGATCTGCGACGGTATCGGGATCGGCATGCTGCCGCTGTATGCGGCGATCGACGCGCTGCAGGACGGTACGCTCGTGCGCGTGCTGCCCGGGCACATCCTGCAGAAGATGAACGTGTATGCGCTGTATCCGTCGCGCCGTTTCATCGACGCGAAGGTGCGCACCTGGGTCGAGATGCTGCGTGCGCAGGTGCCGGGGATGATTGCTCGCGACGTCGAGATGCTGAACGCGATCGACCGCGAGCCGCAGGCTGCCTGATCAGGCAGCCCGAGAGCGAATCCAGGACGAGATGGCCGCGTGCCGGACGGCACGCTGTCCGGCCGCATCCATCGTGACGAACCGTTTCGCGCGATTTCCGCCGCGCCCGCGGGACGCATGTCGCGCGGGTGCAGCGTTGCTGCGTGCCTTCACAGCGCGGGCTTTGCCGCCACGCCCGATTCCGTTGCGCCCGCGCCGGCCGGGCCATATGCGCGTTGCGCGGCCTTGTGCTCGGCGAGCCGTTTTGCTGCCAGGCGTTCCTGCGCGGCCATGATGTCGTCCGGATAGTTGCCGGCGTCGCCGAGCGACGGGTTGTAGCCGACCGATTCGAGGTCGTAGAGCTCCTGCAGCACCTGGGCGCGCGTGACGGGCGCCTTGGCGGACTGAGCGAACGACAGGGCCGGTGCGGCAAGCAGGACGGCAGCGGCGGCGGTAACGACGAGCGATTTCACGATGTTCTCCAGTAGACGGGGTGTGAGGCCGGTCCGGTGATCGACGCGCGATCCGAACCGTCGATGCCAGTCTATGCAGCACACGCGCGCACAAAAACCCCGATTCCGGGCAGGCAGCTTTCCAGATGGAACAACATTGGTGCAGGTCGCCCACAGCGCGCGAACCCGTCCGCCAGGACAGGGTCCTGGCGGACGGGCGACGGGCGCTCACGCGGCGCGGAACTCAGAACCGCGTGCGCATGCCGATCGTGCCGACGATCTGGTTCGCGGTGCTCGAGGCGCCGCCCGACGTGTTGATGAAGGCCTGGTAGCCGCGGCCCGACGCGTGCTGGTACATCGCTTCCGCGTACAGGTCGGTGCGGCGCGACAGCTTGTACACGGCCTGCAGGTCGACCTGGTGCCACTTCGGATCGGTGCCGTGCTTGCTGTCCGGGTTCGACACGCTGGCGTCCGTGTACACGTAGGCCGCGCCGAGACTGACGGCCGGCGTCACCGCATAGCGCACGTTCACGTCGTAGTTGTTGAACGCGACCTGGCCGGTGGAACCGAACGAGCCCGAGTTGTCGTACTGCGAGCGCGTATAGACGAAGCCGACCGTCGCCGGACCGAACACGTAGCTGACACCGCCGCCGTACGAGCGCATGCGGTCCGCGCCCACCGACCAGCCGCCCTGGCTCACGCTCTTCGCTTCGGCCACGTCGGTCGCGCCCGGGCTTGCGCTCGTCGAGCCCTTCGTGCCGTTCATCTGCAGGTACGCGCCGGCCAGCTTCAGCGGGCCGTTCGTGTAGCTTGCCGCGACGCTGTACGCGCGGTTGCCGGCGAAGTTCGTCGAGTTCGAGAAGCCGTACAGCGCGCCGACCTTGAAGCCCGCGATCGTGTCGCTCGTGTACTTCACCGCGTTGTTGATGCGCACCGAGTGGTTCAGGTTGTCGTTGTCGAACGGATGCGCGAAGCCGGTATCGCCGAAGTCGCCGGCCGTCGCGGACAGCGGCGCGACGAAGTCGACCATCGTGTCGTACTGGCGGCCGAGCGTCAGCGTGCCGTAGCCGCTGCTGGTCAGGCCGACATACGCGTGGCGGCCGAACAGCTTGCCGTCCTGCCCGAGCGCACCGTTGTTCACGTTGAAGCCGTTCTCCAGGACGAACAGCGCCTTCAGGCCGCCGCCGAGATCTTCCGTGCCGCGCAGGCCGAAGCGGCTGCCGTTGACCGTGCCGGAGGTCATGCGCCACAGCGATGCGCCGCCGGCGTTGTTGGTGTACGCGATGCCGGCGTCGATCAGGCCGTACAGCGTGACCGAGCTCTGGGCGTGCGCGAGCGGGGCGAAGAGTGCGGCGGCGGATGCGGCGGCAATCAGGGTTTTGTTCGTTTTGTGCATGTAACAGCTCCTGCGTGTGGGACGGGTGACCAAAGTTCGGCGCAAGTGTAGGGGCGGGGTCGTGCGATTCCGGCCGCAGGCGCGCGAGTACACCGTTGCGAGTTGCGCAAGAGTGCGTCACACGCCGTTCACAAATCGGTCCGGAGGCCGGACGGCGTGCGTTTTCGCCGACGGCGCGACGCGAGCGGTCGGGCGGCCGCGCATGCCGTGTCGCGCATTGACAACACGCGCGTCGCCGGCGCGGGAGTTGATCGCCGCGCCGCGCGCGTGGAGAATGGGCAGACCATTGCCGAGATCCGGAGCCCCCGATGACCACGCCGCGCCGTCCTTCCTTGAGTGCCGCGCTGTGCTACCGCGACCCGAAAGCCGCGCTCGCGTGGCTCGAACGCGCATTCGGCTTCGAGCGCGCGCTGGTCGTGACCACGCCGGAAGGCGACATCGCGCATGCCGAAATGAGATTCGGCGACGGCCTCGTCATGATCGGCGGCGCGTGGGCCGACTTCATCGCGTCGCCGCAGGACACGGGCGACCGGAACACGCAGCACGTCCACGTGCATCTTCCCGACGACGCCGACATCGACGCGCACTGCGAACGCGCACGTGCGGCCGGCGCGGAGATCCTGCAGGCGCCGGCCGACCAGTTCTACGGCGATCGCATGTATCGCGCGCGCGATCCCGGCCGGCATGTGTGGACGTTCGGCAAGCACGTGCGCGACGTGGCGAACGACGAGATGAGCGCGGCGACCGGCCTGACGATCGAGGATTTCAAATAAGCGCGGCACGCATCGCAGGAGCCGGTTTTTCCCCACCACGCGGCGCGCTGACGCCGCATGACGCCTGGACCCACCATGAACCTCTTCAATGCACGCCTGCGCGGCCGCGACGGGCTGTTCACGATCGGCATCGACGGCGACCGGATCGCGCGGATCGACGCGCAGGCCGCGCCGGTCACATCGGTCGGCGCCGGCGATGTCGATGCGGGCGGCCGTCTCGCAATTCCGCCGCTCGTCGAACCGCATATCCATCTCGATGCGGTGCTCACGGCCGGCGAGCCGGCCTGGAACATGAGCGGCACGCTGTTCGAGGGCATCGAGCGCTGGTCCGAGCGCAAGGCGACGATCACGCACGAGGACACGAAGGCGCGCGCGCATGCGGCGATCGGCATGCTGCGCGATCACGGCATCCAGCACGTGCGCACCCACGTCGACGTCACCGATCCGACGCTGGCCGCGCTGAAGGCGATGCTCGAAGTGAAGGACGAGGCGCGCGGGCTGATCGACCTGCAGATCGTCGCGTTTCCGCAGGAAGGCATCGAGTCGTTCGACGGCGGCCGCGCGCTGATGGCGCAGGCGATCGAACTCGGCGCGGACGTCGTCGGCGGGATCCCGCATTTCGAGAACACGCGCGAGCAGGGCGTCAGCTCGATCCGCTTCCTGATGGAGCTGGCCGAGCGCACCGGCTGCCTCGTCGACGTGCACTGCGACGAGACCGACGATCCGCATTCGCGCTTTCTGGAAGTCCTCGCGGAAGAGGCGCGCGTGCGCGGCATGGGCGCGCGCGTGACCGCGAGCCACACGACCGCGATGGGCTCGTACGACAACGCGTATTGCTCGAAGCTGTTCCGGCTGCTGAAGCGCGCGGGCCTGAACTTCGTGTCGTGCCCGACCGAGAGCATTCATCTGCAGGGGCGCTTCGACACGTTTCCGAAGCGGCGCGGGCTCACGCGTGTCGCTGAACTCGATCGCGCGGGCCTGAACGTGTGCTTCGGACAGGATTCGATCAAGGATCCGTGGTATCCGCTCGGCAACGGCAACATCCTGCGCGTGCTCGACGCCGGCCTGCACATCTGCCACATGATGGGCTACCAGGACCTGCAGCGCTGCCTCGACTTCGTGACCGATCACAGCGCGACGGCGATGCATCTCGGCGACGGCTACGGGATCGCGGTCGGGCGGCCGGCGAACCTGGTCGTGCTCGATGCCGACAGCGACTATGAAGCCGTGCGCCGGCAGGTGAAGGCCACGCTGTCGGTGCGCCACGGGAAGGTGATCATGCGGCGCGAGCCGGAGCGCGTCACGTATCCGGAGTGACGCGGCTGCCGCGACGGCGGCGCACGGCGGCACGCCCCGTCGGGAACTGCCGTCTTTCTTGTATGCGCTGAATGCATGAGTTGATCAAAAAAATACGTTTGTCTCATGAGAGATCGACGCCTACGATGCGGTCCTGACGGCGGCGTGCATGGTGCGCGCCGTCTTGTCGATCATCGTCCGCCGACCTCATGCGCCTCGATCTTCCGTCTGCTCCCGTGTCTTCCTCGCCGTCCGCCAGTCCGTTCGCGCGGATGGCTGCCGTCACGATACTGACCGGCATCGGCGCTGGCGTCGGCGGGATGCTGCTCGCGCTGCTGCTGCACGCGATCCAGCACATCGCGTACGGCTACAGCCTCGCGCACGTGGTCGGCACCGAGAGCTTCCTTGCCGGCGTGAGCCAGGCCGACCCGCAGCGCCGGCTCGCGGTGCTCGTCGTCTGCGGGCTGGTCGCGGGCGGCGGCTGGTGGGCGCTGTACCGCTACGGCCGGCCGCTCGTCAGCATCCGCCGTGCCGTGCGTGCCGCCGATCCGCGGATGCCGTTCGTCAGCACGACGGTGCACGCGCTGCTGCAGATCGTCACCGTTGCGCTCGGTTCGCCGCTCGGCCGCGAAGTCGCGCCGCGCGAGATCGGCTCGCTGCTGGCCGGGCAGTTCGCGCACCGCGCGGGGTTGACGCCCGCCGACTGCCGGCTGATGGTCGCGTGCGGCGCGGGTGCCGGGCTCGCGGCCGTCTACAACGTGCCGCTCGGCGGTGCGGTGTTCGTGCTCGAAGTGCTGCTCGGCACGTTCGAACTGCGCGCGCTGGTGGTGGCCGTCGTCACCTCGGCGATCGCGGCGGCCGTCGCATGGATCGGCCTCGGCAACGAACATCAGTACACGGTGCCTGCGTTCGTGCTGAGTACGCCGCTCGTCGCGTGGTCGATCGTCTGCGGGCCGCTGTTTGGTTTCGCCGCGTACGGCTTCGTGCGGCTCACGAGCCGCGCACGGGCCGACGCGCCGAAGGGCCGGCTGCTGCCGGTGCTCGCGCTGGTCAACTTCGCGGTGATCGGTGTGCTGGCGATGCGCTTTCCGCAACTGCTCGGCAATGGCAAGGGGCCGGCTTCGATGGGCTTCGACGGCACGCTGACGATCGGGCTCGCGGCGACGCTGCTCGTGCTGAAGGTGGCGATCGAGGCGGGCAGCCTGCGCGCGGGGGCGGAGGGCGGGCTGCTGACGCCCGGTCTCGCGAACGGCGCGCTGCTCGGCGTCGTGCTCGGCGGGATGTGGAGCCTCGTGTGGCCGGGCGCGTCGATCGGCGGATGCGCGCTGGTCGGCGCGACCGCGTTCCTCGCCGCGTCGATGCAGATGCCGATCACGGCCGTCGTGCTGCTGCTCGAATTCACGCGCGCGAATCACGACAGCCTGGTGCCGATGCTGCTGGCCGTGGCGGGCTCGCTGGTTGCGTACCGGTTCGCGCAGTGGGTGGTGGAGGGACGGCTCGGGGCGGCCGCGGCCGTCGCCACGCCGGTGACGGCGACCCGGTAGCCCTCCTCGGCACAGGCTGCGGCGCGCGGGCTGCGCCGCTGAAGTGCATCGATCTATATCACGGCAAGGAACTGGACGCCGCCGCGAAGCAGCACGTATTACGCCCGAACAGCACCTATCGGATCGAGCATTCGCCGAAGCCGCAGTAGCGATAAGACGCCATTGCGCAATGCAACGGCGCGCCCGATGCCGTTTCGCCGACGCTATTCAAGCGTCCGGATCGAATTGCTGATTCCGCGCGCGCAGTCGATCACCGCCGGCGCGAGCTTGCGGCGCGCATCGTCGAACGTCCAGCGGCTCGTCGGCGCGACCACGTGCACGGCCGCGACCGGCTGCCCCTGGCTGCCGAGCACGGGCGCGGCAATCGACATGTCCCCGATGAACAGTTCTTCCTGGTTGGTCGCGTAGCCTTCGCGCCGTGCACCGTCGAGCAATGCGACGAGCTCGTCGAGCGCCGTGACCGTACGCGGCGTATGCGGCGTACGCACCATGCCGTCGAGCCGCACACGCGCTTCCTGCGGCGGCAACGCGCTCAGGAATGCACGGCCGCTCCCGGTGCAGTACATCGGGATACGGCTGCCGATCGGCATGTGGATCGGCACGAACTTCGTCGATACGAAACGCGCGACGTAGACCATTTCGTCGTCGTCCGGCTCGGTGAGATTGGTGGTCTCGCCGGTCAGGTTCGTGAGCTCGGACAGGAACGGATTCGCGACGTCGATCAACGTATCGGCCGCGAGATAGTTGAAGCCTATCCGCATCACGTGCGGCGTGAGCTGGAAACGCCGCGTGACCGGATGCTTGCGGATGTAACCGAGCTGCTCGAGCGTATAGACCATCCGCTGCGCGGAGCTTTTCGTGATCCCTGCCGCGTCGGCCACTTCCGCCAGCGTCATCGTGCGCCGCTTCGCGCTGAACGCGCGCAGCACGTTGAGCCCTTTTTCCAGCGACTGATTGAACAGCAGATCGTTTGATTGATCGGGTGACGTTTCCATGGCGAGGGACGGGATTGATTCGATATCACATCCTATCGTATCGAATATCGATACGCAAAAATCTTTTTGCGATATTTTTGATTCGTTTTAAGATCGGGTCATCGTCGCAGTGTCGATCAGCGGCCGGCCGACGCACCGGGTTAATCGAGAAGGAGACGTCATGGTTTCGTTCATCAAGCGGTTCGGCGCACTGGCCGCCGGTTTCGCCACCTGTATCGCACTCTCGACGGCTTCGGCGAGCGCCGTTGCGGCCGAGCCCACGCTGAAGGTCGGCGCGACGGCCACCGGCGTGCCGTTCACGTTTCTCGACGTCAAGAGCAATTCGATCCAGGGGATGATGGTCGATGCGATCACCGCGGCCGGGAAGTCGGCCGGGTTTCGCGTCGACGTGCAGCAGACCGTGTTCTCGGCGCTGATCCCGTCGCTCACCACGCAGAAGATCGACATCATCTCGGCCGCGATGCTGAAGACGCCTGCGCGCCAGCAGGTCGTCGATTTCTCCGACACCGTCTACTCGTTCGGCGAAGGCCTGATCGTGAAGGCCGACGATCCGGGCCGCTATACGTCGATGGACGATTTCAACGGGCAGGTGGTCGGCGCGCAGGTCGGCACCGCGTTCGTCGATGCGCTCAACAAGAAGGGCATCTTCAAGGAAGTCCGGACCTATGATTCGATCGCCGACATCATGCGCGACGTCGCACTCGGGCGCATCAAGGCCGGCTTCGCCGACCAGCCGATCGTCGCTTACCAGATCGAGCACGGCGTCAATCGCCAGGTGCGGCTCGTGCCGGAATACCAGAGCGTGGTGAAGGGGCAGGTCTGCTTCATCGTGCGCAAAGGCGACAACGCGACGCTCGAACAGCTCAACGGCGCGATCCGCAAGATGAAGAGCGACGGCACGCTGCAGCAGATCCTGCAGAAGTGGCACATGAGCTGAGCACCGGCGCCCGATTCCCGTCCGGCATCGCCCGCGCGTCGCGGGCATCCACCGCGGCGCGCCGTTCGGGCGTCGCATAGGAGACCTCATGTTTTTTCAGAACGCGATCGATTTCCTGCCGATCCTGCTGAAGGGCGCGGTGATCACCGTCGAGATCACGGCATGCGCGTTCGTGCTCAGCTCGGTGCTCGGACTGATCCTCGCGCTGATGAAAGTGTCGCGCAACCGGGCGGTGTCGACGGCCGGCAGCACGATCGTCAACGTGATCCGCGGGCTGCCGATCATCGTGCAGCTGTTCTACATGTACTTCGTGCTGCCCGATCTCGGCGTGCAACTGTCGGCGTTCCAGGCCGGCGTGCTCGGCCTTGGCATCGCGTATTCGGCGTACCAGGCCGAGAACTTCCGCGCCGGCATCGAGGCGATCGATCGCGGCCAGATCGAAGCCGCGCACGCAATCGGCATGCGCGGCCCGATGATCATGCAGCGCGTGGTGCTGCCGCAGGCGTTCCGCATCGCGCTGCCGCCGTACGGCAATACGCTCGTGATGCTGCTGAAGGATTCATCGGTCGCGTCGACGATCACGGTCGCGGAAATCACGCGTGCCGGCCAGCTGATCGCGTCGTCGACGTTCCAGAACATGAGCGTCTACACGCTCGTCGCGCTGCTGTATCTCGCGCTCGGCCTGCCGCTGATGTTCGGCGTGAACCGGCTCGGCAAGCGGCTCGCACTGAGGAGGGGCGCATGATCAGGATCGAATCGATACACAAGCGGTTTCAGCAACACGCGGTGCTGAAGGGCGTGAGCCTCGACGTGCAGCAGGGTGAAGTCGTGTGCCTGATCGGGCCGTCCGGTTCCGGAAAGTCGACCGTGCTGCGCTGTATCAACGGTTTCGAGACCTACGACGAAGGGGCGATCACGATCGACGGCGTGAAGGTCGACGCACATTCGAAGCGCATCCACGAGCTCCGGATGCGCGTCGGCATGGTGTTCCAGCGCTTCAACCTGTTCGCGCACCGCACGGCGCTCGAGAACGTGATGGAAGGGCCGGTGCACGTGCGTCGCAGGCCGGCCGCGCAAGCGCGCGAGCAGGCCCGCGCGCTGCTCGACAAGGTCGGGCTCGCGCACCGGATGAATGCGTATCCGTCGGAGCTGTCGGGCGGCCAGCAGCAGCGCGTCGCGATCGCACGCGCACTCGCGATGGAGCCGCAGGCGATCCTGTTCGACGAACCGACGTCGGCGCTCGACCCCGAACTCGTCGGCGAAGTGCTCGGCGTGATGCGGGGGCTCGCCCGCGACGGAATGACGATGGTGGTCGTCACGCACGAGATGGCGTTCGCACGCGAGGTGGCTGATCGCGTGTGCTTCCTGCACGACGGCACCATCTGCGAAAGCGGGCCGGCGCGCGCCGTGCTGACGCAGCCGACGCATCCCCGCACGCAGGAATTCCTGCGCCGCCTGCTGGCGTCGGACGGCGCCGACAACCCGGATCGAACATGAGTGCAACGAACGCGGCACCCGGATGGCCCGACTCGCCGTGGCCGGATTCGCTATGGGCGGCGACCGCCGCGCCGGCACCCGATACGCCCGCGCTCGACGCGTCCGTATCGTGCGACGTGGCGATCGTCGGCGCCGGTTTCACCGGCCTGTCGACCGCACTTCACCTGGCCGAGCGCGGCGTGAACGTTCGCGTGATCGACGGCGCGCAGCCGGGCTGGGGGGCGTCGGGCCGCAACGGCGGGCAGGTGATTCCCGGGCTGAAATACGACCCGGTCGAACTGGTGCGCCGGTTCGGCGATACGGCCGGCGAGCAGCTTGCCGGCATCGTCGGCGGCGCGGCCGACACCGTGTTCGACCTGATCGCGCGGCACGCGATCGACTGCGATGCGCGTCGCCACGGCTGGATCCAGCCGGCGCCGACCGCCGCGATGCTCGACACGGTCGCGCGCCGGGCGCAGCAATGGGCCGCGCGCGGTGCGCCGGTCGAGGTGCTCGGCCGCGACGACGTCGCGCGGCGGCTCGGCACGCATGCGTATGCGGGCGGCTGGATCGATCGCCGCGCGGGCAGCGTGCAGCCGCTCAGCTATACGCGCGGCCTGGTGCGCGCCGCGCAGGCGAGCGGGGCCGTCGTGCACGGCTCGACCCGCGCCGTCGGGCTGACACGCGTCGACGGCCGCTGGCGGATCGCGACGTCGGGCGGCGCGACGCTGTCCGCCCAGCGTGTCGTGATCGCGACCAACGGCTATACGGACGGGCTGTGGCCCGGCTTGCGCCAGTCGGTGATCGCCGCGAACAGTTTCATCGTCGCGACGGAACCGCTCGCGCCGGAGCTTGGTCGCGACATCCTCTCCGGCGGCGAGGTCGCATCGGATGCGCGGCGTCTGCTGCTGTACTTCCGCCGTGACGCCGCCGGGCGCCTGCTGATGGGCGGCCGCGGCCCGTTCGCCGAACCGCGTGCGCCGGGTGACTGGCGCCATCTCGAGCGCGCGACGACGCTGCTGTATCCGCAACTGAAGGGCGTCCGGTTCGAATACCGCTGGGCGGGGCGCGTCGCGATCACCGCGGATTTCCTGCCGCACGTGCACGAGCCCGCGCCGGGCGTGACGATCGCGCTCGGCTACAACGGTCGCGGTATCGCAATGGCGACGACGCTCGGCAAACATCTGGCCGCGCATCTGTCGGGCGATGCGCAACTGCCGCTGCCGTTCCGGGTCACGCAGATCCGGCCGATTCCATTGCACGGGCTGCAGCGCTTCTATATCGCGGCCGGGGTCGCGTGGTATCGGCTGCTCGACAGCCTGTCCTGACGCCGGTGCGAGGGCGGGTCGCCACCCATCGTCCGATCGGGCAGAATCGGCCTGCCGCCTTTCCACCGACGGACGCCGCATGCCCGACCCGACCGAACCTCCCGCCCGCCGCGCTTACGCGAGCTTCGCGCAACGCTACGCGGACATCGCGCCGACCAAGGCGCACAACGCACTCTACGAGCGTCCGACAACGATGGCACTGCTCGGCGACGTCGACGGCCTGACGGTGCTCGACGCCGGCTGCGGGCCCGGCATCTGCAGCGCGCACCTCGCGCGCCACGGCGCGACCGTCCACGCATTCGACATCACGCCCGAGATGGTCGCGCTCGCGCAAACGCGCTGCGCAGGCCTCACGGTCGACGTCGTGGAGGGCGACCTGGAGGCGCCGCTCGCGTGGCTGCCCGACGCGTCGGTCGACAAGGTGCTGTGCTCGCTCGCGCTCGACTACGTGCGCGACCTCGCCCCGACGCTGCGTGAATTCAGACGCGTCGCACGGCTCGGCGGGACGCTCGTGTTCTCGATGGCGCACCCGATGCGCGACTGGATGGACGAGCGCACACGCGGGGACGCCACGTACTTCGATACGAGCCGTTTCGGCTTCCACTGGTCGGGTTTCGGCGAACCGAAGCCCTATGTCGAAGCGTGGCGCCGGCCGCTTGCCGACATCCTGAACGCGCTCGCCGACGCCGGCTGGCGGCTCGACAGGTTCGTCGAACCGACGCCGCTGGCCGAGATGAAGGCCGTGTCGGAGCGGCTCCATGCGGAGCTGTCGCTGGCGCCGGCGTTCCTCTGCATCCGCGCGCAGCGCTGACCAAAATCGGCGGCGGGCCAGCCGTCAGCGTGCCGGCTCGTCGGTCAGCGTGCCGAGAAACGCTTCGACATCCTTGATGTCCTGTTCGGTCATCGCGGGCTTGTCGCCGGGCTTGCGGTCGAACGGCGCATCCGTCACGTCGACGTTCGCGCGGTACCTCGCCGGGATGTCGTCGTACACGTCGAGCTTGCCGTCCGCGCCGCGCGGATAGAACTTCTGCGGCGAGATGCTGCGCTCGTTGTAGAACGCCATCACCTGGTCGAGCGTATGGAACACGCCGTTGTGGAAGAACACGTGGCGCGTCGCCGCGTTGCGCAGCGTCGGCGTGAGGAACATCGCGCAGTACTGCGTCTGGTCCTTCAGGTCCGCGCGGAACGGCCCGCACACGCCGAGATCGTAGAACGCCGGGTTGCGGTTCTGCGCGAGCGCCTTGTTGCGCGGCGCGCCGAGCGCCTCGTACTGGTAGTCGGTAAACATCGGCGGCAAGCCGTCCTTGCCGGGCTTCGACAGGTGGCAGCCCGCGCAATTCGCCTTGTCCGGATCGTTGAAGAGCTTCAGCCCGCGCAACTCGGCCTGCGTGAGGCGCGCGCGGCCTTCGAGCCAGCGATCGTACTTGCTGCTGTACGGATGGAACGACGGATCCTCGACCTGATAGCGCGCGATCGCGAACATGGCCTCCGACACCGCGAGCTGCGGCGTGGCGAACACACGCGGCCCGAACAGCTGCTCGAACTGCGCGCGATGCGGCGACTGCGCGAGCTTGCGCGCGACGTCGTCGATGCTCGCGTTCGCCATCTCGACCGGATTCAGCAGCGGCCCGAACGCCTGCTGCTGCAACGTATCGGCGCGGCCGTCCCAGAACATCCCGCCTTGCGGCACGAGCTGCGGCGCGGCCGACGTGCCGGCCACCTTCTGCGCCTTGACTACGCCGGCCGCGGATGCCGCCTGCTGCGCGACGCTCGGCGCGGCGTCGTTTTCGCCGGCATCGGGGCCGATGCTGAAGTTCGGCTGGCGATAAAGGTACATCAGCGACGGCGGCGGGCGGTAGCCCTGCTGCGTCATCGCGAGGCCGCCCGGCTGCACGTCGAGCCCGTTCGGCGGCCCGTATGCATGATCGGGGCTATGGCACGACGCGCACGACTGCTTGCCGGATGCCGACAGCGACGGATCGGCGAACAGCGCGCGCCCGAGCTGCGCGACCGCCGACAGCGGCTGCGCGGCCGGGCGCTGCAGCACGACCGGATGCGGATTCGCACCCGTCCAGCCGGCGACGACGTCGCCGATCGCCGCCGGCGTACGGGCCGGAAACGCAATCGCGAACGCGCCGTAACCGAGCACGGCCGCGCCGAGCGCGAACGCCGCGCGGCGCGGCACGCGGGCAGGGGAACGCGACGCGGCGGCGCCGGATGCGTCGGGAGACGGGAACGCGGGACGAGCTGTCATGCTGTCGGTCGAAAATCGGGCACCGTGTGAAAGCGGCGCGTTAAACGGAAACGGCCGGCGCACGATGCGCCGGCCTGCTGTTGCCTGCTGCGACCGGTTACGCGATGCCGGTCAGATCGACGGCGCCGCGCTCAGCACGGTGCCTTGCGCCGGATCGAGATAAAGCGGCGCCGTGTTCGGCTTCGACGAGAAGTCGAACAGCCCGCGCAGGTCGCCGGCCGTCGCATCGAACGAACCGCCGCCGATGCGCTGGCCGCCGAGCCAGTTGTCCTCGATGAAGCGCACGACGGACGCCTGGTCGATCAACGTGTGGTCGACGTAGTTCTGCTTCGCGTACGGCGAGATCACGACCAGCGGGATGCGCACACCCGGGCCGCAGCGGCCGTTCACCGTGCCGCCGTTCACGCCGGTGGTGCCGCCCGAGCCGCACTTGCCGTTGCCGTTCACCTGGTCGACCGCGTCGGACGACGCACGGGTCGGTGCCGTGTACGCGTGGTCGTACCAGCCGTCCGAGTCGTCATAGGTGACGATCACGGCCGTGTTCTGCCAGTCCGGCTGCTGCTGCAGGAAGTTGACGACCTTCGTCACGAACGCCTGCTCGTCGAGCGGATCCGAGTAGCCGGCGTGCGCATCCTGCGCGGCCGGCGCCTTCAGGAAGCTGACCGACGGGAAGTTGCCGGCCTTCACGGCCGCGAAGAAGTCGTCGGTGTCGTACTGGTGGTTCGCCGGTTCGGCCGTCTTGCCGTCGGCTTCGAAGCTCGAGCCGATCGCCGCGACCGTGCTCGGGCGCGTGTGCTGCGGGTTCGCGGTCGACGCGTAGTACTGGAACCAGTTGTGGTGCGGGATGTAGTCGGTCGTCGCCGCGTTCACGGCGGTGGCGACCGTGCTGCGGCTGCAGCCGGTCGTGCCGTTGCTGTTGGTCGTCGACAGGTTGAAGCCGCCCATGAAGCCGCCCCACGTGATCTTCGCGCCGTTCAGCAGGTCGCCGATGTTCTTGCCGCTCATCATCGCCTGGTCGGTCGTGCTCGAGCACACGTCGAAGCCCGGATCGACGTCGTTGATCATCGTGAAGCCGCCCTGGCCGTCGTTGATGTAGTACGAGGTGGCGGCGAGCGTCGACGGCTGCTTCGACGTCTTGACGATCTGCATCCCGTTGGTCTGGCCCGACACGACGTTCAGCGCGCCCGGCGTCGACGGGCCGTAGACCGTCGTGTACGCGTTGTCGCTCATCGCGAAGCGCTGCGCGTAGTTCCACAGCGCGGTCACGGTGTTGCCGTCGAAGTAGCCCATCACCTGGCCCTTCGTGCCGAATGCGCCGGCGCCGCCGGACGAACCCTTGCCGGTGTATTTCGGGAACAGGTCGGCGAGGCCGTTGTCCTCGGCCTGCTGCTCGGCCGTGTACGCGTGGTTCTGGTCGGCGGTCGCGGCCTGCGTGCGGTCGAGGCGGAACGGGTTCGCGGCGTCGGTGCCGTTGGCCGTGTTCGTGAAGTTCGGGTTCGCGGTGAGCAGCGTGCCCGTCAGCCCGTTGATCGCCGGCGTGCCGGGCTTCGCGTTGAAGGCCGGTTCGCCGGACGGGTTCGACGCGTTCGGGTAGGTACCGAAGTAGTGGTCGAACGACACGTTTTCGCCGTAGATCACGACGACGTGCTTGATCGGCGTGGCGGTCTGCAGCGCGTCCTGCGACGACACGGCGGGCGTCGACGTGGGATCGTCGCTGCCGCCGCAGGCGAACAGCGCAAGCGCCGCGGCTGCGCAGGCGGTGACGAGCAAGGCTTGACGGAACATCGGGAAACTCCAGGTAGGCTTTCGACGGTGAAGATCGACCCCGTCGCCGTGTCGGTCCGGCGCGGAACGCGATAAAGCACCGGCATTGAAGCAGTTCGGTATGAAGATATGGGGGCGGACCGGTTTCGCGACGGTTGCGCCGCGGTATCGATTCCATTACGGCGCGACGCGGCGCGAAAGAAAGCGGAAAGGGGCCACGCGGATGCAATCTGGGCGACACATTGGGCGGCGGGCACGGTCACGGTCGTGCATGCCGCGCGGGGCGGGCGGCAGCGCGCGGCGGGCCGGTTCGCGGGGTGCCGGGCCGCGTTCTTTTTTTGACAATCGTGTGACGCATTCATACGATGGTTGGCCCGCGGCGACGATTTCGCGTTGCCGGCCGCCAGCGAGTACTCAACGTGCCGATTCCCGTTCTGTTTGCCGTCCTGTGCGCCGCCTTCCTGCATGCGTCGTGGAATGCGCTCGTGCGCAGCAGCGGCGACCGGTTGCGCTCGGCCACGGTGCTGCAGATCGCGATCGGGCTGTTCGCGCTGCTGTTCCTGCCGGCCGCCGCGCCGATCACGCCCGCGAGCTGGGCCTGCGTCGTCGCATCGGCGGTGCTCCACGTCGTCTATACGCTGCTGCTGGTGCGCGCTTACGAGCACGGCGACCTGAGCGTCGCGTATCCGGTCGCACGCGGCACCGCGCCGCTGCTCGTCACGCTGGGCGCCGCGGCGTTCGCGGGCGAGCGCCTGAACGCGGGTGCCCAATGCGGGCTCGTGCTGATCTGCGCCGGCATCATGGCGATCGGGCTGGAGCGCGGACGCGGCGCGCGGCACCGGATGACGCAGGTGCTGCCGACTGCGTTCGCCACCGGCGTATCGATCGCCGCGTACAGTGTGGTCGACGGGATCGGCGTGCGGGAAAGCGGCAGCACGGTCGGCTATACGGCGTGGATGTTCGTGCTGACCGGCTTGCTGATGGCCGTGTACTACCGGCTGCGGGCGGGGCCGCTGCGGCTCGCGCAGGATGTCGGTGAAACGGCGAAGGCCGCATGCGGCGGCGTGTGCGCGGCGCTCGCATACGGGATCGTGATCTGGGCGATGGAGCGTGCGCCGATGGGGCCGGTATCGGCGCTGCGCGAAACGAGCGTGGTGTTCGCGGCGCTGATCGCGCGCGTCTATCTCGGCGAGCGGCTGACGCCGCGTCGCGCCGGCGGGTGTCTGGTGATTGCGTGCGGGGCGTTGCTGATCAGCGCGTTCGAGGCGGTGCGCTGAGCGCGGCTGCCGAACCGGGCATCGCCCCGCCGGTCGCGTGGCGCCGCATCAGCCTTCCACCGGCATCGCACTCGTGCACTTGATCTCGTCGAGGCACACGCTCGAATGCACGCCGCTCACGCCGGGAATCCGCATCAGCGTTTCGAGCAGGAACGTGGACAGCCCCTTCAGGTCGCGCGCGACGACCTTCAGCACGTAGTCGATATCGCCCGTCACCGAGAAACATTCCTGGATCTGCGCGAGATCCGACACGAGCTTCTGGAACTTCGACAGGTCGCGGATATGCCCGCGCTCCATCGTCACGTGCACGAACGCGGTGACGCCGAACCCGAGCGTGTCGGGGCACAGACGGGTTTCGTAACGGCGGATCGCGCCGATCTCCTCCAGCCGGCGGTGGCGTCGCAGCGTCTGCGCGGGCGACAGGCCGACGGCCTTCGCCAGGTCGAGGTTCGACGCACGGCCGTTCTCCTGCAGCACCGACAGCAAATGGCGATCGATGCGATCGAGAACCGGTTCAGGCATTTTTGTTTCCTCATCTGTCTCCCGGGCGCAATCTTATCTCATAATGTAGGGTTTGCATGAGCCGGTTACGCAACCCGATTTCGCTGTCGCGACGCTAAACTGACGCCGGATTTTCGTGTGCGCCTGCAGCAAGGCGGCGAGAGCGACGGTCGGTGGCCGGTCTGGTGGGCCTGCCGACAGGAATCGGGGGTCGCCACGCGAAGATTGCAGTCCCCAACCCGGCGGCTCCACGAACGGCCGCCGGCACAGCAAAACAGCGCCCGGCACACCGAGGCGCGCCGCACCGCTTCCGGCGGAGGCGGGCAAAATGGAGAAGACATGGTTTCTGGAAACGAGAAGGACGGCCTGAAGCGGGGGCTGAAGAACCGGCACATCCAGCTGATCGCGCTCGGCGGCGCGCTCGGCACGGGGTTGTTCCTCGGCATCGCGCAGACGATCAAGATGGCCGGCCCGTCCGTGCTGCTCGGCTACGCGGTGGCCGGCGTCGTCGCGTTCTTCATCATGCGCCAGCTCGGCGAGATGGTGGTCGACGAGCCGGTCGCCGGCTCGTTCAGCTATTTCGCCGACAAGTACGTCGGCCACTTCACCGGTTTCCTGTCCGGCTGGAACTACTGGGTGCTGTACATCCTCGTCAGCATGGCCGAGCTGTCGGCCGTCGGGATCTACGTGCAGTACTGGTGGCCCGGCGTGCCGACCTGGGTGTCGGCGCTGGTGTTCTTCGTCGCGATCAACCTGCTGAACCTGGCGAGCGTGAAGTCGTACGGCGAGACGGAATTCTGGTTCTCGATCATCAAGGTCGCCGCGATCGTCGGGATGATCGGCTTCGGCGGCTGGCTGCTCGCGAGCGGCCATGCGGGGCCGGAAGCGAGCGTCGCGAACCTGTGGCAGCACGGCGGCTTCTTCCCGAACGGCGTGTCGGGGCTCGTGATGTCGATGGCGGCGATCATGTTCTCGTTCGGCGGGCTGGAGCTGATCGGCATCACCGCGGCGGAGGCCGACGATCCGAAGCACAGCATTCCGCGCGCGACCAACCAGGTGATCTACCGGATCCTGATTTTCTACATCGGCGCGCTCGCCGTGCTGCTGTCGCTGTATCCGTGGGAGAAGGTCGTCACCGGCGGCAGCCCGTTCGTGCTGATCTTCCACGCGCTGAGCAGCAACCTGGTCGCGAACGTGCTGAACGTGGTCGTGCTGACGGCCGCGCTGTCGGTCTACAACAGCGGCGTGTACAGCAACAGCCGGATGCTGTTCGGCCTCGCGAAGCAGGGCAACGCGCCGAAGGTGCTGTGCTCGGTGAACAAGCGCGGCATTCCGCTCGCCGCGCTCGGCGCGTCGGCGCTCGCCACCGGCGCGTGCGTGCTGGTCAACTACTTCATGCCGGGCAAGGCGTTCGAGGTGCTGATGG
Source organism: Burkholderia sp. Bp9099 (assembly GCF_003857805.1). Classification (NCBI taxonomy): domain Bacteria; kingdom Pseudomonadati; phylum Pseudomonadota; class Betaproteobacteria; order Burkholderiales; family Burkholderiaceae; genus Burkholderia; species Burkholderia sp. Bp9099. The sequence continues at coordinate 283,996 of NZ_QTPU01000001.1, forward strand.
GCCTCGTCGTGTCGGCGCTGATCATCAACTGGGCGATGATCACGCTGATCCACCTGAAGTTCCGCCAGGCCAAGCGCATCGCCGGAGAGCAGACTTCGTTCCGCAGTCTGGGCTATCCTTTCACGAATTACCTGTGCCTGGCGTTCATGGCCGGCATTCTCGTCGTGATGTACCTGACGCCGGATCTCCGCCTGTCGGTGTACCTGATTCCCGTATGGCTCGCGGTGCTCGCGGTCGGGTATCGCTTCCGTCAGAAGAATGCGGACTATGTGATGCGCGACGGCGCGTCCGCGCGCTGACACGGGCATCCCGACCATTCTTCCAAACGAGACCGACATAGCCATGTTCGAACACATCGACGCGTACCCGGGCGATCCGATCCTGACGCTCAACGAGAACTTCCAGAAAGATCCGCGCGATCAGAAGGTCAATCTGAGCATCGGCATCTATTTCGATGCCGAAGGCCGGATTCCCGTGATGGGGGCCGTGCGCGAAGCCGAAACCGCGCTGCAGCGCGACCTCGGCCCGAAGCCTTACCTGCCGATGGTCGGCCTCGCCGCGTATCGCGACGCCGTGCAGGCGCTGGTGTTCGGCGCCGATCATCCGGCGCGTGCGGCCGGGCGCATCGCGACCGTGCAGACGCTGGGCGGCTCGGGCGCGCTGAAAGTGGGCGCCGATTTCCTGAAGCGCTACTTCCCGGACGCGCAGGTGTGGCTCAGCGACCCGAGCTGGGAAAACCACCGCTTCATCTTCGAGCGCGCGGGCTTCACGGTGAACACGTACCCGTACTACGACGAAGCGACGGGCGGCCTGAAGTTCGACGCGATGCTCGCGGCGATCGACGCGCTGCCGGCGCGCAGCATCGTATTGTTGCACGCGTGCTGCCATAACCCGACCGGCGTCGATCTCGACGAAGGCCAGTGGGAGAAGCTGATCGACGTGATCGAGGCGCGCGGGCTGCTGCCGTTCGTCGACATGGCGTACCAGGGCTTCGGCGCGGGCCTCGACGCGGACGCGTTCGCCGTGCGCGAACTGGCCCGCCGCGGCGTGCCGGCACTCGTCGCGAACTCGTTCTCGAAGAACTTCTCGCTGTACGGCGAGCGCGTCGGCGGCCTGAGCGTCGTTTGCGACGATGCGGCCGCGGCCGAGCGCGTGCTGGGCCAGCTGGCCGGCGCGGTGCGCTCGAACTACAGCAACCCGCAAACCTACGGCGCGAAGGTCGTCGCGACCGTGCTGAACACGCCCGCGCTGCGCAAGCAGTGGGAAGAGGAACTCGCCGCGATGTGCCGCCGGATCGCGCGGATGCGCCAGTCGATCCACGACGGCCTGCGCGACTACGTCAGCGGCGAAGCCCTCACGCGCTACGTGAAGCAGCGCGGGATGTTCACGTACACGGGCCTGACCGAATCGCAGGTCGATGCGCTGCGCGAAGTGCACGGCGTGTACATCCTGCGTTCGGGCCGCATGTGCGTCGCGGGGCTGAACGATTCGAACGTCGGCATCGTCGCGGATGCGATCGGCAAGGTGCTGAAGAGCGGCGTCTGACCGGTGCGCCCCCGGGCGCCCGATCGCATCGCATGAACCGGCTGTTTCCCTCGCGGAGGCAGCCGGTTTTTTCTTGCGCGGCGGCGGCGCGGCGGTACGATGGCGGATCGAACGCAAGACTAAGGAGCGGCATGGCAATTCGAATCGTACGGCTCGGCACGCCGCGCGCGGCCGGCGAGGGCCTGAGGATCGGCACGGTGCGGCGGCCGCCGCGCGGGGTACCCAAGGCGGAATTCGCATCGCGCAACTACTATGATGTGTGGCTGCCGACGCTGTCGCCGAGCCCCGAGCTGGTCGCGCAGGCGCAGGCTGCCGAAACCGATGCCGAATGGCGTGCGTTCACGCGCCACTTCCGCGCGGAAATGGCGCACGGCGACGCACCGAAGGTGCTGGACCTGCTCGCTGCGCTGTCGGCGACGAGCGCGTTCTCGATCGGCTGCTACTGCGAGGACGAGCGCCGCTGCCATCGCAGCGTGCTGCGCGAACTGCTGGCGGAGCGCGGCGCGGCGATCGCCGCGGAAGCGGGCTGAGCGCCCGTCGGGCGTTGCTTCGTGCGGCGCAGCGAACCGGTTGACGTGGGTCAAGCGTGCGGTGCCGCGGGCCGCTATGCTCATGTCATGAATTGCCCCGACGATGACAGGCGGACAGATGCAGATTGCCTTTCCACCCGAACCGCCCGAATATTGCGCGCGCGATCTGGTCGTCGCGTTTTCGGCGCTGGTCGACGGCCGCTGCGTGCAGTGCGCGATCACGGCCGAAGCACTGGAAGACCATTTCGGTGCGCCGTCGCTGCTGGAACGGGATTTGCTGGACGCGTTCGATGCGCACCGGTCGGCGATCGAGGCGAAGGCACGACAAATGCTCGACGAAATCGGCGGCCGGCCGGTGTTGCTGCACAGTGGTCACTTCCGGATGGACGGCTGATTCCGCAGGAGGACGCATGACACTGCAAGGCACGATTCATGAACGCGACTGGTCGGTCGAGATCGAGACGCGACAGTGCGAATCCGGCGAGTTCCGCTGCCGTGTGTCGGTCGAGCACGGCACCGGGCCGGCGCGCTTTCACCACACGTTCGAGCACAGTCATGCGTATCCCACGGAGCACGAGGCCGCGATCGAAGGGTTGCGGGCCGGGATGACGTGGATCGAAATGAAGGCGTCGCAGACGTTCAGCATGTGAACCGCCTCGCGCCGACGGCGCGCGGAGGCGATGCTGCCACGGCAGTGATCGCCGCATCCGTCGTCGCGCCGCGCGACATGCGTGCGGGCGGATTCCGCGGCGGGCAGGGCAGGGAAACATGGGGCAGGCAATCCGGTCGACGAGCGGCGACCGCGTCAGGAGGAACGACATGGGCGTGGGCATGCAGATCGTCTGCGTCGGATTCGCGGGTTCCGCCGCGCTCGAAGGCGAGGCGGGGGCGCAGCTGGTGCGGCTCGAACGATTCCGCGCGCGGCTCGACGATTGCCTGCTGGCGATCGAGTCGCGCACGACCGGCGACGGCGGCCGGACCTACGACGTGCGCCTCGAACTGCTCATGCATGATCGCGCGCCGGCGGTGCTGCCGGGCAGCAGCGGCGACGACGTGAACGAGACGATCCGGCGCGTGTTCGCGCAAGCCGAACAGGCGCTGTCCGCCTGGCAGGCCGGCGAACCCGAAGCGGTCGCGCGGCATGCGGCCACGACGGGCGCGGCCGCGCAATGACGCCGGCCGCGCGTCGGGCGTCAGACCTGCGCGAGCGCCTGCGCGTCGAGGATCCGCACGCGCTTGCCGCGCGTTTCGACGAGCGAATCCCGATGGAACCGCGAGAACATCCGGCTGACGGTCTCGAGCTTCATGCCGAGATAGCAGCCGATTTCCTCGCGCGTCATCCGCAGGTTGAATTCCGATGCCGAATAGCCGCGCGCCTCGAAGCGCGCCGACAGGTTCAGCAGGAACTGCGCGACGCGCTGCTCGGCCGACATCGTGCCGAGCAGCAGCATCTGGCTCGATTCACGGACGATCTCGCTGCTCAGCATCTGGTAGAGGAAATGCTGCATCGGCTTCATCTCGCGGCACGCCGCCTCGAGCGCGCCGAACGGGATGATGCACACGACGCTGTCCTCGAGCGCGATCGCGTCGCAGCAGTGCTGGCCGCTGCCGATGCCGTCCATGCCGAGCGTTTCACCGGCGATCTGGAAGCCGGTCACATGCTCGCGGCCGTCGCGATGCATCATCACCGTCTTGAACGAGCCCGCACGGACTGCATAGATGCTGTGGAACGGGTCGTCGATGCGGAACAGCGCGTCGCCCTGGCGAACCTGCCGGGTCGAGCAGATGATCGCGTCGAGGCGGCCGTACTCGTCCGCAGTCAGGTCGGGCGGCAGGCACATCGAGCGCATCGCGCAGCCCGAGCAGCGCGCGGCCGGGGTTTTGACGGCGTCGGTGCGCGCGACCGCACGAAGCGGAGTCGTTGGCCGAGGCGCGACGGGCGGGGCGGTGGCGCAGGCAGTGGCGGTAGACATGAGTCACTCCGGCTCGATCAGGGGTGGTGCGCGCGAGCGTGCACCAGGGATTCGATGACGCGGCATGCGGCGTCGAATTCGGCGGTCTTGTCGAAGAAATAATCGGCGCCGGCCGCCGCGCATGCCTCTCTGAATGCCGCCGCCGAGTGGTTCGTCAGCACGATCGTCACGACGCGCGGCGTGGCCTTCGACAGCATCCCGATCAGGTCGAGACCGCTGCCGTCCGCGAGCCGCAGGTCGACGATCACGACGTCCGCGTGGCTGCTGCGGATGTGCATCCACGCGTCCTGGCCGTCTTCCGCTTCGCCGACGACCGCGACGCCGCGGATCGCGCCGACGAGCAGCGCGATCCGTTGCCGGACGGCGATGGCGTGATCGACGAGAAACACCCTGAGCGCGACGGCGGGTGACAGGCTGGCATTCATGCCGGCAGTATCGTGTTGCGCCGCCAAAAATGAAATCGGCCGAACTGGAAGTTTGTGTAGGCCGCTTCGACGTGTTGTAGGGCGATTCCTACAACGCGTACGCGAAGGCGGCGGCGACGCCCGAGCCGCGCTGGCTGGCGTGCGTGGTGCAACCGGCAGGTTGCCGGTCGCCGCCGCCGCCGTCGAATCAGCCGTGCCGGCGCGCGGCCAGCGCGTCGCGTGCCGTGCGGCACGCGGCCAGATCCCATGCGGCGCAGCCGACGGTCTTGAACAGCAGCGGGCCGCCGCGCGCGAAGGCGCCGCGCAGCACGTCGGCGAGCGACGCGACCTGCTGCCAGTCGACCTGCGCGACGATCAGGTCGCCGGCCTCGTGGCGCGCGCCGGCCGGATCGTCGACGACGAGCCGGCTGTGGCGCACGGTATCGGCGTCGATCTCGGCGGCATCCGCGGTGAACGCGCCGACCCCGACCACGAGGCGGCCTTCGCGTGCCGCTTCGCGATAGACGGGGGTGCGGCTCGTCGTCAGCGTGACGACGACATCGATCGCATCGGGAATCGCATCGCCGTCGAGCGGCGCGAGCTGCGGCGCCTGCGCGCGGTGCGCGGCGCAGAACGCGGCCGCGCTGTCGGCGCGCGAGCCGCGCACGTGCAGGCGCGCGTCCGGAAAGATCGCCGCGAGCGCTTCCGCGTGATTGGCCGCCTGCTTGCCGGTGCCGATCAGCAGGATGTCACGCGGCGCGGCGCCGTGCAGCGCCTGGATGCCCAGCGCGGTAACGGCCGCCGTGCGGCGCCCGGTGACCGTCGGGCCGTCGAGCACGAAGCGCAGCTCGCCGGTCGTCGCATCGTATGCGCTCACCTGCCCGAGGATCGTCGGCAGCCCGCGCGCGCCGTTGCCGGGGCACACGTTCACGAGCTTGTGGCTCGCGAGGTCGCGCGCGCTCGACGGCATCGACAGCATCACGCCGCCGGCCTGCAGCGGCACGACCAGGCGTTCGGGACTGACGATCTCGCCCGCCGCGTATTCGGCGACGGTGTGCCTGAGCGTCGTGAGCAGCGCGGGGTAGTCGAGCAGCGCGGCCGTTTCGGCGGCGTCGAAAGAGGGAATCCGGGAGATGGCGGTCATCGTGTCGGTCGGTTGGGGCGGTGGGCGTGGGTGACGGGCGCATCGCGCGCTCGCCACGGAGGCGGCCGGCTGTCGCGGTGGCAGGCGGTCTGGATCAAATCTATACCAGTTTCCGGCCACCCGGCAAGCCGGAAAAGCCAGCGGACGACCGATTTTGGTTCTAATATCCGTCCAGATGGGCGTCGCGCGCACCGGCGCCGGTACCGCTCCGGTATAGTGCGACGCATTCCCGATCCCCCACCCGACCGGGCAGGAGCCCCAGATGATGTCCGCACGTCCCGAATCGCTCGAAGCCGGTTTCCGGCCGCTGCAGATCTACGAACAGGTCGCCGAAAGGATTCGCGACGAGATTCGCGCGGGGCGCTACGCGGCCGATTCCAGGCTGCCGTCGGAGCGCGAACTCGCGGCGCTGTTCCAGGTTGGCCGGCCGGCCGTGCGCGAGGCGCTGGGCGCGTTGCAGAACGAAGGGCTCGTGTTCACGAAGCGCAATTCGGGCACCTACGTCGTGCCGGCGCCGCTCGACGTACTCGCGCAGCGCGGCGACCCGCAAGGCGCGCCCGATGCCGACTTCAGCCCGACGTCGACGCTCGACGTGCGGCTCATCCTCGAGCCCGCGATCGCGCGCCTCGCGGCCGCGCACGGTCGCGCCGATCCTGTCGCCGAAGGCTATCTCGCACAGATGGAAACCGTCTCCGACATCGACGATCCGCAGCAGCGCGCGCTGTGGAACGAGAGCGACCGGCTGTTCCACCGGCAGCTCGCGCTGATGACCGGCGACGCGCTGATCGTGAAGATCGCGGACGAAGTCGCGAAGACGATGGACCAGCCGCTGTGGAAGCGGCTGAAGGACGACGGCATCTACGACGCGGGCCGGATCCGGCTCTACGTGTCCGAGCACCGGCTGATCTACGAGGCGATCGTGTCCGGCGACGCCGATGCGGCCGCGTTCTATGTCGAGCAGCACATTCTTCGCGTGCGTCGCGACATCACGCCGAAGTGATGCGCGCCGCCTCACTCTGGTCTAAAAAATGACCAGAATAACAAAAATCTTTTTGAAATTGCTTGCATGGTGACCACATGTGTCCTACATTGGTTTCACACAAAACCAATCAGGAGACACCATGCGACACTTCGTTACCGCGCTCTCGGTGGCCGTTGCCGCCGGCGCGCTGAGCGCCGCGCACGCGCAGGAAGTCGTGATGATCGGCCATTCCGCGCCGCTCACCGGCCCGCAGGCCGCGAACGGCAAGGACAATGAAAACGGCGCGCGCCTCGCCGTCGACGAGCTCAACAAGGCGGGCGTGAAGGTGGCCGGCAAGACGGTCACGTTCAAGCTGGTGTCGGACGACGACCAGGCCGACCCGAAAGCGGGCGTGCAGGTCGCGCAGAACCTGGTCGACAAGGGCGTGGTCGCGGTGCTCGGGCCGTACAACTCGGGCGTCGCCATCCCGGCATCGCGTGTGTACAGCAACGCAGGCGTCCCGATGCTGCCGGTCGCGTCGAACCCGGCACTCACGCGGCAGGGCTTCAAGAACATCTTCCGGATCGGCGCGAGCGACGAACAGCTCGGCGGCACGATGGCGACCTTCGCCGCGAAGACGCTGAACGCGAAAACCGCCGCGGTCATCGACGATCGCACCGCGTACGGGCAGGGCGTCGCCGAGCAGTTCATGAACGTCGCGAAGGCGAACGGAATCAAGATCGTCGACCAGGAGTACACGAACTCGTCGGCCACCGATTTCCTCGGCATTCTCACCAAGATCAAGGCCAGCAATCCCGACGTGATCTTCCTCGGCGGCTATGCGGCGCAGGGCGCGCCGATGGCGAAGCAGATGAAGCAGCGCGGCTTGCGCGCGAAGCTGCTCGGCGGCGACGGCATCTGCTCGGCCGACATGGGCAAGGTCGCGGGCGAGGCCGCGTCGATCGTCTATTGCGCGCAGGGCGGCGTCGCGCTCGAGAAGACGCCGGCCGGCCGCGAATTCCTGAAGAAGTACCACGACACCTATCACACGGATACGCAGGTCTACGGCGTCAACTACTACGACGGCATGAAGCTGCTCGCCGACGCGATGGTCAAGGCCGGCACGACCACCGACAAGGCGAAGCTGATCGCGCAGCTGGCGAAGTCGAACTATGCGGGCGTCGCGGGCACCTATTCGTTTGACGAACACGGCGACCTGAAGGGCGCGCCGACCAGCGTCTACGTGATCCGCAACGGGCTGCCCGAACCGTACGCGAAGTAAAACCGTTACCGGAACGACGGCGCCGGTGCGCCGTCGTTCGTCTTCACGCATTCGATCTTCATGAAAATTTCCCGATCCCTTTCCACCGTCGAAGTCCATACCGGCGGCGAAGCGTTCCGCATCGTCACGAGCGGGTTGCCGCGCCTGCCCGGCGACACGATCGTCCAGCGCCGCGCATGGCTCAAGGAGAACGCGGACGAGATCCGCCGCGCGCTGATGTTCGAGCCGCGCGGCCACGCCGACATGTACGGCGGCTACTTGACCGAGCCGGTGTCGCCGAACGCGGATTTCGGCGTGATCTTCGTGCACAACGAAGGCTACAGCGACCATTGCGGGCACGGCGTGATCGCGCTGTCGACCGCCGCGGTCGAGCTCGGCTGGGTGCAGCGCACGGTGCCGGAGACGCGCGTCGGCATCGACGCGCCATGCGGCTTCATCGAGGCGTTCGTGAAATGGGACGGCGAGCATGCGGGGCCGGTGCGCTTCGTCAACGTGCCGTCGTTCATCTGGCAGCGCGACGTGTCGGTCGACACGCCGTCGTTCGGCACCGTGACCGGCGACATCGCGTATGGCGGCGCGTTCTATTTCTACGTCGACGGCGCGCCGTTCGACCTGCCGGTGCGCGAGGCGGCCGTGGAGAAGCTGATCCGCTTCGGCGCCGAAGTGAAAGCCGCCGCGAACGCGAAATATCCGGTCGTGCATCCGGAGATTCCGGAGATCAACCATATCTACGGCACGATCATCGCGAACGCGCCGCGCCATCCGGGCTCGACGCAGGCAAATTGCTGCGTGTTCGCGGATCGCGAGGTCGACCGCTCGCCGACCGGCTCCGGCACCGGCGGCCGCGTCGCGCAGCTGTACCTGCGCGGCCGGCTCGCGGCCGGCGACACGCTCGTCAACGAGTCGATCGTCGGCACCGTGTTCAAGGGGCGCGTGCTGCGCGAGACGACGGTCGGCGACATCCCGGCCGTGATCCCGGAAGTGGAGGGCAGCGCGCACATCTGCGGATTCGCGAACTGGATCGTCGACGAGCGCGATCCGCTGACCTACGGTTTTCTCGTGCGCTGAGCAGCGGCGCACGGCACCGTTGTACCAGGCTTGGCGCGCGGCCCCGTTGCGGGGCGCGCGCTTTTTTTGTTGTAAAAACGCACGCCCGGACGCCGTTCGCGCAGGCCCGGGACGGCCGCCGGCCGGTGGGCCGCGCGAGTTTTGGTACGATGCAGCCTTTCCAGCAGATCCCCCACCCGCGTGAATCGCCGAAACGTGTCGTCAGTGCGTGACCTCAGTGCCAAATGGGTCGCGCGCGCCCAACCCGTCGCGGCCGCTGCCGCCGTGCTCGTCAAGCGTGTCCTGGCCAGCGCCTGGCACCATCTCCGTCATCCGACGCGCCGCGGCGTGCTGCGCGCGGCTGCCGCCGTGCCCGCGCTGTTCCTGCTGTACGTGCTGGTGCTGATTCCGTTCACGCCGGGCATCGGCGACATCCGCAAGGCGCGCGTCGACCAGCCGGCGCAGGTGCTGTCCGCCGACGGCAAGGTGCTGGCGGAATTCAAGCCGTCGAACCGCGAATGGGTGTCGCTCAAGCAGATCTCGCCGCACATGGTCGATGCGCTGATCGCTACCGAGGACCATCGTTTCTACGAGCATCACGGTCTCGACTGGAAGCGCACGGCGTCGGCCGCGCTCCATACGTTCTCGGGCAGCCGCCAGGGCGGCTCGACGATCACGCAACAGCTCGCGCGCAACCTGTATCCGGACGAGATCGGCCGCGCGCCGACGCTCACGCGCAAGGTGAAGGAGGCGATCACCGCGCTGAAGATCGAGGCCGTCTACAGCAAGGACCAGATCCTCGAGACCTACCTGAACACGGTGCCGTTCCTGTACAACGCGTACGGCGTCGAGATGGCCGCGCGCACCTATTTCGACAAGTCGGCCGACGAGCTCGACGTGCTCGACAGCGCGACGCTCGTCGGGATGCTGAAGGGCAACAGCTACTACAACCCGGTGCTGAATCCCGAGCGCGCGCTGCAGCGGCGCAACACGGTGCTCGGCCAGATGGTGAAGTACGGCAAGCTGTCGCCGGCGCAGTTCGCGCAGTTGCAGCGCCGGCCGCTGCGCATCGACTTCGAGCGCCAGAAGGAGCCGCCGGGGCCCGCGCCGCACTTCGCGCAGCAACTGCGCAAATGGCTGATCGGCTGGGCCGACCGCAACGACTACAACATCTATTCGGACGGGCTGATCGTGCGCACCACGATCGATTCGCGTCTGCAGCAGATGGCGACCCAGGCGCTGACGCTGCAGGCGAACCAGCTGCAGGGCATCGCGAACAATGCGTGGAGCGGCCGCGACGGCTGCGGCACCGACAACGAGGTGTTCCGCACCTTCATGCGCGAGTCGCCCGAATACAAGGCCGCGCAGGACGCCGGCAAGAACGATGCGGCCGCGATGAAGCAGCTCGCCGCCGACCGCGGCTTCATGCGCGCGCTGTGCAAGGCGAAGACCGACGTGCAGGCCGGCTTCGTCGCGATCGATCCGCGCGACGGGCAGATTCGCGCGTGGGTCGGCAGCCGCGACTTCACGAACGAGCCGTTCGATCACGTCGCGCAGGCGCGGCGTCAGCCGGGCTCGACCTTCAAGCCGTTCGTCTATGGCGTCGCGTTCGCGAACGGGATGAAGCCGGACGACACCTTCATCGACCAGGCGGTCGAGATTCCGCTGAAGGGCGGCGAGATCTGGCGGCCGAGCGACGATGCGCCGCCGACGGGCAAGCCGATGACGCTGCGCGACGCGGTCGCGCTGTCGCGCAACCGGATCACCGCGCAGGTGATGGAGAAGGTCGGTCCGGCGGCCGTGGCGCGGTTCGCGCGCGACATGGGCGTGCGCGAAAGCCCGCTCGAGCGCGTGCCGTCGCTTGCGCTCGGCACGAGCCCCGTGACGCTGAAGGAGATGGTCGCGTCGTACGCGACGATCGCGAACGGCGGGCTGTACGTCGAGCCGCAAATGGTGACGCGCATCGAGAACCGCCGGGGCGAGGTGCTTGCCGAATACGCGCCGGCGCCGCCCGAGCGCGCGCTCGACGCCGAAACCGACAAGACGCTGCTCGACGTGATGCGCGGCGTCGTGACGCGCGGCACCGGCAGCAGCATCCGTACGCGCTTCGGCATTCGCGGCGACGTGGCCGGCAAGACCGGCACCACGCAGGACAACGCGGACGGCTGGTTCATCCTGATGCAGCCCGGGCTGGTGGCCGGCGCGTGGGTCGGTTTCGACGACGGCCGCGTGACGCTGCGCAGCGACTACTGGGGGCAAGGCGCGCACAGCGCGCTGCCGATCGTCGGCGACTTCTTCCAGCGCGCGCAGCGCGCCCGGATCGTCGACACGAAGCTGAAATTCGACACCGAACCGTCGCCCGGCTGGTTCGCGTCGGTGCGTGAACGGGTGACGGACCTGGTCGACGGCTGGTTCGGTCCCGAGCCGAAGCAGGCGGCGGCGCCCGTCAGGACGCAGCGTATCGAGCGCGAGCCGGAGGCGGATGCAGCCGCGGCGTCGGCCGCATCCGGCGCGTCGGCGCCCGAGGTGGCATCCGGCGGCATCGTCGAGGAATGGGTGCCCGCGTCCGAGGTGGCGGCATCGGCCGCTGCGTTGTCGGCGTCGCAACCGCCGGTCGCGCAGCCGCCGGCGGCGGCGGGCGGCAATGCGACGAGCCCGGGCAACGCCGGTGGCGGCCTCGGCTCCGCCCCGGCCGTCGCGCCTTCCGCAACGCCGGCGCCGACACCGGCTTCACCCGACGCGACCAGCGGTTCGGAGTAACGAGCCGTTCAGATTTCGCGCGAGGCTGCCGTAATAACGTTGTCACGACAGCTCGCGCGGTCGCTCCGCGCCTTTCCGATGCGGCTCATCACCGATCACGTCGCGCTCGCGCGCGATGACATCTCCGCCGGCGTCCCGCTCGGCTTCGATCTCTACGATGCCGGCGGCGCCGCGCTGCTGCCCGCCGGCACGACGCTGCGCGATCCCGCGCAGCATGACTTCCTGTTCGATCACTTCCGGCCCGTGCGCCGGCGCGATGACGCCGAGCCTGCCGCGCCGGCGCACGACACCGTGCCGGCGGCCACGCGCATGGGGCTGTCGGCCGGCGCCGCGATCGGCATCCGGCGGCGGGTCGGCGCGACCCGCGTGCTGCAGCGCTGCCGGTTGATCGGGGTCGGCGCATCGGGCGCGCTGTTCGTCGAGCCGCAGCCGGCGGTCGTGCTCGAGTTTGCCCGCGGCGACGACGTCGAGGCGGTCGCGATCGGCCGGTCGGCCGTGTCGCGCTTCGGTGCGACGGTCGAAGCGGTGCAGGCGACGGGCGCCGCGCCGTTCATGGTGCTGTCGCCGCCGGGCTTCGTCGACCGGTTGCGCACGCGCGCGGAGCCGCGCGTGCCGGTACGGATCGCGGCCCGCTGCACCGGCGGGCCGGCGCAGGCCGACGGCATCGGGATCGTGCGCGATCTCAGCCTGAACGGACTGTCGATCGCGGTCGACCGGCCGCTCGCGGCGGCCGGCGAGCCGTTGCGCGTGCAGTTGCCGTATGCGGACGAGGACCGTGTCGCGCTGCTGACGCTCGACGGGACGGTGCGTGCGGTGCATGCCGATCCGGCCGGGTCGGGCTGGACGCTTCACCACGCGGCGTTCGACGAAGTCGCTGCTGCCGACCGGATGCGCCTCAAGGCGCTGCTGTTCGACCTGTCGTCGGGGGCGGTGGAGGCGGAGCAGGTCCGCTGATGTGTCGAACGGAGAAGCGGGGCAAACGTGCAACCGCTGGGCGGTCGTCCACGGCCCGGTGAATCGATCCGCACCGCGCGAGCCGGGCGAGAGCGCGCAGAGCCTATTGGCTGCGGATGCGGTCATAATCATCTGATGATTCGATCGAATGCGCGGCAATTGTACGGTTTCGGTCAACAGTGAATTTGCGATTTAAGTATTTACCCTGATAACCGTGCCGCCTAGACTTTCACTCATGCGCAACGACTACCCAGTCCGAAGCGCCTGACAAGACAAATCTGGAGGTAACGCATCATGAAATCGCTGATCAAGGCAGTTGCACTGGCCGCTCTGGTGGCCGCACCGGTCGTCTCGTTCGCTCAATCGAACCAGCAGCCGCTGACGCGCGCGCAAGTGCGTGCCGAACTGGCCCAGCTGGAAAAGGCCGGCTACAACCCGAACGACTGGATCAACTATCCGGAAAACATCCAGGCCGCACAGGCGAAGATCGCGGCAGCCCAGAACACCGGTGCGCAGGCTGATGCAACGGGCTACGGCGCGAACCCGGCGGCGACGTCGCAGTCGGGCCAGCGCGTGACCGTGCCGGCCGCAGCCGATCGTTCGTCGGTGTACTTCGGTCACTGAGCAAGCCGTTCACCGCGCGGCCTCCGGGCCGCCGGCAAAGCCGTATCGAAAAGCCCGCACTCATGTCGAGCGCGGGCTTTTTTGCGTGCGCGGCCAAGCGTGGCGCCGGCTGACAATCCGCCGCGCGTGCGCTAGCATCCCGGTCGGCATCGCCACGCTACCGTAGCCGCAGCCGCGGCGAATGGGGTAGCGCCGGCCGGCCTGCGACGCCGCGCGCCGAGGCGCGGCGGCAAGCCCGGCATCACGTTCCACGACTTCAACGAAAACAAACAGGAGCATCCATGCGTGTCTTGACCGGTCTGCTGTGCGCGCTGGCGCTGACGGCGGACCTTGCCCACGCACAGGCGAATTGCGCGGACGCGACGGATCAGGCGGCGATGACGGCATGTGCCGATCGCGCGTACAAGAAATCCGACGCGGAGCTGAACCGCACCTACCAGGCTGTCACCGCGCGCCTGCGCGATGCGAAGCCGCTCGCAGAGAAACTCGTGAACGCGCAGCGCGCGTGGATCGCCTACCGCGATGCCGAATGCAACTTCTCCAGCGCGAATGCCGAAGGCGGCAGCGCCTATCCGATGGTCGTGTCGACCTGCCTCGACGATCTGACCAAGACCCGCACCGAGACGCTGAAGGGCTATCTGTCCTGCGAGGAAGGCGATCTCGCGTGCCCGGTGCCGGCGAAGTAACGGCTGCGCGACGTCCGGCCAGCTTATAGCGCACGTCGCGCGGCCGGCATGGTTCGCCGGCCCGTTCGCCTAGACGTCGTCCGTTTCGTCGAGCAGCTTGTGCCGCAGCGCGTAGCGGACCAGCGCCGCTTCGTGCGGCATCTGCATCTTTTCCAGGATCCGGGTCTTGTAGGTGCTGACCGTCTTCGCGCTGACGCACAGCGCCTGCGCGATCTCGGTCAGCGTCTGCCCGGCGGCGATGCGGCGGAACACGTCGAACTCGCGATCGGACAGCCGCTGGTGCGGCAGCGTCTCGGCCGGCTCGTTCAGGCTCTGCGCGAACTGTTCGGCCATCGCGAGGCTCACGTAGACGCCGCCCGACGCCACCTTGGTCACCGCGCCGACCAGTTCGGCGCTCGCGCTTTCCTTGGTCAGATAACCCGACGCTCCGGCGCGGAACGCACGCACCGCGTATTGCTGTTCCGCGTGCATGGTCAGCACGAGCACGCGCAGCGCGGGCTTCTCGTCCTTGATCTGCTTGATCAGTTCGACGCCGTTGCGGCCCGGCATCGACAGGTCGAGCACCAGCACCTGCGCAGGCGTCGACCGGATGAGCGCGATCGTCGACGCTCCGTCGCATGCTTCGCCGGCCACTTCGAATCCGGTGGCGTTCTGGAGGATGTGCCGCAGACCGTCGCGCACGAGCGTATGGTCGTCGGCGATGAGCACCTTGATCATGTGAGGGTGGTTTCCTGTTGTACGGAACCGAGCGGGAATGCGACGGTAATCGAGAAGCCGCGCGCGAGCGCGGTGTCGATCGTCACGCTGCCGCCCAGCATGTGTGCGCGTTCGCGAATGCCGATCAGGCCGAAAGATTTGTCCTCGTGGGCGGTGCCGACCGGTGCCGCGCCGCGGCCGTTGTCCGCGACGCGCAGCACGCAGAAGCCTTCCTCGATGTCGAGGCGCAGCGCGACGCGCGTCGCGTCCGCATGGCGCGCGACATTCGTCAGCGCTTCCTGGACGATCCGGAACAGCGTGGTCGCCCCCGCGCTGGTGAACGTGAGGCCGCCCGTTTCGATGTGGCGCTCGACGTCGATGCCGTAGCGGTTCGTGAAGTCGTTCGCGAGCCACTCGATCGCCGGCACGAGGCCGAGATCGTCGAGCATCACGGGGCGCAGGTCGGCCGCGATGCGCCGCACCGACGCGACGGTCGCGTCGATCAGCCGGCGCATGCCCTGCAGGTGCGACAGCACGCCGACTTCGGGTTGCGCATGCTCTGGCGTGCGCAGTTGCTGCTCGATGACCGACAGGTCCATCTTCAGCGCGGTGAGTTGCTGGCCGAGGTCGTCGTGCAGTTCGCGCGCGATGCGGGTTTTTTCCTCCTCGCGCACGTTCTGCAGGTTCGCCGAGAGTTCGCGCAGCTCCTGGCGCGACTGCTTCAGCGCATTCTCGGCGCGCTGCCGCTCGGTGATGTCGCGCAGCATCACCGTATAGAGCTTGCCCGACGCATCGCGGATCTGCGAGATCGACGCCTCGATCGGGAACTCCTCGCCGTTGCCGCGCAGCCCGAACAGCACGCGCTGGCGGCCCATCTGCCGCTCGGACACGCCCGTCACGCCGAACTGGTCGACGTGCTTCGCATGCGCGGCACGAAACCGCTCGGGGATGAAGCGCGACAGCGGCGCGCCGATCGCTTCCATCGCCGACACGCCGAAGACCTGTTCGGCCATCGGGTTGAAGATCACCACCGTCTGCTTCTCGTCGATCGTGATGATCGCTTCCATCGACGAACGGATGATGCCCATCATCCGCGCCTCGTTCAGGATGCCGCGGCTGCTGGCACCCGTATCGGCGTGGCCGGCGCGGCCGCGCAGCAGCGCATGGACGAGCGCCGCGAACGCGAACGACGCGATCAGCCCCGCGGCGAGCACCGTGCCGGCCGCGCGCTGCGCGCCGGTCGCGCTCGGTCGGCCGTCCGCGGAATAGGCGAGCTTCAGCACGGTTCCGCCGAAATTCAGCTGGTCGGTGCGCCGCATCAGGTCGGGTGACGCGGAGGCTTCGTCGGTCGTCGTCTCGGCGCTCGCGATCGGGTGCGGATCGTCGCCCGCGCTCATCCGAAGGTCGAGCCCGCGTTCCGCGTCGAGCGCGCGCTCGACCAGGCGATTCGGGCTCACTTCCGCGAACAGCACGCCGTCCGCGCCGGCGTCATGGGCGACGGCCGTGCGCGACGAAGCCGTCGCGGGGACGAACAGCGTGAGGGTGCGCGCATCGCGGGACGTATCGTTGTCGGCCGGATGGATGCCGAGCGCGATATCGCCGGTCCGCAGCGCGTGCGCCAGCGGAGCCTGGTCCGGCGCGCCGAAGCGCACGCCGGCCGAGCTCGATGCCGGCGCAACGAGCGTGGCCACCGCGAGCGGGCCGGCCGGCATCGGCGCGTGGCCGGCGAGGGCGCTGCGCGCCGCGGTCGACAGCGGCGCATAGCCAAGCTGCCGGATCGGAGAGCGCCCGCTGTCGAGATCGAGCGTGTCGGCATACCGGCGCCATTGTTCGGCGGTGATCTGCGGCGCAAGCGCGAATGCGCCGCGCGCGCTTTCGAGCACGGCGACGCTGCCTTGCAGCTCGTGGCGCAGCATCGCCGTCACGTGCGTCGTGCGGCGTTCGAAGCGCGTATGGACGGCGCCTTGCCACTGCTCGCGCACGAGCAGCGCGACGCCGAGCGACAGCGCCGCGCCGGCGAACAGCGTAACGACGCCAGCCGCGAGCGGCTGGCGTAACATGATCTGGAAACGCGCGGGCCCTCGGGCGTCACGCGACGGGGTTCCACTGGCGGTGGTCATTCGATGGCCATTCTGGTGTCGGGGCCGCCCGTGGCACGCGGGCAGCGCGGCAAAACCGGGAAAAACCGGGAAAAACTCGCACCGGCCGCGTGCGACGTCTATTTTCAAGATGAAATTGTGCGCGTTTTACGCGTTTTTTGTAATAGGGTCAGCTAAAAATGAGATAGCCGGGCGGTGTAGCGGGCGTCCCGGCCGCATTTGACGCGCGTCAACGGGCGCGTCGGCACGTGGGGCAGACTGTTCGGCAGGCGAGCCGGCATCGGGCCGGCTTGCGGTGACGGGGACGCCGTATGCGCGATGCGCGACGGGTGCCCGGTCGGAGGGTGGACCATGTACAAGCGGATTTTCGTCGGGCTCGATGGCAGCCCGAGTGCGCGTCTCGCGCTGAACGAGGCAATCCGGATCGCGGCGGCATCCGGCGGCGAGGTCACGTGCGCGTATGTCGTCGAGCACCGGCCGCAGCTCGTCGACGTCGATGCGGGATTTGCGGCCGAACGCGATGGCGACGCGGCGGCAACCGCTGCGGCGACACCCGTGCTCGACGACGCGAAAGCGGCGCTCGCGCAGCGGCAAGTGGCGGGCACCGTGCGCGCGATCGACGCGTACGGCGAGGATGTTGCCGCGGTGCTGATGCGCACGGCGGCCGAGGTCGGCGCGGATCTGATCGTGATGGGGACGAGCGGGCGCCACGGCCTGCGCCGGCTGCTGCTCGGCAGTGTCGCGGAATCGCTGCTGCGCGCGGCCGACCGGCCCGTGCTGCTGGTGCGGCACGACGAGCCGGCCGCGGCGGCGACCGCGTGACGGGGCGGTACGGCACCGACGCGTGAGCGGCGGCGGGCAGGGGCTGCCGCGCGGGCGCCGGCGTGATGTGGGTTCGACGGTGCGCCGGTTGCATCGATCGCCATGCCGCGCATACGCTGCGCCGCAACGGCGGTGTCACGTCGCGCCGGTTGCATCGTGGCCTGCACTTCTGGCAGCATCGACCGGCGTTCGCTTCATCGTCGCGCGCCGCGTTCCGCGCGCGACCCGGTCGCCGCGTGCATGGCCGCGGCGATCGACGCAGCAGCACGCGACGCCGGTCGATCGCATCGTCGATCGGACGGGCCGCGCGTTGCGTGTCCGGTTCACTCCTTCATCGACGTCATCCGCCATGCCGATCTCCGCCGCCGACGTGATTCAACAGTTCGATCTGCAACCGCACCCCGAGGGCGGCTATTTCCGCGAAACCTACCGCGCGGCCGATACGGTCGTGCGTCCGGCCGACGGCGCCTCGCGTGCGGCGTCGACCGCGATCTACTACCTGTTGTGCGACGGCGCGTATTCATCGTGGCACCGGATCCGTTCCGACGAGGTCTGGCATTTCTACGCGGGCGATCCGCTCGAAGTATGGGTGCTCGACGAGCGCGACGGCCTGACGATCCACCGGCTCGGCAACCCGCTCACGCACCCGGGCACCGTATTCCAGGCGGTCGTGCCGGCCGGGCGCTGGTTCGGCGCGCGCTGCGCCTCGCCGGAGCACGTCGCGCTCGTCGGCTGCACGGTTGCGCCGGGGTTCGAGTTTGCGGAATTCGAACTCGCGGACGCGACGGCGCTGGCCGCCGCATTCCCCGAGTATGCGGAATACGTCGCGGGGCTCGCGCAGCGCTCCGACGCGTGAGTGCGCCGGCGGCCATGCCGGCCGCACCGAGCCGCCTTCGACGGCAGCCGTTCCGCGCGGCCGCGGCCAAACCCGTTTAGAATGCACGGTGGTGCAGGATCGGCCGCGGACGTGCCGTGGCGATCGCTGCTTGCCGTATCGACGGCCGCCCCCGTCGCACGGTCCGCATGTCTTCCAGGAGCGCCGCCGTGTGGCACTTTCCCATCGCGATTCCCTCGTCGCTCGGCCCGTGGGCCGTGTTCGCGAGCGTACTGATCACGCAGCTCGGCGTGCCGGTGCCGGCCGTGCCGATGCTGATCCTCGGCGGTACGATGGCGGCGATGGGGCAGGCGTCCTGGGCGAGCATGTTCGTGGCGGCGATCGGCGCGGCGATGCTCGCCGATTCGCTGTGGTTCTTCATGGGCCGCACGCGCGGTCGGCGCTTGCTGAACGGGCTCGTGCGATTCTCGCTGTCGCTCGACACGACGCTGCGCTTCGCGCGTAATGTATTCGAAAGATACGGCGCGCCGCTGCTCGTCCTCTCCAAATTCCTGCCGGGCCTCGGCCTCGTGTCGGCGCCGCTGCTCGGCACGACCGCGATCGGCGTCGGCGTGTTCCTGTTCTGGGATCTGGCCGGCGCGTCGCTGTGGGCCGCGTTCTGGCTCATCGGCGGCGCGGCCGTGCACGACCAGATCGTCCAGTTCGTGCTGTGGGTGCGCGCGAGCGGCGGCACGATCCTCGACGCGTTCCTCGCGATCTTCATCACGTTCCTGCTGTACCGCTGGGTGCGCCGCGTGCAGTTCCGCCGCTACCTCGCGCAAGTGCGCATCTCCCCGCCGCAACTCGTCGAGATGATGACGTCGAACGAGCCGCCGCTGATCTTCGATGCGCGGCCGCGCGCGATTCGCGAACGCGAGCCGTACCGGATTGCCGGTGCGGTGCCGGTCGATCTCGATTCGCCGGACCTGCTGGATCCGGAACTGCTGAAGCGGCCGATCGTCGTGTATTGCGTGTGCCCGAACGAGGCGACCGCGAAGCGCCTGATCGCGAAGATGCAGCGCAAGAAGATGCTGCACAACATCAAGGCGCTGAAGGGCGGCCTCGACGCGTGGGAGAAGCACGGCTATCCGGTCGAGCCGCTGCCGGCCGATCTCGATTCATCGAGGTATTTCGTGCGGCCGGAACATGCGGCGCTCGCAGGCGAATATACGGTGCGCGCGACGTTGTCGAAGTGAGTCGTGCGCGGGATTCCGTTCATGACGGAAAGTGTCCGAAGCGTGCACCCAATTCGTGTGTGGTCCCGAACAGCCCAAGCGGATCAGTCCCTTTGCCAACACGTCGTGAAGGTGGAATAAATCTGCAGGGGCATACGCGGGATGCGCGTCGATCAGCCGGCCTTTCTGGGTTCTTTCTTTTTGTCGCGGCTCGCAGACCAGATGCTGCTCTTTCTGGTGCCGCTCGTCGTCTTTCAGGTCACTCGGAAAGCGACGTGGTCCGGGCTCGCCTTTTTCGTCGAGGCGTTCCCGCGATTCATCGCCTTTCCGGTCTGTGGCGCACTGAGCGACCGTGTGTCACCGATCCGCGTGCTGCGAGCGAGCCAGACCAGCCGGGCCGTCGCTTGCGTGATCGGCATCGCCGGCTATGTCGCCTGGAGCGGAATCGGATGGCTGATCGCATTGTCCGCCGTATGCGGCGCACTCACGAGCCAAGGTCTCGTCGCTCGTGAGGTGTTGCTGCCGCAGATCTTTCCGCAGCAGCGCTTCGAAAAAGTGTTGTCCTATACGCAGCTCGCCGATCAGCTGGGCGTCGTGCTTGGACCGATCGTCGCGGCGGCGCTGCTTGGGTATCGCGACTGGGAGTGGGCTGTCGCTTCCGCGGCGCTGCTGTTTGTCTCGGCGGATTTGCTGGCATTCGTCTGGCAACGGACCAGCACGGCACGCGTTGCGCCTCCGGAACGCTCGGTGGGGCCGTGGTATGCACCGTTCGGTGTGGCGCTGAAGCATGTCGTCACGCTGCCGGGGCTGTTGCGGCTGATCCTGCTCGCAGCGGCGGAAAACCTCGTGATCGGGACGACACTTGCGACGTCGGCTGCGATGGTCACCGGTGCGTTTCGGCAGTCCGGCGATTTCTATGCCGGACTGCAGATCACGGGTGCCGTCGCGACAGTCGCGATCCTGCTGTTCGTCGCGCGTATCGAGGTAGCGCGCGAGCGGCTCGGCATCGTCGCATTCGTCGCGATCGCGGCTGGCGGTCTCGCGATGGGCATGGCCGGCTCGATTGCGATGTACGTCGCCGGTTTCCTTTTGGTCATCGGTTTCGACAAGATGTTCAACGTGTACATACGCAGCGCCCGGCAGGCCATCATTCCCCCTCGGGACTATGGCAAGACGACGGGCGTCATCGTCCTGCTGAATAACGCGACGCAGCCGCTTGCCGGGCTGCTTGTGGGGCTCTTCTCCGGTCACGGGCGCGTTGCGCTCGTCGTGACGCTGACCTCGATCGGCATGGCAATACTCGGTGGCGCGGTCATTGCCGTTGGCGCCGGCCGGCCGCGATCGACTGCGCGCGTTTCGGACTGACGCGGCGGTGCCGCAAGGAGTACGGCGCTGGCGACGCGAAACCGGTGTTCGGCGCGGTGCGAGATGAAGTCGCTGCATTCCCGGACGTGATCGTGACCGGGGCGGGGCAGGCGCTCGAACCCGGATGCGGGGTGATCGTAATCTCGCTGCATCGACCGGATCGAGCCTGACGGGTGTCGACAGGGTCGACAGTCCGGCCGTTATCGAAGTAAACGTGGTGCGTGATCCTGATCGCGCAGATGCGCTTTCGCCGCACGCTGTCGGCCGACAGGATCGCGCGCCTGCCGATCCGCGTGCCGTTCTATCCGCTCGGCTCGTTCGTCGCACTCGGGTTTCTCGCGCTGGTCGTCGTGCTGATGGCGTTCTCGCCGGATACGCGCGTCGCGCTCGTGATCGGCCCGGTCTGGATCGTGCTGCTCGGCATCGCATACGCGGTGTTCCATGCGAACCGGGCGAGCGCGCCCGCGTCGACGAAGTCGTAAGCCAAGCGGCCGAAAGTCGCCGCGCCGCGCGCCGCACAGGCGTGCGCGGCGCATCGCGGCCCGCACGGGTATTGATCGCGATCATGCACGTGCGGGCCGGACGACATATGCTGTCTGAATCGCTTGTCCGCGCTTCGCGTGGCCGTCCGCCGATCCGCGCGACCGCGTCGGCCGTCCGTCCGCCGTTCGTCGTTCGCCGCTGCCTGCGCGAAGCTCCGGTCGTCGTTCGCGACGACGCGTCCGCAAGGAGGCTTTCGCCATGCAGTCCACCCCGACCATCCCGCCGCTCGCGCGGATCTCGCTGGCCGTCGATCTGACGCCGGAGTCGCTGTCCGCCGCGCGCTACACGCGCACGCTGCTGCGTCCCGGCATGCAGGTGCGCATCGTCTGCGCAATCGACAATCCGCGTCTCGTGCTGCCCGACATCCCGCGCGTCGACGCGCTGCTGACCTCCGCGCGCGAGGAGATGACGCGTGAAGCTCAGGCGACGCTCGAACGCATCGCGGAACTGTTCGCCGGCAGCGGCGTGGGGATCGAGCAGATGATCATCGATACGTCGCTCACGGGCGGCACGGTGGCCGATGCGCTCGCGAACGACACGTCGGCATGGCACGCCGACGTGCTCGTGGTCGGCGCCAATCCGCACCATGGGCTGCTGCGGCTCGTCGAGGGGGCGGTGTCCGACACGCTGGCCGCGCGCGCGCGCTGCGCGCTGCTGATCGTGCCCGCCGACTATGTGCGGCCGTCGGACGGGCCGCTGCAGCGCCTGATGTTCGCGGTCGACGGCAGCGAGCCGTCGCTGCACGCGGTGCGCGTCGGGCTCGGCTTCGCGGTGCCGACGACGCTGCTGTACGCGGCCTATGTCGTCGATCGCGCGGTGCGTCTGACGGATCTCGTGCCGGTGCGCGCGCTCGAGGATGCGTATCGCGCGGAGGGCGAGGATGCGCTGGCGCGGATCGGTCCGCTGTTCCATGCAACGGGGAACCCGACCAAGCGCGGCATCGTCGAAACCCGTCCGACCAGCGACGACGTCGCCCATGCGCTGATGCGCGACGCGGTGCACTGGCATGCGGAACTGCTGGTGGTCGGCACGCACGGCCGGCGCGGCATCGCGGCCTGGCTGATCGGCAGCGTGGCGCGCCGGGTCGCGCATCTCGCGCAGGTGCCGGTGCTGCTCGTGCGCGAGGCCGGGTGAGGATTGCGCTGCGACGAATGCGAAGCGGACTTTCATTGACCTGCATCAGAAACGTCGCGCGTTTTGCATGAGATAGTCGCACGAGGTGCGTGTGCATGCGGCGGATGGTCCGTCGTCCGTACCCGACGCCGCGATTCGACACGTCGGTCCGGAACCGCGCGAACCGGCGCATGTCCGACGCCGTTGCGATTCAGCCGATTTCCGGAGCCGTGCCGCGCAGCGCATCGCGCATCGGCCGATCACGAACTCTCTGGCACGAGGGTAGGCAGCCGGCGGCTGCCTTGGATAACGGACGGGGTGCATTGCACCCCGTCCGCTTTCCTGGCCCCGTGCTGACTCTTTTCCTCGCAGGTATTGTCTTCGTCGATGTCGCCGTGTGGAACGGCGCGTGATGCCACGCGATCGCGCGATCGCGGATTCGGTGTGGATCGCGGCATGCGCTGCGCGTCCGGCGCGATGCCGCAGCCTTCACGCGGCCGCGTGCGGCGTCGGCTGCGTGAAGGCCCCGCGTTCAGGCCTTTACGCGGCGCGAGGCGCTCGCAGGTCGCGCTGGCGGTGCGCGTCGCGGCATACGCATGCACCGCGACGCACGCCATGCAGTCGGCCTCGTCCGCCAGGCGTGCGATTGCGCAGCCGCGGCCAGCCGGGGCGCGTCTTGCGGCGCTGCCTCACGACGACCGTTGCGCCGGCACCGGCCCGCGCGCGGAGCGCCGCGGCGAACCGCTGCAGCGCGAGCACCGATCCCGCGACGCTCTGGTACTTTTCGCGGCCGATCTGCCCGTCGAGCGTGACGAGCAAGCCCGATTCGCGCGCGAGTGCGAGCAACGCGTCGAGATCTTCCGGCGGGCGTATTGCGGGCGGCACGGCGGTCGTGGCCAGCATGCGCGTGCGCCGATGTCCGTCCCGCGCCGGGAAGTTGCGATGAATCATGATGGGTCTCCCTGCGCCCGACCCCGCGTGCCGGCTCGAGGGCCGGCTGAGCGATGACCGGGTATGAACGCGTCGTTCATGACATCAGTATCCGCCGCGGAGACCGCGCTGCCAATCGGTGCGTGCTGAAGTCGCTGTCAGACGTTGCGTGCGAGGTATCGGAATCCGCTGACACGTCGGACCGGCGAGCCGCCGCTGCGGCGCGAGGCGGGCAGGCGGGCAGGCGCGATGTGCGGCGCCCCGATCCGGTGCATTCGAACAGACGAATCGCGGCCGTCGCGCGTCGCTTGACGCAGGACTTTCGCGGGTCTAAGGTCCCACACTGCATCGGCATCGCGCGACGGTTCATCGTCCGAGCGGTCGCACGGTGCCGCGCCTCGGGGTGGCGTGACAATCCTTCCAGTCGTTCGCGGGCCCTGGGCGCCGCGAATCCTGCGCGCGGGCCGGTTCGGCAACGGATCGGCGCGGCGGCACGCAAGGTGCCGTTGATCGCGCGCAACCACGCTTCGGCGCATCGTACGCCGGGCGGCTGTCCAGCCTTTAATCTTCCGATAGCGTCATGTTTTCCTTTCGTTCCTCGACCGTCAGGAGCCCGTCGATGTCACAGGACAATTTGCTTGATGCCTTGAAGGCCGTCGCCGCAGAGCGCGCGATCGGCGCCGATCAGTTGCGCACGATGCTCGACGATGAAGTGCGAGCGTTGTCGTCCGATGCCCGCGTGCACGATTACATCCACGTGTTCGCGATCCGCCACCTGCGCGAACGGATGCGCAGGCAGGACGAACTCGAGCGCGACACGCCGGCCAGTACGCCGCGCGACGAGCCGGATACGCGTACCGGCCGCCGTCTGTAAGGGACGATCGGCGCGACCGGCGCCGCGGTGCCTCATGACAGCGGAAGGCCCCTGAGCGCCGCGCGCGCCTCCGGCACCGGCACCGCTGCACGCCTGCATGCCGACAACGCGCCTGCCTGCCGGTCGCGCCTTTCTTCATATATTTGACCGAATCGACACAACGGCCTCAAGTAAGCGGCGCGGATGCCGTATACCCGGTGAATTCGTCCACCGGGCGTTCGCGCTCCCTTACCGAGTCGTTGCCATGTTCTCGTCCATCCGCACCCGCATCCTTGCCGCGTGCGTCGCCATCGTCGTGTTCGCGCTCGTCGCCACCACGCTGATCAATTACTTCATCGCACGCGCGTACAACAACGACGCGATAGACCGCAACCTGACCTCCGTCGCGAGCGGCCACGTGGTCGGCATCGGCGACTGGGTCGCGACGAAAAGCCGGATGATCGCGTCGTTGCAGGACGCCGCGCTGTCGCCCGATCCGCTGCCGGTGTTCAAGCAGATGGCCGCGGCGGGCGGCTTCACGAACGTCTACGCGGGCTATGCCGACAAGGTGTTCCATTTCTCCGACCCGACCGGCATTCCGCCCGACTACGACCCGACCGGCCGTCCGTGGTACAAGCAGGCCGCCCAGGCCGGCAAGCCGGTCGTCACGCCGCCGTACGTCGATGCGGGCACCGGCAACCTGGTCGTCACGTTCGCGGTGCCGATCCTGCGCGACGGTGCGCTGAAGGGCGTCGTCGCCGCCGACGTCGCGATGGACAGCGTGATCGCGAACGTGAAGTCGATCCACCCGACGCCCGCGAGCTTCGGGATGTTGATCGACAGCAGCGGCCACGTCGTCGCGCATCCTGACGCGAAGCTCACGCTGAAGCCGGTCGCCGACGTGTCGCCCGACCTCGGCGGCATCGGCGCCGCGACGCTGGCGGCGTCGAGCGCGCCGGTCGAAGTGCACGTCGGCGGCGACGCGAAGCTGGTGCGCGCGCAAGCGGTGCCGGGCACTGACTGGTACGCACTGGTCCTGCTCGACAAATCGGAAGCGACGGCCGGGATGCGCTCGCTGCTGACCGCGTCGCTGATCACGCTGGTGGTGATCGTCGGCGTCGCGTCGCTGATCGTCGGCGCGATCACGACGACCGCGTTCCGCCGCCTGTCTCAGGTGCGTCAGGCGATGGCGTCGATCGGCTCGGGCACGGGCGACCTGACGCAGCGCCTGCCGGCCGACGGCCGCGACGAGGTGGCCGATATCGCGCGCTCGTTCAACAGCTTCGTCGACAAGCTGAACGACGTGATGCGGCAGATCCGCGACGCGAGCGAATCGGTGCGCACGGCCGCGAACGAAATCGCCGCGGGCAACCAGGACCTGTCGTCGCGCACCGAATCGGCGGCGGCGAGCCTCGAGGAAACGGCCGCGTCGATGGAAGAAATCACCGCGACGGTCGGCCAGTCGGCGGCCGCTGCCGGCCAGGCCGACGAACGCGCGGCCGCGGCGTCGCGGATCGCGTCGCACGGCGGCGTGGTCGTATCGGACGTCGTGTCGACGATGGAGAAGATCGAGGAAGCGTCGGGCCGGATCGGCGACATCATCGGCGTGATCGACGGGATCGCGTTCCAGACCAACATCCTAGCGCTGAACGCGGCCGTCGAAGCGGCGCGTGCCGGCGAGCAGGGCCGCGGTTTCGCGGTCGTCGCGCAGGAGGTGCGCAGTCTCGCGCAACGCAGCGCGCAGGCCGCGCGCGAGGTGAAGGTGCTGGTCGAATCGACGGTGGCGAGCGTGTCGGCCGGGTCGGGGCAGGTGCGCCAGGCCGGCGAGACGATGCGCGAGATCGTGTCGAACGTCGCCAACGTGACGACGATCATCTCCGAGATCACGCACGCGGCGAACGAGCAGACGCGCGGCATCCAGGAAGTGAACCGCGCGGTCACCCAGCTCGACGAAATGGTGCAGCAGAACGCGGCGCTCGTCGAACAGTCGACCGCGGCCGCGACCGCGCTGCAGACGCAGGCGAACGCGCTCGCGACGACGGTCGGGCAGTTCAAGGTCGCATGACCTGCGCCGGTTGACGCAGGGCGCGCCGCGGCGCGCGGCGGCGCTCAGGGGCGGCCGTCGTCGCGCATCAGCGCGAGCCGGTTGTAGAGCGTCTTCAGGCTGATGCCGAGCGCTTTCGCGGCTTGCGGCTTGTTGCCGTCGAAGTGCTGCAGCGTCGCCGCGATGAAACGTTGCTGCGCATGGTGCAGCGTCGCGCCGAGCGGCAGCGCCATCGCGTCGTCCGACGTGTGGTCGGGCGGCGCTGCCGGCCTCGGCAACGCGACGTCGATGCCGTCGTCCGCGAGGATGTACGCGCGCTCGATCGTGTTGTGCAGCTCGCGCACGTTGCCCGGCCACGAATAGGCGCGCAGCGCGGCGATCGCCGCGTCGGTCAGCCGCTTGTGCGAGCGGTGCCGCGCGTTGAGCGCATCGACGAACTCATGCGCGATCGCCTCGACGTCGCCGCTGCGCTGGCGCAGCGGCGGCACATACAGCGCGAACGCGGCGAGGCGGTAGAACAGGTCCTCGCGCAGCCGGCCGTCGCGCACGGCATCGGCTGGATTGTGGCGGGTCGCCGACACGATGCGCACGTCGAGTGGAATCGAGTCGGTGCCGCCGACCCGCATGATCGTGTTCGATTCGAGCGCCCGCAGCAGCTTCACCTGCAGCGACGCGGGCATCTCCGCGATCTCGTCGAGCAACAGCGTGCCGCCGCACGCGGCTTCGAAAAACCCCTCCCGTTGCGCGATCGCGCCGGTGAAGCTGCCTTTTTCGTGACCGAACAATTGCGCTTCGGCGATGTCCGCCGGAATCGCGCCGCAGTTGACGGGCACGAACGGCCCGTCGCGTCGCGCGCTGAGGTCGTGCAGCCGGCGCGCGACGATATCCTTGCCGACCCCGCTTTCGCCGGCAATCATCACGCTGGCGCGGGTCGGAGCGATTTTCTCGATACGGCCGAGCAGCGTGCGCATCGCCGCGGAGCGGCCGGACAGCCGGCGCGCGTCGGCGCCTTGCTTCGGACGGTTTGCGGATTCAGCCATAAGCGTCGGCGGCCCGTTTTGAAAATCGGCACCGCACGTTCCCTTCATTGCAATATCTATCATCGACAGCGAAACCGCACGGAAGGTGCCGCGATTTAGAAATTTACAATGTCTGGTGCGGTGATCGAAGAAATACGCGATCACGGGGGCACGATGCCGACAGGCGGCAGCCGACACCGCGTGTCGATGCTTTTTTGCAGCCGACCGATGAAAAATCGCAAGTCGGCAGCGCCCGCGTTCCGCGCAAACGCGGCGGGGCGGCCGAGCGATGCGGCGCGGCGGCACGCGCAGCGCGGGCCGCGCCGCGAAGCCGCCGCGCGGCCGTGCCGCGGGTACGCGCGTTGCGCCGGCCCTTGGGCTCGCCCCCGAACGCTCGACGGCACATGCCGGCCGCCGAGGCGGGAGCCGTCGAGCGACGGTCGCCGGGGCGATGCAGGGACACGATGAGGATCCTTACCCGTGAACTGTTCCGGCAGGGCGCATGGGTCGTGCTGGCCGTCGGGGTGGCGTCCGCGCTGCAGGCGTGGGCGATGCACGTCGTCGGCGTACATGCACCGTTTGCACAGCTGCCTTTCTACGCCGGTGTTGCGGCTGCGGCCTGGCTGACGTCGTTCGGCGGCGGCCTGGCCGCGATCGCCGCGAGCGCGGTCGTGATCGGCGCGTTGGGCTGGCGCGAGGTGACGCTGCCCGCGCTGCTCGCGCAGGCCGGCGCCTTCGTCGCGATCGGTTTCGTCGAATGCGTGCTCGTGATGGTAATCAAGCCGCTGCTCGCAAACGATCGGCTGCACGGGGCCGAGGATGTGGAGGAAAACGACGCACGCGTGCCGCGCCGCGAACCGGCACCCGCGGCGCGCTCGCTCGACGACATCCTGCTGCGCCGTGTGGTCGATGCGTCGCCCGACGCGATCGTCGGCGTCGATGCGGTCCGGCGGATCACGAGCTGGAACCCGGCCGCGCGGCGCCTGTTCGGCATCGATGCCGCGGCGGTGATCGGCCACGACGTCACGACGCTGATCGCGCCGCGCTGGCTGCGATTGCATCCGGTCCCCACGTCGTTCGCGAACGCGCGCGCCCCCGCCGGCCCGCTCGACATTCTGTGCCTGCGCCACGACGGCGGCCGCTTTCGCGCGACCTTCGTGGCGGCGCCGATCGTCGACGCGCAAGGCAACTGCACCGGCATGTCGATGACGCTGCGCGAAGCGCGCGATCGCCGCCGAAGCGAGCGGCGCAACCTGCGTTCGTTACGCGGTGCGCGTGACGCGCGCGTGCAGGCCGACGAGTCGAACCGGCTGAAGGACGAACTGCTCGCCACCGTATCGCATGAACTGCGCACGCCGCTGAACGTGATCTACGGCTGGGTCGAGGTGATGCGCAGCGCCGACGGCCAGAGCTTCGCTCACCAGGCGATCGATGCGATCGACCGCAGCGCACGCTCGCTGTCGCGGATGGTCGGCGACCTGCTCGACGCCTCGTCGCTCGCGACGGGGCGGATGCGGCTCGAGCGCGCGCCCGTCGATCTCGTGCGCGTCGTGCGGGAGGCGGTGCGCGAACTCGGCGCGACGGCGGAGGCGAACGGTCTCGAACTGTCGATCGCGTGCGCGATGTCCAACTGCGTGATCTCCGCGGACGGCGAGCGGGTGCGCCAGATGCTGTCGAACCTGCTGTCGAACGCGATCAAGTTCACGCCGCCGGGCGGCAGCATCAAGGTGTCCCTGACCCGGGTCGGCGCGCGCGTGCGGCTGTCGGTCGCCGATACCGGCCAAGGCATTTCGGCGGAACGCCTGCCGCATCTGTTCGATACGTTCAACCGGCCGGAAGGCGCGTCGGCCTCGCCCAAGCGTGGGCTCGGACTCGGCCTGTCGATCGTGCGCAACATCGCACGGCTCCACGGCGGCGAGGTGACGGCTGCGAGCGATGGCGCCGGGCGCGGCACGACCGTGACCGTGATGCTGCCGGTGGACTGGGGCGCCGACATGCCGAACGGCCAGCCGTTACGGCCGAGCGGTGCGTCGACGGCGGTCGCGCTCGACGGCCGGCGCGTGCTGGTGGTCGATGACGATGCGACGTCGCGCGCGAGCCTCGCGGCGGCGCTCGAAACGCTCGGTGCACAGGTGTCGACCGCGCAATCGGGGCGCGACGCGCTCGACGTGGTCGCGCGGCAGCACCCGAGCGTCGTGCTGTCGGATCTCGCGATGCCGGACGGCGACGGCTTCTGGCTGCTCGACCACATCCGCCATTTGCCGAACGGCAGCGGGCGCCTGCCCGTCGTCGCGGTGACCGCGCATGCGGGTGCGGCGGACCGGAACCGCGTGATGGCCGCCGGCTTCGACGCGTATCTGTGCAAGCCGGTCGACATGTCGACGCTGGCCAGCGTCATCGTCGACGTGTCGAGCGCCGAGCGGCATCGCTGACGCGCGGCGGCCTCCGCATCCCGCGCCAGGCGGCACGATGAAGGGATCGAACCTTGCCCGGCGCATCGGCTCCCGGCGGCAGGCCGAGTCGACGGGCGGCGTACCCGACGAGCGGCGACGCGCGACCGCGATTCGGGTCGTGCAAGACATCGACGGTGCGCGCGCGGTGTGTGCGATAGGCTGCGGATCCGCGGGAGGTCACGTGACACGACGTTCGCTGAGCACACGCTGGCGACCGGCGCATTGTGGATCGAGCGTGTCGAGGGTGCATGGAGCAAAGGCGCGTTGACCGATTTCCCGCGTCCGCGCATCGTCCCGCATGACGGGCCGGTTGCCGCGTTCGGCAGGGCCGATCCGTCGACCGATACGGAGGTCCGGATGAAAACGAGCGACAGGAATCTCCGCCGAGCCACCGCGGTTGCCGCCATCGTGTGCCTGCTGGGATCGGGTGCGCTCGCGGTGTTGCGCGTGCCGGCGTTCGCGCCGGCGCATGCGCAGGCGCCGCCGGCATCGTCCGTTCAGGTCGCGCCGGGCGTCGTCAGTCCCGGCGCGACCGCCGACGAGGCGGACATGACGCGGCGGCCGAGCGGCATCGACGCCGAATTCATCGACAAGGCGGGCATCGTCGGCAAGACGGAGCTGCAGGCGAGCAAGCTCGCGCTCGACCGGTCGTCGAATCCGCGCGTGAAGGCCTTCGCGCGCCGGATGATCGACGATCACGTTCGCATGACCGCGGAATTGCGCCGGCTCGGCACGCAAAAGGGCTTGCCCGTGCAGACGCGGATGCTGGTCGATCCGGCGGTGAATGCGCTGCGAAGCAAGAGTGGCCATGCGTTCGAAAAGGGGTACATCGAGCTGGCGGGACCGAACGCGCACGACGCGGCGATCCGGCTCTACTCAGCCGAGGCGCGCGACGGCCACGACCCGCAGCTTCGCGCGTTCGCGGTCAATGCGCTGCCGACGCTGAAGGCGCACCTGAGCGCCGCGCGCGCACTCGAGCGTGCGATCGCGGCCGCGCACTGATCCGCACGGCGATCCGCGCGCCCCGGCGCGTCCGTCAGTGCGGCCGCGTGTCGCTTTCCGGTCCCTCCGGCGACGCCTCGAAGGGCGGCGCATCGAGTACCGTTTCGCCTTCCTCGATCAGCCAGTACGGCGATGCGCCGTAGTACGCGTGCAGCCCCTCGGCCCAGGCGGGATCGGCCATCGTCGGCCAGCGGTCTTTCTCGAAGCCGGGCGCGTCGCGCACGCGCTCGGTCGAAACGGGCAGCACGAAGCAGCGGCGCCCGGCGTCGAGCGTCAGCACGTTCCACGGCACCGCGAGCAGCTTGTCGCCGATCCCGAGCAACCCGCCCGACGACACGACCGCATACGCGATCCGGCCCGAGCGGATATCGAGCATGATGTTCGTGATCTTGCCGATGTCGTCGCCGTCCAGCGTCAGCACGCGATCGTCTTCCAGCGTGCTGGCGGCCATCACGTCCGGCCCCGGCCCGCCGGCCGAACGGCCGCGGTCGCCGACGATGCGCGCCTGCGTGCGCGACGGTCTGTCCGTTGTCATCGCTGTTCTCCTGGTCGAAGCGGCGCGGCGCACACGGCGCGCGGGCCGGGTGAGGGCCGCGGTCAGCGGCGGCGCGGCAGGGACACGTCCTCGAGCGTGTTCGCCAGCTCGTCGCGCGCCGGGCCGCCCGCGCGTGTCGCGATGTCGCCCAGCGACACGATGCCGACGATCTGGTGATTGGCGTCGAGCACCGGCATCCGGTGCAACTGCACGTCGGCCATCCGCTGCTGGACGTCGCCGACGCCGTCATCTTCCACGCACCACTGCACCGGCGCGGATGCGACCACCTTCACCGGGGTATCGGACGAATGCCCGTGCGACAGCGCTCGCACTGCGAGGTCGCGGTCCGTCACGATCGCGACGAGCCCGGTGTCGTCGCAGACCGGCAGCACGCCGATGTCGAAGCGCTGCATCAATTCGGCCGCATGGCGAATCGTGTCGGTCGGCGCGACGCAGACCACGTCGCGCGACATGATTTCATTGACGCGATACATGAACGCCTCCTTCGTGAACGAGACGACATGGAAGCAGAACGCGTGCCGCGTTCAATCGGCACAGGCCGGGCCTGGGCGGCCGGGCCACGGAGAAATTTGCCAGCCGGCTTGTACATCTTCCACGGCGGCAGCCGCGGCCCGGCCGCGAGCGACGCTCAGTGGCCGACGCCCGTCATCACGACGATTGCGAGGACCAGCGCACTCTCGATCGCGGCGAGCGCCGCGACGCCTGCGGCGCCGCTGACTTCGTGCCATGCACGTTCGATGCGTTTCATCACTTCACTCCGGTTGGGCCGGCCGGGCGACGCTACGCTGCCGCGCATCGCGGGCCGGGGTGCCGCCGTCAGCCGTGATCGCGGGGCGGTGGCGGGGCGTCGGGCGCGCGACGTTCGCGTTCGCCGGACGGCCTGGCGGGGTCGATGCGGGTCGCACCGCCGACGGCGGGCGGATCGCTGGCCGGGAACGTCTCCTCGAGCCCTTCGTCGATGCGCTCTTCCGTCTTGTCGTCGGACGGCTTGCGCGACGTGGCCAGGGAGAGCGGGCTGGCAGCCGGTGACACGGCGTCTCGGCTACCGGGGGCGGATGCGGTCATGATCGAACCTCCTTATGGGTACGAGGGGTGCAAGCACCGTACCCGCGCAGCGCGGGCGGCATGACGCTTGCAGCCGTCGAGCCGGCCGAGCGGGCTGAGACGTGGCCGGCCCGCCGCCGGCGTGGACGAGAGGACATCGTGATGAATGAACCCAGGGAAAGAATACGTTACGACGCGAACGTGTGCGGCGGCGATTTCAGTCAAGTGCGCGAGCGTTTCGACACATGGAAGCGCGAATCGCAGATCCACCGGCCCGAGCGGCGCATGTTCGACGGGAAGGACGAGGTTCGCGAGCTGAACCCTACTGTCTACGCGGGGCCGGAAAGCGCACGGCGGGCGCTCGCCGCGCGATGCGCGCCGTCCGATCGATTCGCACTCGCGGCGCGCCTCGCCGCCGAAGGGCGCACGCTGTGGCTGGTGATGGCGGCCTACGATGCATGACCGGTGCGCGGCTGCCCACCGGGCAGGCACGCCGCTTGCGCGCGCTCGCCGCACCCATCGACACGCGCGAGCCGCCGCGCAGGAGCGACATGAGTACACGATCCATGCTGCACCGTCCGGAGCCGACGCCCGACTTCGATCCCGATCCGGCGCTGCCCGAGCACGACGATCCGTTCGATCCGCCCGTGCCCCCGGGCCTGCCGCAAGGCGATCCGCCGTCGCAGCCGCCGCCGATGCGGATGCCGGGCGAGGGCAGCGAACCGCGGCCGGCCGCGCGATGATCAAAAGGAGGACCATCATGGACATTCACGTGCAATCGCCCGAAAAGCGCGCGATCGCCCAGGTGCTGGGCCGCTATTTCGAGTCGCGTTCATTGCGTTACCACATCGAGGAGTTGCCGGGCGGCGTGCTGCATATCGGCTTTCGCGCGAGCGGGCGCCCGGTCGCCGTCACCGTGTCGTTCGACGACACCGCCTACGACACCTACACGCACTGGGACGCGAGCCAGAAGCAGCTCGCGCTCGGGCGTCTCGCGGACGGCTTCTCGCGCATGATGGCGAAGCGCAGCCCGGCCGCGCTCGCCGGCGACTATCACGTCGAGCGTTTCTGATTCCGCAACCCTGCGCCGGTTCATGCCGGAATACGGCAAAGTGCCCGCGTTCAACGGGCGCTTTGCGGCTTCGCGCGCGCCAGCGTAGGATGTTCACAATTCAGCGCACGCTACGTTCGCGCCGTCGGCTGCTCGCCGTTGCAGCCGGCCAGGCTGCGACGCGCTTTCCCTCAGGTTCGTTTCGTGCAACCGACGGAGACCGCCTTGATGACAGTTGCCCGCCCGTTGTTGTCGCCCGGCACCCGCCGGTTCGTGTCCGGCCTGTCGGCCTTCGCCGCGCTCGCGGCGGCCGGTGCCCGCGACGCGTCGGCCCAGACGCCGTCGCCGCTCGGCGAATGGCAATACTCGGCGGGCGTCCCGCTGCAGAAACTGTTCAGCCCGACCGTCCCCACGTGGCAGGTCAGCGTCGGCGCGGCGATGACGCTGCAGCCGCGCTACGCGGGGTCCGATCGCTATCGCGTGATGGGCGGCCCGAATCTCGACGTGCGCTATCGCGACCTGTTCTTCCTGTCGACGGGCGACGGGCTCGGCGCGAACGTGTTGCGCGGGCCCAACTGGCGCGTGAGCCTGTCGGTCGGCTATGACCTCGGGCGCCGCTCGGCCGACGACCTCGACCACCTGAACGGGCTCGACAACATCAACGCGGCGCCGGTGATGAAGCTCGCGGCCGACTACGTGATCTCGAAGGATTTTCCGCTCGTGCTGCGCGCGGATGTGCGGCGCAGCATCGGCGGCTCGAACGGCTGGGTCGGCGATTTCTCCGCGTACATGCCGATGCCGGGCAGCAACGAACACTTCTTCTGGTTCGCCGGGCCGACCGTGTCGTTCGCCGATTCGCGCTACATGAACAGCTGGTTCGGCGTGCCCGCGGGGGCGTCCGCGCGCTCGGGGCTGCCGGCCTATTCGTCGGGCGCGGGGATGAAGTCGTTCGGCGCGGGCGTGACGATGGTGTGGTTCGTCAACAAGCACTGGTTCGTGACGATGGACGGCGCGATCGAACAGCTCGTCGGCCGCGCACGGCGCAGCCCGATCACGCAGCAGTCGACGAACGGCGTGTTCGACATGTCGGTGAATTACCAGTTCTGACCGGATCGGCGCCGGCGGGGCAGCCGCATGGCGGTGCGCGGCATGCGGCATTTTTCGTCACATTTGATATGATTCCGACCTGTACAAACGTACAGTGATCGATCCCCGTGACGCCTGCATCGCCGACGCCCCCGGCGTTTTACTACCTGACCAATTTCGAACGCGCGCTGGCCTGGCTCGGCGAGCGTTACGACGACCTGCTCGATGCGAGCGAACATGCGTTTCTCGCGCATTTCGCGCAGTTGCCGAAAGGGTCGCGTGCGTTGCTCGTGCGGATGCTGATGCGCAGCGGCGCCGACTTCCGCGCGAGCAAGCTCGTGTACGACGAAATCGGCAGCACGCTCGACGCGGCCGCGCCGCTCGTCGAGCTCGGCTGGGTCGATCCGGCACCCGCGCTCACGCTCGACGAGTTGTTCCTGCTGTCGACCAAGGCCGACCTGCTGAAGATGTTCCCGTCGCTCGCGGCGCACGCGGGCGAGCGCAAGCCCGAGTGGCTCGAGCGGCTGCGGCCCGCGCACGACGTGGCGCAACCGCTCGACGCATGGTGCGCGCAGGCCGACGATTGCGTGCTGCGCGTGACGGTCGGCGCGCTGTGCGACCGCCTGCGGCTGATGTTCTTCGGCAATCTTCATCAGGACTGGAGCGAATTCGTGCTCGCCGATCTCGGCGTGTTCCAGTACGAAAGCGTGCCGTTCGCGCCGTCGTCGCGCGCGTTCCAGCAGCGCGACGACGTCGACGCGTATCTCGCGCTGCAGACCTGCCGAGAAGCACTCGACGCATGGCCCGACGACCAGCCGTTCGACGATCTGCTGCAGGCGATCGACGCGGTCGGCTGCGCGCAGCCGTGGCTCGCGACGCGCCGCGCGAAGCTGCTGTTCACGCTCGGGCAGACCTGCGAGCGCCGCGCCGACTGGGCTGCCGCGCTCGACGCGTATGCGCGCAGCGCGTGGCCGGGCAGCCGGCACCGGCGCATTCGCGTGCTTGAACGCTGCGGCCGCGACACCGATGCGCTCGCGCTGGCGCTCGATGCGCGAGGCGGCTTCGAAAGCGACGAGGAGCGCCAGCGCGTCGAGCGGATGCTGCCGCGCCTGCAGCGCCGTCTCGGGCAGCGGGTCGAACGCGCGGGCGGCACGCCCGAGGTGCCGCGCGAGACGCTCGTGCTGATGCGCCCTGAAGCGTTCGTCAGCGTCGAATACGCGGTGCGCGACCATCTTGCGCAGCCCGATGCGCCGGTTCACTACGTCGAGAACACGCTGATCAATTCGCTGTTCGGCCTGCTGTGCTGGGAGCCCGTGTTCGCGGCCGTGCCCGGCGCGTTCTTTCACCCGTTCCAGCGCGGCCCGGCCGACCTGCACGCGCCCGATTTCGCCGTGCGCCGCACGGACGCGTTCGCCGCCTGTTTCGCGCAACTCGACTCGGGCGCGTACCGCGACACGATCCGCCGGCACTTCGCGACGAAGACGGGGCTGCAATCGCCGTTCGTGTTCTGGGGCGTGCTGACCGGCGAACTGCTCGACGAGGCGCTGGCCTGCCTGCCGCCCGAGCACCTGCGGCTGTGGTTCACGCGCCTGCTCGCGGATATCCGCGGCAACCGCTCGGGGCTGCCCGATCTCGTCCGTTTCTGGCCCGGCGAGCGGCGCTATGAATTGATCGAGGTGAAGGGCCCCGGCGACCGGCTGCAGGACAACCAGACGCGCTGGCTCGCGTACTGCCTCGCGCACGGCATGCCGGTGCGTGTCGTCGATGTCGAATGGGCCGGAGCCGGTGTCGAGCAGGCCGAAGCGGCGGGGTTGTCCGCATGAGCTACGTCGTCGCGGTGCGGGCGATGTGCGAATTCACCGCGCGGCGCGGCGATCTCGACCTGCGCTTCACGCCCGCGCCGACCGCGCTCGAAGGCATTGCCGGCCACGGCGCCGTCACGTCGAAGCGCGGCGCGCGCTACGAAACCGAGATCGCGTTGACCGGCACGTGGGGCACGCTCACCGTGCGCGGGCGCGCGGACGGCTACGACCCGGTCGCGAACCGGCTCGAGGAGATCAAGACCTACCGCGGCAACCTCGACGCGATGCCGGCCAATCATCGCGCGCTGCACTGGGCGCAGGCGAAGGTCTATGCGCACCTGATGTGCGACGCACGCGGACTCGCGGAAATCGACGTCGCGCTCGTGTATTTCGACATCGTGTCGGAGCGCGAGACCGTGCTGACCGAGACGCTCGGCGCAAGCGCGCTCGCCGCGTTCTTCGCCGAGCAGTGCGCGTGCTTCGTCGGCTGGGCCGAGCGCGAGACCGCGCACCGCTCGGCCCGCGATGCGGCGCTGCGCGCGCTGACGTTTCCGCACGGCCGATTCCGCAGCGGCCAGCGCGAGCTGGCCGTGTCCGTCTATCGCGCGGCGCGCGACGAGCGCTGCCTGATGGCGCAGGCGCCGACCGGCATCGGCAAGACGCTCGGCACGGTGTTTCCGCTGCTGAAGGCGTGCGGCGAGGGCGAGCTCGATCACGTGTTTTTCCTGACCGCGAAGACGCCTGGCCGCG
The DNA here is from genome assembly GCF_003857805.1 of Burkholderia sp. Bp9099. NCBI lineage: Bacteria > Pseudomonadati > Pseudomonadota > Betaproteobacteria > Burkholderiales > Burkholderiaceae > Burkholderia > Burkholderia sp. Bp9099. The sequence continues at coordinate 321,183 of NZ_QTPU01000001.1, forward strand.
CGCTCGCGCTGGAAGCGGCGACCACGCTCGGCGCCGGCACGCCGGCGCTGCCGCTGCGCGTGCTGGAGCTCGTCGCGCGCGACAAGGCGTGCGAGCATCCCGACCGCGCGTGTCACGGTGAATCGTGCCCGCTTGCGCAAGGCTTCTACGACCGCCTGCCGGCGGCGCGCGACGCGGCGATCGGCGCGGGGCTGCTCGATCGCGATACCGTGCGCGAGGCGGCGCTCGCGCACGACGTCTGTCCGTACTATCTCGCGCAGGAGCTGGCGCGCTGGTCGGACATGGTGATCGGCGACTACAACTACTACTACGACGGCAGCGCGATGCTGCATACGCTCGCGCAGCAGAACCAGTGGCGCGTCGGCGTGCTCGTCGACGAGGCGCACAACCTGCTCGATCGAGCCCGCAAGATGTATAGCGCATCGCTCGACCCGTTCGCATTCGCGGCCGCGCGCGAGGCGGCGCCCGCGGCACTGCGCAAGGCGTTCGACCGGCTCGCGCGCGCGTGGGGCACGCTCAATCGCGCACAGGCCGCGCGCTATGCGGCATACCCCGAGATTCCGGGGCCGATCGTGTCGGCCGTGCAGAACCTCGTCGCGGCGATCGGCGAACACCTGACCGATGCGCCGCGCGCGAACGGCGACGCGCTGCTGCGCTTTCATTTCGAGGCGATCCAGTTCGGCGTGCTCGCCGATGCGTTCGACGGCGCGTCGATCTTCGACGCGACGCTGCACGGCGAGCCGCTGCCGCGCCAGGCCGGGCTCGACGGCGTCGCACCGGCCGGGCGCCGGCGCCGCATCCAGTCGATGCTGTGCGTGCGCAACGTGATTCCGGCCGGCTTTCTCGCGCCGCGTTACGACGCCGCGCGCGCGACCGTGCTGTTTTCCGGCACGTTGAGCCCGTTTCATTTCTATCGCGACACGCTCGGGTTGCCGGCCGACACCGGCTGGCTAGACGTCGACGGGCCGTTCCGCGCCGAGCAACTGACCGTGCGCGTCGCGAGCCACGTATCGACGCGCTGGCGCGACCGCGACCGTTCGCTCGAACCGATCGTGGACCTGATCGCCGCGCAGTATGCGACACGGCCCGGCAACTACCTCGGTTTCCTCAGCAGCTTCGACTATCTCGGGCGCGTCGTCGCGCTGATGCAGACGCGTCATCCGGACGTGCCCGTGTGGGCCCAGGCGCCCGGCATGGCCGAAAGCGAGCGCGACGCGTTTCTCGCGCGCTTCGACGCGGGCGGGCGCGGAGTCGGCTTCGCGGTGCTGGGCGGTGCGTTCTCGGAAGGCGTGGATCTCGTCGGCGAGCGGCTGATCGGCGCGTTCATCGCGACGCTCGGGCTGCCGCAGGTCAACGATGTCAACGAACAGATGCGGCGCGCGATGGAGGCGCGCTTCGGCAACGGGTACGACTACATGTATCTGTACCCGGGCCTGCAGAAGGTCGTGCAGGCGGCCGGGCGCGTGATCCGCACCGAACACGACGAGGGCGTCGTGCATCTGATCGACGATCGTTACCGGCGGCGGGAGGTGCGCGATCTGTTGCCGCGGTGGTGGCGGATCGGGTGACGGGCGTGACGGATGTCGTGCGCGGGATGTCGTGCGCGCGGCTCGCGTGAATCCCTAAAGCACGTTGAGCATCGCGAGCGCGGTTTCCTGCAGATGCGGCAGCACGCGCCGCACGGCCGCGTCGGTCGTCTCCGCGCCGATCGGCATGTTCGTGCTCAGCGCGGCGACGACTTCGCCGTGACGGTTCTTCAGCGGCACCGCGATGCCGCGCACGCCGACCTGCAATTGCTGCTCGATCACCGCGAAGCCCGCGTCGCGCGCGTGGTCGACCTGTTCGAGCAGGCGTGCCTTGTTGGTGATCGTGTGCGGCGTGAACGGCGCGAGTTCGGTGTCGTCGAGCCACGTGCGGACGGCCTCGCGATCTGGTTGATGCGCGAGCAGCACGACGCCCGGCGACGTCAGCGGGGCGGGCACGCGCGCGCCGAGCACGAAGCCGGTCGTCATCACGCGCGACACGCCGTTGCGGGCGATGAACACGAGTTCCCAGCCGTCGAGCACGCTCACGTACGCCGATTCGTTCAGCGACGCGCTCAGTTGCTGCAGATAGGGCTGGACCGTGCGCGGCAGGCGCGCCGAATCGAAGTACGACCAGCCGACCCGCAGCACGCGAGGCGTGAGGCCGTACAGCTTGCCGTCGGTGTAGACGTAGCCGAGCGATTCGAGCGTCAGCAGGTAGCGCCGCGCGGCCGTGCGCGTGAGGCCGGTGCGGGCGGCGGCCTGGGTCGGCGTCATCCGCGCGTGCTGGCTGTCGAATGCCTCGAGGATCATCAGGCCCTTTTCGAGGCCGGCAATCCAGTCGCGTCGGTCGAGGTCGGGCTTTTTCATGGTCGGGGGCGCGTCGTGCGCGGTGTTCGTGCGGGAGTGGGCGATTATCGCGCGGCGCGGCGGACAATGCGACATGCGGCCAGCCGGCGCTATCCGTTCGGCCGGCTGTGCGGCCTTGCAGCCCGTGCATCGTGGCAACGGCCTCGATCGAGGGCTGCGAGTACCTGTACACCGAAGATATGCATGACGGCTTGCGGGTGGAGGGTGATCCAGTATTGCGGAATCCGTTTGTCTGAGCGCCGGCGGTTTCGGGCACGCGCTCGTCCGGCGTTCTGGTCGCGACGGGCGGTCAGGCAGCGCGAGGTTCTCGGGCTCACGTGTGTTCGTGACAAAGCGCGGCAATCCGCCATCGGGTGTCGCTCACGCACCACAGCTCCAGAAAATCGAAGCGAGAATCCATCGTTCCGTCGTGCCAGACGAATCCAGTTCCGGATATCGTCGCCCATTGCGCGTGCTCGGCGATCTGTATCGCGTCATCCCGGTATGCAACACGACGTGTGACCGTCGCCCGTTCGGCCGACAGGGCGCGCATTCGAGCGAGAAACTGCGCTTTCGGACGAAAGCGATTTTCGTGCTGGATAAAGAAGTGCGGGCTTGCCACGAAATCGAGTTGCTCGACGTCGGCGTGGCGATACGCATCGATCCAGACTTCGCGCATCTGCATCAGTGTGAATCGAGGTTCCATGTCGCTTGCATTCCGGTTGAAGTGCGAGTTGCCGTGTGTGCGGCTATTCGCTTGGGAAGGAACGCAGCCTATGGCTTCGACAGGTGTTTGGGCAATCGGACAGGTCTGAATCTGGCGTTCGGCGAGCGATGCAATGCATTGGCGCCGGCGACATCCAGCTCATGCGCTCGAGCAATCCCGGCCGAGGGGCCGTGACCGTAATGGTGTGATCGATGCTGCCACGTCGACGCGAACGACGTCGATGCCGGGACGGGAAGTGAGGCGGGAGCGTGGCCGATACGCACCCGACGGCGGCCGATGGCTGAAGAGGGGGCAGCGGCGCGTCGGCGCCGCCGGTCGAATGCAAAAAGCGGCGGATGCGGCGCGCCTGTTACGCCCGCCGCATCCCGATTGCCATTACTCGCTGCTCGTCCACTCGACGTTCGCACCGACCGAACGCAGGTTTTCGACGAAATGCGGGTGCGCGCGGCGGATCGGCAGCGCGTTCATGATTTCCGAGCGGCCTTCGATGCTCGCGGCCACCATCAGCAGCGCGATCGCGACACGGATGATGTACGGGCTCTCGACGCGCGCCGGCGTCAGTTGCAGGCCGCCGAACGTGATCAGCCGGTGCGGATCGGACAGCAGCACGTGCGCGCCGAATTTCGACAGTTCGCCGGACCAGCCGAGCGCGCCGTCGTAGACCTTGTTCCAGAACATCGCGCTGCCTTCCGCACGCACGCCGAGCGCGATGAAGATCGGCAGCAGGTCGACCGGCAGGTACGGCCACGGCGCGGCTTCGACCTTGGTCAGGATGTTCTGCGTGAACGGCCGGCGCACGCGCAGCGGGCCGTCGCGTTCCGCACGGGACCAGCCGTCGCGGTGCGTGACGGTCACGCCGAACTTCGCGAACGTGCGGTCGATCAGCGGGAAATGCTCCGGCGACGAGTTGCGCACCGTGATGTCGCCGCCGGTGATCGCGCCCAGCGCGAGGAACGTCGCGATTTCGTGGAAATCCTCGGCAAAGCGGAATTCGCCGCCGCCGAGCTTGCCGCCGCCCGTCACGCACAGGCGCGACGTGCCGATGCCTTCGATCGCGACGCCGATCATCGCGAGGAACTGGCAGAACTCCTGCACGTGCGGCTCGGACGCCGCATTCATCAGCGTGGAGGTGCCGCCCGCGGCCGTCGCGCACAGCGCGAAGTTTTCGGTGGTCGTCACCGATGCGTAGTCGAGCCAGTGATCGTTGGCCGTCAGCGGGCCGTCGGCACGGACGATCAGCGAATCGGGCGTGCGCTGGATGTGCGCGCCGAAGCGCTCGAACACTTCGACGTGCGGATCGATTTCGCGCACGCCGAGCGTGCAGCCCTTCACGTCGTTCTCGAGGCGCGCGACGCCGAAGCGTGCGAGCAGCGGCGGAATCAGCATGATCGACGAGCGCATCGCCTCGGGCAGGCGGTGAACGGCCGGGTCGAACGTCGTGTTGCGATGGTGGAGTTCGAGAATGCCGGTCGTGAAGTCGACCGACACGTCGCTGCCGAGCGTGCGGAAGATGTCGAGGATCTTGCGCACGTCGGTGATGTCCGGCACGCCGACGAGGCGCAGCGGCTGATCGGTCAACAGGGTGGCGCACAGGATCGGCAGGACGGCGTTCTTGTTCGCGGACGGCTTGATGTCCCCGCGCAGCGGAGTGCCGCCGTGGACGATGAGATTCGACATGATATGGGGGCGTATCTGTGACTGACGTAGGCCCATATGATGCCATTGGTCGGCGGGTGACGTGGAATGTTCAGAGGGCAAAAAGGGCTTCTGCGCGCGGGATTGACCGTGTTTGACGTTGGGCGAGGGCCGGGCCCGTCCGGCTCGCCGGGGATAGTAGCCGGTGTGAAAATGGCCGGCGCGTATTGCGGCCGGCCCTCCGGTCATTTCCTCACTCCGCCGCCCGCATCCGCGCGGCGACCACCAGCGAGATCAGGCAACCCACCGCGAGATAGCCGGCGACCAGGTGCCATGAACCGCCGGCCAGGCTGACCAGCGCCACCGCGATGAACGGCGTGAACCCGCCGCCGACGACGCTCGCGAACTGATAACCGACGCCCGCGCCGCTGTAGCGGTATTCCGCACCAAACAACTCGGTGAAGAGCGGCTGCTGGACGCTCACGATCATGTCGTGCGCGGCATTGGCCAGCAGGATCGAGAAGACCACGATCCACGCGATCGAGCGCGATTCCAGCGCGACGAAGAACGGCACCGCCGACGCGAGGCCGATCAGCGCGCCGATCAGGTAGATGCGGCGCAGGCCGAAGCGGTCCGCCAGCCATGCGAAGCACGGGATCGTCACGCAGCTGACCGCGCCGACCAGCAGGCCGATGTTCAGGAACAGGTCGCGCGACATGCCGAGGTTCGACGTCGAATAGCTGAGCGCGAACGCGGTGACGATATACATCGTGAACAGTTCGGCGAGCCGCAGCGCGACGATCAGCAGGAACGCCTTCGGATGGCGCGTCAGCGCCTCCAGCACCGGCAGGCGCAGCTTGCGATTGCCGTGCTCGACCTTCTCGACGAATTCCTGCGACTCGTCCATGCTCTTGCGGACCCACAGCCCGATCAGCACCAGCACGATGCTGAATACGAACGGCAGGCGCCAGCCCCACGACTTGAACGCGGCCTCGCCGAGCGTATGGCTCAGGATCGACACGATCCCCGTGGCCAGCACGAGCCCGACGCCGTAGCCGACCTGCACGCCGCTGCTGTAGAACGCCTTTTTCTGCTTCGGTGCGCTCTCGACGGCCATCAGCGCCGCGCCGCCCCATTCGCCACCGACCGCGAAGCCCTGGATCGCACGCATCAGCACCAGCAGCACGGGCGCCCACCAGCCGATCGTCGCGAAGCTCGGCAGCAGGCCGATCGCGACGGTCGACAGCCCCATCAGCATCACGGTCAGCACGAGCATCCGCTTGCGGCCGAGCCGGTCGCCGTAATGGCCGAACACGACGCCGCCGAGCGGCCGGAACAGGAAGCCGACGCCGAAGGTCGCGAACGCCGCGAGCGTGCCCATGGTCGGGCTGACCTTCGGAAAGAATTCGGAATTGAAGACGAGTGCGGCGACGATCCCGTACAGCAGGAAGTCGTACCAGTCGACGACGGCACCGACGAAGCTGCCGATCGCGGCCTTGCGGGCTTGGCTGCGCGCGCGGGCGCCGGCGGCGGCGTCGAGGGTGTCGAAGGTTGGGGTCATGGCGAAGTCTCCTGGCATGGCGCATCGTGGAATCGTGGCGGCGCCGCGTCCGATGCTGCATTGAAGTCGATGGGTGGACGGAGAATAGGGCGCGCGCCGCGCGACGGCAATTGGCCGATCGGACAAAATGCGCGATTATCGCTCTTTTATGTGCGATTATCGAACGAATCCCGGGTTTGCACTAGGCGAGGCATTCGTATCCCGTTCGGCCAGGGTGTGCCGGCGTGAACGATCTGGTTAAAATCGGGACCATCAAAACCTTGCCCGAATCGGGCGGACACCCGGCCACCCCATCGGCCGGGGATGCCGCACGCGCGGGCGTCATCCCCATCGACCGCATACCCCCGGAGACTGTAATGCCCGGCAATTCCCACCCCCTGTCCAGCGATACGCCGCCCGTTGCCGATCCGGCCGCCAATCCGCTCGGGATGGCCGGACTCGAATTCGTCGAGTTCGCGGCGCCGGTGCCGGACGCGCTCGCGCAACGCTTCGAGCAGCTCGGATTCAAGGCGATCGCGCGCCATGTCAGCAAGAACGTCACGCTGTACCGGCAAGGGCAGATGCAGTTCCTGATCAACGCCGAGCCCGATTCGTTCGCTGCGCGCTATGCAGAGGAATACGGGATGGGCGTGTGCGCGATCGGGCTGCGGGTGGCCAGCGCACGGCGCGCGTTCGAGCGTGCGATCGAGCTCGGCGCGTGGGCGTTCGAGGGCGAGCGGATCGGGGTCGGCGAGCTGAAGATTCCGGCGATCCAGGGGATCGGCGATTCGCACCTTTATTTCGTCGATCGCTGGCGCGGGCGGGACGGCCAGCGCGGCGGCGTCGGCGACATCTCGATCTTCGACATCGATTTCCGGCCGATCGACATCGCGACCGCGCATACCGATCTCGATTGCGCGGGCACGGGCCTGCAGCAGGTCGACCATTTCACGCAGACGGTCGGCGCGGGGCGCATGCGCGAGTGGCTCGACTTCTATCACGACCTGCTGCACTTCCGCGAAATCCATGAAATCGACGCGCACTGGCATGTGTCGGAAGAGTCGCGCGTGATGGTGTCGCCGTGCGGCGCGGTGCGGATTCCGGTCTACGAGGAAGGCACGCGCCGCACCGAGCTGATGCACGCGTATTTGCCGGACCATCCGGGCGAAGGCGTCCAGCACGTTGCGCTGGCGACCGACGACATCCTGGCGAGCGTCGATGCGCTGCGCGCGAACGGCGTCGAATTCATCGAACCGCCGGCGCGCTATTACGACGAAGTCGATGCGCGGCTGCCGGGGCACGGCGTCGATCTCGACGCGCTGCGCCGCCGCGCGGTGCTGGTCGACGGCGAAATCGGCAGCGACGGCGTGCCGCGCCTGTTCTTCCAGACCTTCGTCAAGCGCCGGCCCGGCGAGATCTTCTTCGAGATCGTGCAGCGGCAGGGGCACCACGGATTCGGGGAAGGAAACCTCGCGGCGCTGGCCCGCGCCCGCGACGCCGGGTGAGCGACAGAGGGCGTGGTCGCGGTAGTGGCCACGGCCGCGAGTGCGACTGAGAAATCAGCGACCGCGTAACGTCACCCGCCCGCGGCCGGCACACGGTTCGGCGCCGGATCGTTCGGCGCCTTGAGCGCGCATGCGGTACCGCCCGGCGTGTACATCGACACGACGCAGCGATTGCATGACGTGCAGCCCGATTGCGCGATGCGGCCGTCGCGCAGTTCGTTCACGAAACCCGGCTCGAACACGAGCGCGCGGGCGAGCGCCACCGCGTCGAATCCTTCGCGCATCGCCAGCGCGACGTTCTCGCGCGAGCGCACGCCGCCGAGATAGGCGAGCGGCATCCGGACGGCCGCTCGCACCTGCCGCGAATGCTCGAGGAAATACATCTCCCGAAACGCGCCCATCTTCGGCTCGGTGAGCTTCTGCAGCGCCATCGCGGTGCGCACGATCGCGTTGTCGGCGTTCGCGCGCGCCTCGCCGGGCAGCGGGCTGCCGAACAGCTGCCACACCGACTCGACGTTCATCCCGCCGCTCAGCACCAGCAAGTGCGCGCCCTCGGCCTCGAGCCGCCGTGCGATCTCGGATGCGTCGTCGGGCGTTCCGCCGCCACGCACGCCTTCGGTCACGCCGATCTTGCAGACCACGGCGAGATCGCGGCCGACCGCATCGAGCACGCGGCGCAGCACCTCGACGGGGAACGTCGCGCGACGCGCCGCATCGCCGCCGTATGCGTCGCGGCGGCGGTTGTACAGCGGCGACAGGAACTGGCTCAGCAGATAACCGTGACCCATATGGATCTCGACCGCGTCGAAGCCCGCGTCGCGCGCGTGGCGCGCCGCGCGTGCGAATTCGTCGGCGATGACGGTCATCTGGTCGCGCGTCATCGCCTGCTTCAGGAAGCGCCCGCTCATCACGCCGACCTTGTTGAACCCGCCCGACGCACTCAACGGACGTTTCGTCGACAGCGACGGCAGGAACGTGAAGCAGCCGCCGTGGGTGATCTGCGCGGACGCCGCCGCGCCGTGGCGATGCACCGCGTCGGTCAGCGCGCGGAATTGCCGGACCGTGGGCGCATCGAGCCGCGCCTGGTCGACGAACGTGCGGCCGTCGTCGCTGACCGCGCAGTACGCGACCGTCGTCAGCGCGGCGCCGCCCGCGGCGATGCGTTCATGAAACCCGACGAGCGCACGCGACGGCACGCCGTTCGGCGTCATCCCTTCGTTGGTCGCGGATTTGATCAAGCGGTTGCGCAGCGTCAGCGGGCCGATCTGCAGCGGGCTGAACGCAGTATCGAGGGCGGCAGGTTCCATGTCGGGCGTGCGTCGGAATGGGGATGGCGACCATTGTGCGGAGCCGACGCCGGATCGCATCGTCCACGTGGATGATCCGCCGCCCGCCGCCCGCCGCCCGCCGCCCGCCGCCCGCCGCCCGCACCGCCTAGTCGGCCGCGCCCAGCTTGCGCGCCTGGCGGCGCATCCCGTCGAAGATCGCATCGGCCACGTCTGACGGGAAATCCGCCGGAATGCGCGACGCGACGCCGGCGATTACCGGTTCGGTGCGTGCCGCCACATCGGCCATGGCCGCGCGTACGACGTCTTCGGTCAGACCGACACGCGCGCCTTGCGCGATCCAGTGACGCGGCTGGATGTCGCCGATCACGTAATGGCGATTCTTCCCGCACACGGCCATCGCGAGCCGGGCGCGCCGCGGCGGCAGTTGGTTGCGGCGCGTGCCGATGATCGGATGCGCGGACAGCACGTCGTACAGCGGCGTGCTGCGATACGTGTTGCCGGGCAGGTGCGCGATGCTGAAATTCTTCGCGTGGCCGTCGATGGCCGCGAGCACCCAGAACACGAGCTGCGTGACGAAGAAGTTCGCCCGGTCCCGCGCGGCCTCGGCTGAATTCGCGAGGATGCCCATGATCGTCGCGATGCCGGGGCCGCCGTCGGATTCGTATTTGGCGCCCGACGGCGTGCCGGTCGCCTGGCACATGTCCTCCTGCGGCAACCGCAGGATCCAGGTGCCGTCGCGGGACGGACGGCGGTCGAAACGCTCGACGATCAGCGCCTTCTGGTCGTCGAACCGGCCGATGTCGCACGCGGCGACCGGCAGGCCGTACGCGGCGACGATCTTCGAACACAGCCATTCGTTCTCGACCGACGTGCGCATGTCGGCCTGCATGTTCCCGACGCGCCCCAGCGGCAGCTTGAAGATATGCGTGGTCGGCGTGCTGCCCGCCGGCAGCAGCCAGCGATCGCCGTCGCGCAATAACGCGGTTTTTTCCTGCGCGCCGGCGATCGACAGGCGCAGCTCGCCGTCCGGCTCCGCGTGGCCGGGCAGCGGCGCGGCGGTCGCGTGGCGCAGCACGTCGGCCACGGCCGTATCGTCGAGCGCGGTGCCGTCGATCGATTCGAGGTCGACCGGTGCTTCGTCCGGGGGCAACAACTGCAGCGCCCCGACGCAATCGCGGCCGATCGACGCGAGCAGTTCGAACGGCGCCGTCGACCCGAGCCGGTAGCGCTGCGCGATGCGGCGGCGGATCGGCTGGCTGTCCGGCAGCAGGTTGTCGAAGTAGTCGGCGACGATCGCGCCCTGGTGCGGCTGATTGCCCGGCGTGAACGGCAGCGACAGCGACAGCGGACGGCCTTGCGGATCGTCGACCCACGCCGGCAGGTAGACGAGGCGCTCGACGCCGCGCCGGACTTCCCAGTAGCCGACCGGGATGCCGTTCATCCACAGGTCGAGGCGGTCGTGGCGGGGGCGGCGGGCCATCGTCACCAGTCCTCCCGCGTGGTGCCCCGAGGCTTGCCGGGCGTGGCGGCGGCGGGCCGTTTCCGCGTGGCGGCGGATGGGGCCTTCGCAGCGGCCGGCGGGCGAGCCGGCAGCTCGGACGAACCGGGCGAACCGGACGAGCGACCGCGCGCGGCCGGCGTGCGCTTGGGCGCCGGCGCGGTGCCAGCGGGCGCCGCTGCGTCGTCCGGCGTGCCCGGCTCGAGCGCCAGGCGAACGCCGAGCACGTTCAGCACCTTGAAAAGACGTTCGATACTGACCGCGGACGGATTGGCTTCGAGCTGCGCGTACGACTGTTGCGTCACGCCGAGGCGGGCAGCGAGCTGCGCCTGCGTGAACCCCGCCGACTTCCGGAAGCCGACGAGGATCGGGCGCAACTGGCTCAAGGTCTGGACAGGGAATGCCATGGGCTCTCCGCGCAATGACAGGCGATCGTTTGTAATCGAAAAATACAGTCTATGGCATGTATCGTCAAAATACAAACCCGAGACTGTATTTCATAAAAACAAACGACAGCCTGTCAAGCGAAACCCTTGGGGCCGCGCCAGGACGCGCGGCACGCGCCCGTCAGCCCGGCATCATCACGCCGCCCGCAGCGGGCTCGCATCGGCGGCGCCCGCGCTTTCCGGATCGTCGTCGCCGAGCGGGATGAACGCCATGATTTCCAGGTCGTGCCCCGACAGCGCCGGCAGCCGGAACGGACTCGACAGCACGTTCAGCCGCCGCACGCCGAGCTCGCGCAGGATCTGCGAGCCGATTCCCGTCACGCGGCCGTCACGGCGCGCGTGGCCAGCCGGCGTTCGCATCGCGTCGCCGCGCATGTCGCAGTCGAGCAGCACCGCGACGCCGCAACCGGCCGCATCGATCCGCTGCAGCGCCGCGTGCAGCGGCCACGAATGCGCGGACGGTTCCGCGTCGAGCAGGTCGAGCAGCGAATGGCATTCGTGCACGCGCGTCAGCACGGGTGTCGACGGATCGGGCTCGCCGCGCACCAGCGCAAGATGCGGCGCACCGTGCACGGTGTCGCGATACTCGATCGCGCGGAACCGGCCCCACGGCGTATGCAGCGGCCGTTCGCCGACACGTTCGACGAGCGACTCGTGCTCGCGGCGGTAATGGATCAGGTCCGCGATCGTGCCGATCTTCAGCCCGTGATGCGCGGCGAACGTCCGCAGCTCGGGCAGCCGCGCCATCGTGCCGTCGTCGTTCATCACCTCGCAGATCACCGACGCGGGCGTGAGCCCGGCGAGCGCCGCGAGATCGCAGCCGGCCTCAGTGTGTCCCGCGCGCACCAGCACGCCGCCCGGGCGCGCGGCGATCGGAAACACGTGGCCGGGCTGCACGAGATCGTCGGGACGCGCGCCCGCGCGCACCGCCGCGCGGATCGTTCGCGCGCGATCGGCTGCCGAAATGCCGGTCGTCACGCCTTCGGCCGCCTCGATGCTGACGGTGAACGCGGTACCGAATGGCGTGCCGTTGCGATCGGCCATCGGCGGCAGACGCAGTTGCTCGCAGCGCTCCGCAGTCAGCGTCAGGCAGATCAGCCCGCGCCCGAAGCGCGCCATGAAGTTGATCGCGTCGGGCGTCACGTGATCGGCCGCGATCACGAGGTCGCCTTCGTTTTCGCGGTCCTCCTCGTCGACGAGCAGGACCATCCGTCCCGCACGCAGCTCGTCGACGATTTCCCGCGTACTGGCGAGCGTCATTGCGCCTCCGTCGCGTCGAAGGCGCGGCGCAGCGCGTCGGCGCCGAAGGTCAGCACGCGATCGGCCGCGTCGATTGCGCCGAGCATGCTCGCGAAGCCGTGCAGCTGCCCCGGCCAACGCACGAGCGAGACCGGCGTGCCGGCCTGCGCGAGGCGCAGTGCGTACGCTTCGGCCTCGTCGCGCAACGGATCGAATTCCGCGCTGACGATGGTGGCCGGCGCCGCGCCCGACAGGTCCGCCACGGCGAGCGGGCTCGCGAGCGGCGATGCGCGGTCGGCGCCGTCGCCGAAATACTGGCGCTTGAACCAGCGCATCGCGTCCGCCGTCAGGAAATAGCCTTCGCCGAGCGATTCGTACGACGGATGCTCGGTCGCACAATCGACGACCGGATACAGCAGCAACTGGTGCGCGATCGCGATGCCCGAGCCGCGCAACTGCAGCGCGGCGACCGCGGCCAGGTTGCCGCCCGCGCTGTCGCCGGCCACGGCGATCGCCCCGGCGCGCGCGCCGAGATCGCGCGCACCGGCGGCGGCCCAGCGCACCGCGTCGCAAGCGTCCTGCGCGGCTGCCGGGAAGCGCGCTTCGGGCGCGAGCCGGTAATCGACCGACAGCACGAGCGTGCGCGCCCGCCTGGCAAGACTGCGGCACAGGTTCGCGTGCGAATCGATCCCGCACGCGACGAAGCCGCCACCGTGGAAAAACACGGTCAGCGGCAACGGCCCGTTGGCATCGGGCCGATACAGTCGTGCGGATAACTGACGACCCGGCGCCGGGATCTGCCAGTCCTCTTCGGCGGCAATCGCGTCGCCGGGCGCGAACGCGCTGCCTCCGGCGAGGCTCGCACGGTACGCGGGCACGGTCAGTCGATCGAAATCGATCGGGGGCACTTGGGCGAGCGCGGCGAGCAGCGCCTGCGCCTGAGGGTCGAGCGGCATTGGAACTCCTGTCTGAATCGGATGCGGTCTGAATCAGGTAAACCCGCATCGCGGTTTTCCCTGAGCCCGCGCCGGATGCTTGCCGGCACGGCCTGACGGGCATTCCAGCGCAGCGGGCAGGGCGCCACATCATCCGATTGGACGATGGTTCGCACGTCCGGATGGCCAAAGCTCACCATTCAGTGAATGTCCCGATGACGCCGGAATTAAGACACGTCTTAATCATGGCGGCGCGGATGAATCGCACCGAACACAAGTTGCATGGAGGATGGAGCGTGCTGATGGAGACGAGATGGGCCCCGCAAGAGAGCCAGTCAACGAGCGAGGAGGCCGACATCGGCGTCGCTGATTTCAGCGAGCTGATGGCGCGCATCTACCAGGGGCCGATGGAAACGCCGCCGTGGGCGGGCGCGCTCGAGATGGTTCGCCGGCTGCTGCAGGCCAGCTACGTGACGCTGATCCTGCGCGCGGCCGCGAGCGACCGTCGCGCGCCGCTGTCCGTGCATGCATCGGAGTTCGGCCCGGTCGTGCCGGGGGACGGCGAGGCGTCGTACAACAACTACTACTATTCGCTCGACCCGTTCGTCGGCCTGCCGGCCGATCGCGTGGTCACGGTCGACGACGTGTTCGGCGATACGGGCTGGCGGTCGAGCGAACTGTACAAGCAGTTCCTGAAGCCGCAGGACGTGCGCTACATTCTCGGCGCGGACCTGCGCACGCCGTCGGGCGTCGAGTGCCGGTTCCGCGTGTGCCGCAATCATGCGTCGAAGCAGTTCTCCGCGCGCGACAAGGCGATCTGCGCGCTGCTGCTGCCGCACCTGAAGCGGGCGGTCGAACTGCATTCGCGGCTCGACACGGCCGAGGTCGAGCGGTCGATCTATGCCAACGCGATCAACCGGATGCAGATCGGCACGATCACGCTCGACGAGAACGGCACGATCATCGACATGAACGGCGTCGCCGACGAGATCCTGAAGCAGAACAACGGTCTGACGATTGCGCGCGGCACGATCGAGGCGACCGATGCGCAGGAGAACCGCACGCTCAAGCGGCTGATCCGCCACGCGGTGATGGGGCACCACGGCACGGCCGCGGCGATCGTCGAGGCGATGCCGATCACGCGCGGCTTCGACAAGCCGCGCCTCGGGCTGCTGGTGCGCACCGTGCTGCTGTCCGACTGGTCGGAGGACAACAAGCGCCGGCCGGCCGTCACGCTGTTCCTGCGCGACCCCGACCGCAAGCCGCAAGGCGCGCAGGAAATCATCCGCAAGCTGTTCGACCTGACGCCCGCCGAGACGTCGCTCGCGCTGCTGCTGACGAACGGGCTGACGCTCGAGGAGGCGGCGGAGGAATCGGGGATCAGCAAGAACACGGCGCGCACGCACCTGCGCGCGATCTTCTCGAAGACGGGCGTGACGCGCCAGGCGACACTCGTGCGAATCCTGCTCGGGAGCGTGGTGCCGCTGGGATAAGTAGAGGCCGATGTCGATCCGTCGGAGTCGGCCGCATTCCTCTGGCGAGCCAGCGACAACAGTCGACGGGGCACGTGACGCTCGGCGATGGAGGCATCATGCAAAAGAGGCTCGCCCGTACATCCGGTTGCCGCTTTCTCGTTTGCCTTTTCAAAGGCCGCGGAGCCGGCCTTCGACATGCGTGCGGGTCTTGCCGCCAACCCAGATATGACCAGCCTCGTCGCGGGTCAAATGAATGCGGCCATGGCGGCCGAGGCGTGTCCCCTGGGCGGCGACATAGTCGTCGTCAACCACACCTGTCGCGAACAGCCACTGCGCCATTGAAGCATTGAGGCTTCCAGTGACCGGGTCTTCGACGACGGTGCCCAGATGGTCGCTGAAGAAGGCGCGAACCTCGAAGGCCGCGTTGCCGCCTGTTGCATGAGGGCCGATAACGCCGACATCGATCCGGCCGGGCCAACCGCGGAGCGGATTGAGGGCGAGCACCGTTTCCGCCGATACCAGCCTGATGCCCAGCCATCCGGGACCGTTGTCGATCCAGGCGGCATCAAGGACATCGCCGGATTCGATCCCCAGCAGTCGCCGGGCCTGGTCCAATTCATCCTGTGTCGGCGCGCCGGAGCGGATCAGCGGCGGGGCGGCGAAGGAAAGCCGCTCGTGATTGCGTCGGATCGGAACCAGCCCGGCTCCGCATTCCTGGACGATTTCCGCTTCGCTCTTCGGCACGCGGCCCGTCGAGAGCCACGCATGACAGCTGCCGAGCGTCGGGTGCCCGGCAAAAGGCATCTCCCTGTCCAGCGTGAAGATCCTGACCCGGTAGTCCGCCTCAGGATGCGTGGGTGGCAAGAGAAAAGCGGTCTCGGACAGGTTGAACCATCGCGTCAGCCGCTGCATGTCGTCCGTTGCCAGGGCATCGGCACCGATGACGACCGCCAGCGGATTGCCCGAAAGCGGCCCGGCGCCGAAGACATCGATCATATGGATCGCAAAGGTCATGACATCGCTCTTTCAATTCAGGTCAGTTCGTGATGGCGCCGACAAGCCGGGATATCAACGTTGCCAGGCAAGCAGATTGACTCCCGCAACGGCGAACACCGCGGATAGCGTGCCTTCGATCCAGCGCCGGAGACGGGTATACAGGGCGATCATCCGAGCGGTCGAGAAGAGGACCGCATAACCACCGAACACGATGACGCCGAGGAACGCGCAACCACCGATGATCGCCGGCAAGGTGCCGCCGGGGGCGTGCTCATGAAGCCCAAGGGACATGATTGCCATCCAGGCCAGAACCGCCTTCGGGTTCCCGATATGCATGAGAATGCCCTGGCGGTAGAGCCGCCGATAGCGAGGTGTCGAGCGTCCTGGTTCCATCTTCGCGAAGCCGGAGCCCGGTTTCAGCGCCGATCTGCCCGTGCGGAACGCCAGGTAGAGCAGATAGACACCCCCAACCATCTTGATGACGAAAAGCGCCTCGGCATAGGCGGCCAGCACGGCGGAAACGCCGGTCGCCGCCAGGATCGCCCAGAAGAGTGAGCCCGTGATGACGCCGGCAGCCAGAACGAGGGCCGGCAGACGGCCGTCGCGCATCGCTGTTCCCATGATCGCCATGTTGCTCGGTCCGGGGCTGGCGGTGGCGATCAGATAGGTGCCGTAGGCGAGTGCGATCTGACTGGCGATCATTCGAGTTTCTCCAAAGATGCGGGGCGTCTCCAGCGTTACGGCTGGAGGTCTCCGCGATGAACGATATGGACCTTGTTCCCGTCGGGGTCGCGCAGATACGCGCCGAAGTAGCCGTTACCGTAGTGGGGGCGTAACCCGGGTGCACCGTCGTCCGTCCCGCCGTGCGCGAGACCGTTCGCGTAGGCCGTGTTCACGGCTTCTTGCGAGGGGGCCAGAAAGGCGACCATGCTGCCGTTGCTGATGGTCGCCGGCTCACCGTCGTACGGGATGTAGACATAGAAGCGCGGCAGCGGCGATTGACCGGTTACCCAGCAAAGCGCCGGAGGCCCGCCATCGGACGTGACGACGCGACGCTTCAGTCCGAGCGGTGCGAGCAGCGCATCATAGAAACGGCCTGCCCGCCCAAGATCACGCGCCCCAACAGTTACATGGCTCAACATTCGACTCTCCACACGCCTGTCATGGCGATCAGGCGCCTCCAGAAATGCATGACCTCATCCCATCACATCGCGCATGTTACGCTTGTTGCTTTCATAAATAGTGTCACGTGACACTAATATTTGGGCGGCGAACATGCTTCTGCAATCCCCTTGGTCACCACGACTTGCCGACATCGACGCGAATACCGCCGAGCGGTTGGTCCTCGCCCTGGCTGACGACATCATCGAGGGGCGGCTGACGGGAGGCGACCGTCTGCCCGCTCACCGCGATCTCGCGTTGAAACTGGGGATTGGCCTTGGCACGGTGACGAAAGCCTATGCCTCGCTTGAACGGCGAGGCCTGACGCGCAGCATCAAGGGCCGAGGAACTTTCGTGGCGATCCGCCAGGCGCATCACGATCGCCAGATCGACCTTTCGTCCAATGTGCCGCCAGCCATGCTCGACGCGCGCTTGCTGGCGCGAACGTTGACGGGGATCGCACGCAAGATCGATGCGGACCATCTCAATCTCTATGCCCCGCCCGCCGGACATATGGAGCACCGACGTGTGCTGGCTCGCTGGCTCGAAACGCTGGGCCTGATGGTGGAACCGACGCATCTGGTGCTAACGAGCGGCGCCCGTCAGGCGCTATCGTTGGCCTTCGATCTTGCCTGTGGCTCGCAGGGGCTGCTTCTGACCGAGCGGATCACCTATCCTGGCGCGATCGCGCTGGCTCGGCGCAACGGATATCGGATGCAGGGCGTCGAGACCGACGCGCAGGGGATGGCGCCGGGGGCACTGGCGGACGCACTCGACGGCATCGCATCGACCGGCAGCAAGGCGGTCTATCTCACGCCGACGCTGCACAACCCGACCACCGCAACGATGGGCACGGAACGAAGGCAGGCCATCGTGGATATTTGCCGCCGGGCGGGCGCGTGGATCATCGAGGACGGCGTCTATGCGTCGGCAGAGCCGGCTTCGCCACCGCTTGCGGCGTTGGCGCCCGAGATCACCTTGCATGTGAACGGGCTGTCCAAATCGCTCGGCCCCGGTTTGCAGATCGGCGTGCTCGCGCTGCCGGCCGGACTCAACGACGCAGCGGAAGACGCGCTGCGCGACCTGCCAATGGCGCCGTCGGCGCTCTCTTGCGCAGTGGTTGAGGAGTGGCTGGCCACCGACGTCATCTCCTCGATCCAGCGGGACCTGCACCATGAGGCGCGGCGTCGATCCAATCTGGCCATCTCTCTGCTCGGCGCGAGCGAAGTGGTCTCGCATCCCGGCGCCTACAATGCGTGGCTGCCGATGGAGCGTGACGCTGCCAATCGTGTCGCATCCGTCGCAGCAGCGATGCGTATCAAGGTGACCCCTCCGGAATCCATGATGGTGAACCCGGAGGATCGGGCGAGCGGAATTCGACTTTGCCTCGGCGGCCCGTCGTTCGACGATCTGACAGAAGCACTGACACTTCTGGCAGGGCTGATGAAGCAGCGCGCGTGACGCCACCGGGCGAGCACCGTACTAGCCGTTTGGTCGCAGGGTTTTGTATCTCTCCCCACTAACGGTAATTGGCGGCTCTTTGGTCTGGCGATTACAAAATCGTGCAAACGATCTGCTTCGATTCCACACGCCACACGCCTCGCTCATTTCAACATTATAGAAATAATGTCAAACAACAGAGGTGTCGCAATTGGATATTTAACGGTTTACGTTATATTATTAACGAAACTACCGACTCAAACCGTCATGTCCGACCTCGTTGCCGACGAATCCCGCCTGATCGCCGAAATCGACCGCCTGAGAGCCGATTTCCCGAAGACCCGCGAGCTGTATCGCGAGGTCTGCGCGTTGATGTTCTTCCGTTTCGGCGTCACGCCCACCGCGAACCGCCTTTACCAGCTCGTGCGCAAGGGCAGCATGAGCACGCCGACGGCGGTGCTCGGCGAGTTCTGGGCCGAGTTGCGGGAAAAGAGCCGGGTGCGCATCGAGCATCCGGATTTGCCGGCCGATCTGCAGGCGGCAGCGGGCGAGCTCGTCGCCGCGTTGTGGCGCCGCTCGAGTGCCGATGCCGCCGCAGCGCTCGATGCACTGCGCGCCGAAGTCGAAGCCGAGCGGGCCGCGGCGAAAGCGGAGGTCGCGGCATTGCAAGCCGACCTGTCCCGTACCGAAACCGCGCTGGAGCACCGCACGAGCGCGTTGCTGGCGGCCCAGGTGCGCATCCAGGAACTCGAGCAGGCGAGGGCGGCCGACGAAGCATCGCGCCGTGCGCTGCAAGCGGAAATCGAGCGGCTGAAGTCCGACAACGCGGACGCCGATCGCGCGCTGGCGCAGGCGCGTGCCGATTTCACGTCGCAACTCGACCGGCTGCGCGACGACGCGGGCCGGGCCGAGGAACGCTTGCGTGCAGCGGAGAAGCGAGCGCTTCAGGAGATCGACCGCGAACGGCTCGCGGCCGCACGCGTTCAGAAGGAATTCGACGCGGCCACGGCTCGTGCCGAACAGCGCGATACGCAGCACCGCAAGGATCTCGCGGCACTGCAGGCGCAACTGGCCGACACGCAACACCGCTGCGGCATGCTCGAAGGTCAGCTCGACGGGGCCCGCGCGGCCAATGCCGCGTACGTCGGCGAACTCGACGCATTGCGTGCCGAACGCGCGTCACGTCCCCCCGCGCGCCGGGCGCCGGGTCGACCGGCGGGCGGCACCCTGCGTGCGGCGAAACCGGTCGCGAGGAAGCGCGTCCCGAAACCCGCGTGACGTGGGCGCCACGGTGCGGCGACGACGTGTCCGCGACGCGGTGCGATTCGGGTAAAGTGCCGCTCAACTTGCCGGCTCGACGTTACTAGACGACCGGTCTAATCGTTGCTAAGATACGCCATCATGAATGCATCTTCAGGCGCGGAAGTCCGCCAGCACATCCTGAATATCGCGAAGCCGATCATGCTCCACAAGGGGTTTTCGGCGGTCGGTCTGAACGAGATTCTCGCCGCGGCGGGCATCCCGAAGGGCTCGTTCTACCATTACTTCGGCTCGAAGGAGGCGTTCGGCGAGGCGCTGCTCGAATCGTATTTCGAAGGCTATC
The DNA here is from genome assembly GCF_003857805.1 of Burkholderia sp. Bp9099. NCBI lineage: Bacteria > Pseudomonadati > Pseudomonadota > Betaproteobacteria > Burkholderiales > Burkholderiaceae > Burkholderia > Burkholderia sp. Bp9099. Next base: position 341,044 of record NZ_QTPU01000001.1, read on the forward strand.
TTGAGCACCTCGACAACCTGCTCAAGCACCCGGCCGGCACGGGCGCGCAGCGCCTGATGACGTACTGGGGCAACTGGCTGCGCACGCAGTGCGCGGACGATCCGGAAGGCAAGTGCCTCGCGGTGAAGCTCGGTGCGGAAGTGTCCGATCTGTCGGAGGCGATGCGCGCGGTCCTGCGGCGCGGCACCAGCCAGATCATCGAGCGGCTCGCGGGCGGGATCGAGGCCGGGTTGGCCGACGGTTCGCTGAGCGGTGTCGACGATCCGGCGCATACGGCCGCGATCCTTTACGAGCTGTGGCTGGGCGCGACGCTGCTGGAGAAGATTCACCGCGACCGCAAACCGCTCGAACGCGCGATGCTCGAAACACGGCGGATGCTGAACCTGCCGTCCTTCGAGCCTGACGGAGTGCAGTCGTAATGTGGGCGCGCGCAGGCGCGCCTTGTTTTTTGCGTGAGCGCTAGACGACTGGTCTACTTACGCTGAAGTCACATTGGTTTACCCGCGAGGCGGCGGCCCCGCCGCCGGCCGATTCGCCGGCAACGCCGCAGCCTCGCGCATCACGGTTGTCCAACGTTGATCCAATCGTGCCCGTGCACGTCCCTTCCTGTTGACGGAGGTTCCCATGCCGCAAGGCAAGGCAGCAAACCGCAGAATCATTCTGAATGCGCGCCCGGTCGGCGCGCCCACCCCGAACGACTTTCGTCTCGAAACCGGCGACGTACCGGTGCCCGGTGCCGGCCAGGTGCTGCTGCGCACGATCTGGCTGTCGCTTGACCCGTACATGCGCGGCCGGATGAGCGACGCGCCGTCGTATGCGCCGCCGGTCGAGCTCGGCGACGTGATGGTCGGCGGCACGGTCAGCCGTGTCGTGGCGTCGAACCTGCCCGCGTATCGCGAAGGCGACCTGGTCGTCGCGCGCGGCGGCTGGCAGGACTATTCGCTGTCGGACGGCAGCGGTCTCATTCCGCTCGGCCGCGACTTCGCGCATCCGTCGCACGCGCTCGGCGTGCTCGGCATGCCGGGGTTCACCGCGTACACCGGGCTGCTGAAGATCGGCGAGCCGAAGGCCGGCGAAACCGTGGTCGTCGCCGCCGCGAGCGGGGCGGTCGGTGCGGTGGTCGGCCAGATCGCGAAGCTGAAGGGCTGCCGCGTGATCGGCGTCGCGGGCGGCGCCGACAAGGTCGCGTACGTGAAGGGCACGCTTGGCTTCGACGATTGCGTCGACCACCGCGATCCGCAATTCGCCGCCCGGCTGAAGGAAGCCTGTCCGAAGGGCATCGACGTCTATTTCGAGAACGTCGGCGGCGCCGTGTTCGATGCGGTGTGGCCGCTGCTCAACGAGCATGCGCGCGTGCCGGTGTGCGGACTGATCGCCCATTACAACGACACCGCGTTGCCGGCCGGCCCCGATCGCCTGCCGCTGCTGATGGGGACGATCCTGCGCAAGCGCATCCGGATGCAGGGCTTCATCATTTTCGATCATTACGCGACGGGCTACGCGCAGTTCCTGACGGAGATGAGCGAGTGGCTCGCGCAGGGCAAGGTGAAGGCGCTCGAGGATGTCATCCCCGATCTCGCCGATGCGCCGAACGCGCTGATCGGCTTGCTCGCCGGCAAGAATTTCGGCAAGGTCGTCGTGCGCGTGGGTCCGGACGAACTGGCCTGACACCGGCGCAAGACGACACACGACGATTGCACGCTGGCGTCGCGAGACGCCGGCTTGTGGCATGCTCGATTCCGTTTCGAAAGGAGTGACAAAGATGGCGCTTCACGTGATTGCTTCCCTGTTCCTGAAACCCGAACACGCGCAGGCCGCCGAGGCCGAATTGCGCAGCATGGTCGCCAAGACGCGCGTCGAGCCGGGCAACCGGCGCTACGACCTGTTCCGCGAGCAGGACGGTTCGCCGAACCTGCACCTGTACGAGATCTACGACGACCAGGCCGCGTTCGACGCGCACCTCGCCAGCCCGCATTTCACGGAATTTCGCGTGAAGTCGGCCGACTGGTTCGCGGCGCCGCCCGTCATCAAGGTGCTGTCGGGCATCGACGTGGCCGAGTAACGACGCGGTACCCCCGTCACGGCCCGTTCTCGCCCGGGACCGTGCGGCAGCCGTCACGCATGACGCAACGGCGATGACAACGACAACGCGGCGCAGCGCATCGTTCGCGCCGCTTCCCCAATACACCGCCCCGGAGGCTGAATGGTCACCCTCAACATCAACGGCGAGAACCGCACGGTCGACGCCCCCGACGACATGCCCCTGCTGTGGGTCCTGCGCGACGTCGTCGGCCTGACCGGCACGAAATTCGGCTGCGGGATCGCGCAATGCGGCGCGTGCACCGTGCATCTCGATGGTGTCGCCGCACGCGCGTGCGTGCTGCCGGTCGCGGCCGTCGCGGGCCGCAGGATCACGACGATCGAAGCCGTCGGCGCGACGCCGGCCGGGCAGAAGGTCCAGCAGGCATGGCGCGAGCTCGACGTCGTCCAGTGCGGCTACTGCCAGTCCGGGCAGGTGATGGCGGCCACCGCGCTGATCGCATCGAACCCGAACCCGAGCGACGCCGACATCGACGCGGCGATGGCCGGCAACATCTGCCGCTGTGGTACCTACAACCGGATTCGCGCGGCGGTCAAACACGCCGCGAAGGGGGCATGAGATGAAACAGCCACCACGCTCACTTTGTTCGCTGCCCCGCGAGGGGGCGGTCAGCCTCGTTGAGGCGGCTCTGCGGAGGCTGACATGTCGCGAGGACTGATCGAAGCAGGTCGGGCCGGCGCGGGCGTGTCGCGCCGTTCGTTTCTCAAGGCGGGCATGTCGCTCGGCGCGGCGGCGGGCGGCGGCCTGCTGCTCGGCTTCAGCATGCCGGCGGCGGGCGATGATGCACGCCGCTCGGTGATCGGCGGCGATGCGGACGAAAGCGCGCGCGCCGGCGTATTCGCGCCGAACGCGTTCGTGCAGATCGACCGCGCCGGCAAGGTCACGCTGGTGATGCCGAAGGTCGAAATGGGCCAGGGCGTCTACACGGCGCTGCCGATGCTGATCGCCGAGGAACTCGAGGTGCCGCTGTCGAACGTCACGCTCGACCATGCGCCCCCGAACGAGAAGCTGTTCCTCGATCCGCTGCTCGGCGGCCAGCTGACCGGCGGCTCGACGTCGGTGCGCTACGCGTGGGAACCGCTGCGCCGCGCGGGCGCGACCGCGCGCACGCTGCTGGTTTCGGCGGCGGCGAAGCAATGGAACGTGGATCCGGCCACCTGCCGGGCGGCGAACGGCGAAGTGCAGCACACGCCGAGCGGCCGGCGCGCATCGTACGGCCAGCTCGCGGACGCTGCGTCGAAGCTGCCGGTGCCGAAGGACGTCGCACTGAAGCAGCCGGCCGATTTCAAGCTGATCGGCAAGCCGGTGAAGCGGCTCGACTCGCCGGAGAAGGTCGACGGCACCGCGCAGTTCGGGCTCGACGTGCGCGTGCCCGGCATGCTGTATGCGGTGATCGTGAACAGCCCGGTGTTCGGCGGCACGGTCGCGAGCGTCGACGACACGGCCGCGAAAAAGATCCCCGGCGTGCGCCAGGTGGTGCGCGCGGACAACGCGGTCGCGGTGGTCGGCGATCACACGTGGGCCGCGAAGCGCGGCGCGTCGGCGCTCGTCGTGAAGTGGAACGAAGGCGCGGGCGCGAAGGTGTCGACGAAGGACATCGTCGCCGATCTCGCGCAGGCCGCCGCGAACGGGAAGGGCGCGGTCGCGCGCAAGGACGGCGACGTCGGCCGCGCGTTCGCGAACGCGAAGACGCGCATCGATGCCGTCTACGAACAGCCGCTCCTTGCGCACGCAACGATGGAGCCGGTGAACTGCACGGTGCACGTGCGCGGCGACGGCTGCGAGATCTGGGTCGGCACGCAGGTGCCGACGCGGGCGGTCGACACCGTGCAGAAGCTCACGGGTCTCGCGCCCGACCGGATCGTCGTGCACAACCACCTGCTCGGCGGCGGTTTCGGCCGACGGCTCGAAACGGACATGATCGGCCAGGCCGTGAAGATCGCGAAGCAGGTCAACGCGCCGGTGAAGGTCGTGTGGACGCGCGAGGAAGACATCCAGCACGACATGTATCGCCCGTACTACTACGACCGGATCTCGGCCGGCCTCGACGCGAACGGCAAGCCGGTCGCATGGCAGCACCGGATCGTCGGTTCGTCGATCCTCGCGCGCTTCGCACCGCCGGCCTTCAAGGACGGCGTCGATCCCGACGCGGTCGAGGTTGCCAACGACCTGCCGTACGACCTGCCGAACCAGTTGATCGACTACGTGCGCCAGGAACCGCGCCACGTGCCGACCGCGTTCTGGCGCGGCGTCGGGCCGACCCGCAGCACGTTCGTCGTCGAGAGCTTCATCGACGAACTCGCGGCGCAGGCCAAGACCGATCCCGTCCAGTACCGCCGCGCGCTGCTCGACAAGACGCCGCGTGCGCGCAATGTGCTCGACGTCGCGACGAAGGCGGCCGGCTGGGGCACGCCGCTGCCGAAGGGGCAAGGGCGCGGCGTATCGGTGATGCACGCGTTCGGCAGCTTCTTCTCGATCGTCATCGACGTCGCGGTGGAAGGCGGCGAAGTGCAGGTCAAGCGTGCCGTGTGCGCGGTCGACTGCGGGATGGCCGTGAATCCGAGCACGATCGAGGCGCAGGTGCAGGGCGGCATCATCTTCGGGATCACGGGCGCGCTGTATGGCGAGATCACGATCGAGGACGGCCGCGTCGTGCAGAGCAACTTCACCGACTACCGGGTGATGCGCATCAACGAGACGCCGCCGATCGAGGTTCATCTCGTCAAAAGCGCCGAGGCGCCGGGCGGAATCGGCGAGCCGGGCACCGCGGCGACCGCGGCTGCCGTGTCGAACGCGATCTTCGCGGCGACCGGCACGCGGCTGCGCAAGCTGCCGGTCGGCAACCAGCTGAAGACGGCTTGAGGGGAGGACACGAACCATGCGAAACCTCACCTCGAATCGTCCGAACCGCCTGAATCGCGCCGCTCGCACGTTCGGCACGTCGTTGATCGCGCTGTCCGCACTGATGGCCGGCACGACGGCGCACGCCGCGCAAGCGGCCGCCGCCGACAGCGCGCTGGTCGCACGCGGCGCGTATCTTGCGAAGGCCGGCGATTGCGTCGCGTGCCACACCGCGCCGCGCGGCACGCCGTTCGCCGGCGGCCTGAAGATGGTCACGCCGATGGGCGCGATCTACACGACCAACATCACGCCCGACCCGGACACGGGCATCGGCGGCTATACGGAAGCCGATTTTGCGAACGCGTTGCGCAAGGGCGTCGCGAAGGACGGCCACAACCTGTATCCGGCGATGCCGTATCCGTCGTACGCGAAGCTGAAGGACGACGACGTGAAGGCGCTGTACGCGTACCTCATGCACGGCGTCGAGCCGGTGAAGCAGGCGAACCGGGCGTCCGACATCCCGTGGCCGCTCAACATGCGCTGGCCGCTCGCGTTGTGGAACATGGTGTTCCTCGATACGACGCCTTATGCCGACAAGCCGGCCAAGGACGCGATGTGGAACCGCGGCGCGTATCTCGTGCAGGGGCTCGGGCACTGCGGATCGTGCCATACGCCGCGCGGTGTAGGCTTCCAGGAGAAGGCGCTGGACGAGGGCGGTTCGGCGTTCCTGTCGGGCGCGCCGATCGACAACTGGTTCGCGTCGAACCTGACCGGCGAGCACAATACCGGGCTGGGCCGCTGGAGCGATGCGGATATCGCGCAATTCCTGAAGACCGGCGCGAACCGGCATGCGACCGCGTTCGGCTCGATGGTCAGCGTGATCAACCACAGCACGCAGGAACTGACCGACGACGATCTGGCGGCGATGTCCCGCTACCTGAAATCGCTGCCGGCAGCGGGCGGCACGGGCGCGCCGCCTTACCGTTACGAGCCGAAGGCGACGCAGGTCGTGCTGGGCCGGCCGGCGAACGATCCGGGCGCAAAGGTGTATAACGCTTACTGCCTGCATTGTCATGGCGCGGACGGCCGCGGCTACGCGCCGCTGCTCGCGCCGCTCGCCGGCAACCCGAACGTGCTCGAGGCCGATGCCGCGTCGCTGATCAACGTGACGTTGAACGGCAGCGAGTCGCTCGTGATCGGTGGCGTGCCGTCCGCGTACCCGATGCCGGCGTTCGCGAACCAGCTGAACGACCAGCAGATCGCCGACGTGCTGACGTTCATGCGCGCCGGCTGGAACAACGGCGCGCCGGCCGTGCAGGCGGCGGAGGTCGCGAAACTCCGCAAGGCGACGGCGGCCGCGCGCTGAGCGCCGAGCGCCGAGCGCCGAGCGCGGCCGACCGTGGCGGACGACGACGGGCATGCGTGCCGCACGCCGGTCGTCGCACATTGCCGGGTGCAGGGCGCCCGGTGGCGCAGCTCTTTCTGTCAACCGGCGTGCGGCCGTTCGCGGCCGCGCGCGTTTTATCGACGTAAAACTGGGGTGTCTGGATGGCTAACGTGACTTATACGGATACGCAACTGCTGATCGACGGCGAGTGGGTCGACGCCGCGAGCGGCAAGACGATCGACGTCGTGAACCCGGCGACGGGCAAGGCGATCGGCAAGGTGGCCCGCGCGGGCATCGCCGATCTCGATCGCGCGCTGGCCGCGGCGCAGCGCGGTTTCGAAGCATGGCGCAAGGTGCCCGCGCACGAGCGCGCGGCGACGATGCGCAAGGCGGCCGCGCTGGTGCGCGAGCGCGCCGACACGATCGCGCAGCTGATGACGCAGGAGCAGGGCAAGCCGCTCACGGAAGCGCGTGTGGAAGTGCTGTCGGCCGCCGACATCATCGAATGGTTCGCGGACGAAGGCCGCCGCGTGTATGGCCGGATCGTGCCGCCGCGCAATCTCGGCGCGCAGCAGACCGTCGTGAAGGAGCCGGTCGGACCGGTCGCGGCGTTCACGCCGTGGAATTTCCCGGTCAACCAGGTCGTGCGCAAGCTGAGCGCCGCGCTGGCGACCGGCTGTTCGTTCCTCGTGAAGGCGCCGGAAGAAACCCCGGCATCGCCGGCCGCGCTGCTGCGCGCGTTCGTCGACGCGGGCGTGCCGGCCGGTGTGATCGGTCTCGTGTACGGCGATCCGGCGGAAATCTCGTCGTACCTGATTCCGCATCCGGTGATCCGCAAGGTGACGTTCACGGGCTCGACGCCGGTCGGCAAGCAGCTCGCGGCGCTCGCGGGCCAGCACATGAAGCGCGCGACGATGGAGCTGGGCGGCCACGCGCCGGTGATCGTCGCCGAGGACGCGGACGTCGCGCTGGCGGTGAAGGCCGCCGGTGGCGCGAAGTTCCGCAACGCGGGCCAGGTGTGCATCTCGCCGACGCGTTTCCTCGTGCACAACAGCATCCGCGACGAATTCACGCGTGCGCTGGTCGCGCATGCGCAGGGGCTGAAGGTCGGCAACGGCCTCGAGGAAGGCACGACGCTCGGCGCGCTGGCGAACCCGCGCCGGCTGACCGCGATGGCGTCGGTCGTCGAGAACGCGCGCAAGGTCGGCGCGAGCATCGAGACGGGCGGCGAACGGATCGGCTCGGAAGGCAACTTCTTCGCGCCGACCGTGATCGCGAACGTGCCGCTCGAAGCGGACGTGTTCAACAACGAGCCGTTCGGCCCGGTCGCGGCGATCCGCGGTTTCGACAAGCTCGAGGATGCGATCGCCGAAGCCAATCGCCTGCCGTTCGGGCTGGCCGGCTATGCGTTCACGCGTTCGTTCGCGAACGTGCACCTGCTGACGCAGCGCCTCGAAGTCGGGATGCTGTGGATCAACCAGCCGGCGACGCCCTGGCCGGAAATGCCGTTCGGCGGCGTAAAGGATTCGGGCTACGGGTCGGAAGGCGGGCCGGAAGCGCTGGAGCCGTATCTCGTCACGAAGTCGGTGACGGTGATGGCGGTCTGATGACCGGGTGGTCGCGTGCGTGCCGCCGTTTACGCGGTGCGCACGCGGCATGGCGTTGCCGAGAGCCGGGTGTTCTGCCCGGCCTTGTTTTTTCTGATTCGTTCACCGTCGGTCACCGCAGTGTCCAGTCTCGCCCGGATCACGAGCACTCCATCGCCACGGCGTTTGTCGATTGACTGAGCCTGATCTCGCCCAGGTAGGCGCTGTCGCCCAATCTGCACTCGCGCCAGGCATTGCCGCGGGCATGCCGGATTTGGACTCTGTAGAGGCCGCTGCCCCTGGCCAGGCCGTCGAACCGGAAATCGCCGAAGCCGTCCGAGACGGTTTCGGCCACCTGCCGATTACCTGCATATAAGACGACGACCGCATCCGTGACACACTCGACCACGTCTCCTGCCTGAGCACTGACACTTCCGCCGACGAAGCACGTTTCCCACCGTTCGAGGCCGCTATACCACACGCGCGGCTTCGTGCTCAGGTTGGGTCGCAATACCTTGAGTCCCTCGCGCCTGGCCTTGTCGGCCATCGCCGTGTCATCGAGCTTGACCGTCTCGAAGACATCGGTGGGGCACGACTGCTGACAACGCGGGCGGGACCAGCCCTGGTCGAGCAGATGCGCATCGAAGATCCAGATCTGCGGCAGTTGCAGTTCTTCGTTCCAGACGATCGCCTTATAAGGGCACGCCTTGACGATGTCCTTTCGGCCTCGCGCCTTGTCCGGATCGATGATGACGATGCCGTCGGCGCGCTTGCGAATGGCGCTGCCGCCCACACGCATGCAGGGCGCGTCGTCGCAGTGGTTGCACATGACCGGCAGATAAGTGGTCTCGATCATGTGCGAAGCACCCTGTACACGACGCAGGATGCGGATGGGGCTCTCGGCGCTGGCCGCGGCGGGTGCCGCGTAGCCGGGGAAATCATTGCCGACGTGCTCGTCCCGCGCGGCGATCACGCAGTTCTGGCAGTTCTCGCAACGGCCGACGTTGATGATCAGGTTCCACTTGCTCATTTGACATTCCTCACGCTGCGCGACCGAGCATGAATGCCTCGGCACCGCGCCATTTCTCGACCTGCACCAGGCAGGAATTCGGGCTCATGCTGCTGGTGCCGGCGGTCTGAGGCCGGTCGGGGGTCAGCATGTTCATGCAGCCGCCGATCTCGACTTGCTCGCCATCGATTTCGATCAGCTGAAATTCAGCGCTTGCCTCGTAGGATTTCACGACTCCAGCGTTCACCAGGGGCGAGACATCGGCCGCACAGATCACGGCGCCGCGGTCGTTGTGTACTTTGACGAGATCGCGATGGGCGATGCATCGAACAGCGGCGTCTGCCGGGTTGAGCCTCAGCAGCCAGAACCGGTGCCCCGCGATCAGCGCGCGATGATCGTCGATGCCGTTCACGGCGGAATTCTTTCCGTCACCGTGGGTATGAAAGCTGTAGCGGCTGTGGGTGGCGATCAGTTGCAGCGGGTAGCGCGGGGCCAGGTCCGAGCGCAACCCCTCCCAGGAGGGGATATATCGGTTGAGCGGGGGGCGCTCCGGATTGTCCGCGGTGTGCCGCTTCAGCAACTCGGGCACGAACTCCAGCTTGCCGCTCGGCGTCTGCAGGCCCTTGCCGAACCGTTCCGAGAACTGTGACGGCAGCGGATGAGGTTCCGGCAGGTCCTTCTTCCTGTCTTCCGCAAACCAGCGCATATCCACGGGATGGCGCAACTTGGGCTTTTCGGGCGGCACGACGAAATAGCCTTTGCGGCAAAATTCGCGCCACGAAATGTGATCGGGCAGATCCGACGAGTCGAAGACGCGCTTGACCCAGTCGAGATCCCCGCAGCCTTCGGTGAAAATGCCACCCAGGCCCAACCGGGTCAGGATGGCAGTGAAAATGTCGTAGTCGGAGCGGGACTCGCCCAGGGGTTCGATGCACTTGTGCTGCAGCGTCAGCATGCGATGGTTGACCGTGCCATACCCGTGGTGGGCGTAGCCGCCCGAATTCGCCCATTCTCCGATGTCCCAACGCTCCAGCGAAGTGCACGCGGGCAGGATGATGTCGGCGAACTGGGCTTCGCCCTCCATCCAGATCGACTGATTGACGACGAACTCGATGCTCGAGTGCCGGTAGGCCTGCGTCCAGCGTCCGGAATTCGTCACGGTACTGAACGCGGATCCGCCGTAGCGATAGATCATGTGGATCGGCGAATAGCCGGGCATCGGGTAGGTGAACGGTGCAAACTGGGCTTCCTGCGACATGCCGTCCCAGAGATAACCGGTGGCGTGACCGTTGAGGATCGCATCGGGCATCTGCTGTCGCGGCACCATTTGCTTGACGGGATTCATGGTCAGGATATGCGGCATGCGCTGGTAGTTGTCCACCGCATTGGCGGTCCACGCCAGGTCGCCTGAAATGCCGCCGTCCGCGTAGCCGGGGAAGTAGAACTGGAGATCGTGCGGGACGCCGATTTCGAGGCAGCCGAAATTCACCCCGGGCTTGCCCCAGCCCTGCATGGACATCATCATGATCATGCAGCGCGCCCATTGCGCGCCGGTCGCCCCGCGGCCTGCGCCGCCGAATCCCGCGCCGGTCATCCCGACGGCGAGATGCACCTTCTTCTTCCCCCACAGGCGCGCAAGCGCACGGGCGTCCTTGGCCGGCACGCCGGTCTCGCTCTCCTGCCACTCGGGCGTCTTGGGGGTACCGTCGGTTTCGCCCAGCAGGTAGGCTTTCCAATCGTCGAAACCGGTCGTGCGCGTCGCGACGTAATCCTTGTCGTACAGGCCCTCCACGGTCCAGACGTACATGATGGCGGTTGCCAGGGCAGCATCGGTTTGCGGCCGGATCGGGATCCAGCGCCCGCCCAGCAGCTGTGCGGTGGGATTGCAGTGCGGGTCGATGTGAACGAACTCGATGCCGAGTTCCTTGGCCCACAGGCGGCGCGGGGTTCCCTCGAATCCTGCGTAGGCTCCGTTGGTACTTTCGGGGTCGCAGGACCAGAACACGATCATTTCGGCTTCCTTGAGACCGTCCTCGAGGCCCCCGTAGCCGGAGGGCACGCCGACGCGCATCGAGTTGCCGAAATGATGCATGGCGCCCCAGTACCAGCCTTCCCAGCTGTCCGGATTCGCGGCGACCCGGGTGAAGCCGATCAGGTTGGCGAAGCGCGTCAGCGCGCTGAGGTAGTAGCCGACGTTGCCCCACTGGTGGTGGGACGACATCGGGAAAGTGATGGAGCCGGGGCCGTGAACACGCTTCTGCCGGTTGATCTCCTTGGCGACGATGTTCAGGGCCTCGTCCCAGCTGATACGCACATAGCCGGACTTGCCTCGGTTCTGGGGATTGCGCTCGCCGTCCGGGTCGAAGTCGACCCGTTTCATCGGGTGAAGGATGCGCTTGTCGGAGTAGACCAGCGACTTGAGGGTCAACGCGTGAGGCGCGACCAGTCCGCGCCGTGGCGGGCTGAAGCGGCGTCCACGTGCCTCGATCACCCAGCTTGACGCATCCGTATCGTCCAGCTCGATGGGCGTCACGCGGACGATGCGGCCATCCTTGACGTAGACGAACAGGGGGCCGCCATTGGTGCAGGTGGTGTAGCGTCGGGTGCCGTCGCGCATGGGCGTGCCCATCGTCAGGCCGACCGTGCGCATCATGCTCAGGGTTTGCATGAGCCAGACCAGCAGTTCGTCCTCGCCCTCGGTGACCACTTTGAAGTTCTTGGCGGCGTGGACGATCTCGCCCTGGTCCGGGTTCGGGGAAAGGAACTTCAGGGCGGTGGCGACGTCCTTGAAGGCCATGCGCACATCGGGCCGCGCATGCTTGCCGGCGCGCGACCGAATGCGGCCATTCCTGAACTCGATGGCGCGACCGATGCTTTGATCCATGAGCCCGATCCACGCGACGAGATTGCGCTCCTTGAGGCGATCGCGGTAGGCGGGGAAGCGGCGCGCCGTCAGGTCCAGAACCTTGGGCAATGCAAAAAGAATGGTCTTGAGAGCCTGTCGTTTCATCGTTCGATCCAAAGTGTTGCTTCCATGCGGGGGGCTGGCATCGGGACGCACCCGCTAGAACGTGTAAGCGACGTTCAGGAAAACGTTGACGGGATTGAGTCGGAGCGTCGATGTGGAAACGATCTGCGTGCCGGTCGCGGTCTGTCCGTATAACGTGAGGTGGGTCTTCACCGGCATGTAGCCGACGGAAGCACCGACCGACCAGTGTTTGGTCATCGCGTAACTCGCGCCGAGCTCGAACACCGGGTTCCACGATGAACTGAGTGTCGCGCGCGCCGAGCCGCCCGGCCCGAAGCTGTCGGTGACGAACTGGCGATTGGTCGCCCGAACCTGGGTGAACCACGTGTAGTTGACGCCAAGTCCTACGTACGGACGGAATTTCGATTCGGCTGAAAACAGGTGATATCGAAGTTCGACGGCGGGCGGCATCGGCCTTGTCGTGCCGAGGGTTCCGTACTTCTGCAACGTCCCGTCACCGACAAGATTGACTGTCAGTGGCAGTCCGAACAGCATGGCGACACCAATGTTGTCGGTGACGTAGTACTCGGTGGTGATGCCCATCGTATCCGTCGAGCTGGCATGCGCCCCGGTACCACCCATTTGCTGATTCACCGTTACGCCGCCGACACTTTGCACGGTCAGGGGCGTCGCGTCGCCCTGGGGCGCGACGTGCAGCCATCCAACCGACGTAGTGATGCTTCCGGCCGTCTGCGCATCTGCGTTGTCGGCAAGTGCAGCCGTGCAGATGCAAACCATCGCACCTGCGAAACTCGTCGTTCGCCTCAATTTCATTTTGCGTCTCCTCTGTCTCGGTCCGATTAAAGAACTACAGTTGATTTGGATACCTTATTGATAGTGACAAGCCGCTCTCGGAATTTGTGTTGTCGCGGCTAGTCACGCGCCTCCGTCACCGCAGATCTGTTGCTGCCGGACCGGACGACCGAATGGGTTCCGCTGCGAACGAGATCGAAAACGCAAACGGAAAACGCCCCAGCACGAAGCGCGCGGCAGTCTCGAGCCCGGGATTGCTCAGCTCGACCGAGACCGACATTCCGCCGGAATCACTGGTCGAGACGTCGACTGATGCGCCGGGCGCTCCGCCCTGGTCCAATGCCGCGCGGAGTGCGTCACTCGTCTCGCGGCGCTTGAGTTCGGGTTTGAATATCTTGCCGACGCCGGTGAGCGGGATCGCCTCGACGATTCGGACGTGCTTCGGCAGGGCGGCGCGTTCAGCGATCTCCTGCTGCATGAACACTTCCAGATCGTGTTCGCTAGCCGTCATGCCCGGCTTGAGCTGAACATACGCGACCGGCAACTCGCCGGCATAGGCATCGGGGCGCCCGATCGCCGCTGCGATCTGGACTGCCGGGTGTCGATGCAGCGGTTCCTCGATCGTCGCCGGGTCGATATTGTGTCCGCCGCGGATGATCAACTCCTTCTTGCGGCCGGTCAGCCAGAAGTAACCGTCGATGTCGCAGCGGCCGAGGTCGCCCGTGTTGAGCCAGCGCTTGCCGTCGCCGAGATCGAGCCACAGGGCCTCGTTCTGGTCGGGACGCGTGTAGCCGGTGAACACGTTCGGCCCGGAGATGACGAGCAACCCCTCTTCGTTGGCTGCGCAGTCGCGCAGATACCGTCCCGCATCGTCCACGACGACCGCCTTCATCGCCTGGAAGGGGATGCGAAGCCCGATTGATCCCAGCCGACGCTCGCCGTTCGGCGGGTTGACGCTGCTCACGCACGTTCCTTCGGTCAGGCCGTAACCTTCGAGAATCCGGATGCCCGTTTTTTCCTGGAAGGACCTGAAGACGCCGACCGGCATCGGCGCGGCACCGCACAGGCCGTATTCGAGCGAGTCGATGACATGATCCTCGGAGGGAATGTCGAGCAGCGAAGCATAAAGCGTCGGGACGCCACTGAAGAAATTGATGTGGTGATGTTCGACGATTTCCCAGAAGCGTTTGACGACGCCGTCGCCCCGGTAACCCTGCGGTGTGCCGAGCACGACATGGGCACCGCGCGAGAATGGCAGGAGGCCGGTCACCATCGCGGCGTTGACGTGAAAGAGCGGCAAGCCGCAAAAAGTCGTTTTGCCGGGGCCGATACTGTCGCCGAAGAACCGGCCGGCGCTCCAGGCATTCGCCACTTCGTTGCCATGACTGCGCATCGCGATTTTCGGCAACCCGGTGGTTCCACCGGTACAGAAGTAAGAGGACATGTCGCCGGGTCGAATGCGGCGCGCACTGTCGAGCGCCGTACCGGATTCCTGCGCGATTGCCGTACCGAAGTCGTGGATCTGGATGTGCGCAGGCACGGCGCTGCGCAAACCGCCAGCGCCGTACAAGTGCGCACACGCGTCGTGCTGGAGCGTGCGTGCCGCCGACTGCGCCATGCCCCGCACGCGATCGGCCAGGTTGACCAGCACGAGATGCCGCAGCGGCTCGACCTCATGAAGGATGTCCGCGACCTTTTGCCAGAGATCGGTCCCGGGAAATGGCGCGAGCGTCACGAGCACGCTGGCGCCGGCGGCTTTGAGCAGCTGACCGATCGCTTCGCCTTCAAGCAGCGGATTGATCGCGCATACGATGCCGGTTGCCTGTCCGCCCCAGATCACGAAATGCGTTTCGGGCAGATTGGGCAGCACATAAGCGATCACCGACTGCGAATTCACACCGAGGCGCGCGAACATGTTGGCCGTGCGCGTGATGTCACGGACCAGCTCGCGATAGGTCCAGCACTCGGCGTCGCGGTGCGCGTCGGCGGTCATGAAAAAGGAGAGGGCGGGGGCGGACGGATCGATGGCCGCACCGGCGCAGATCATCTCGTACGTGCTGGCCGGAAGGTCCGGCGGAAGGCCCGGCGCTTCGATCGCCAGCACGTCGTCTTGGGTCGCGATGCCGTTCATGCTGCTTCGTCCACGATCTCGTTACGTTGCACGCCCAGGTCGATCGTTCCGTCGCGGCTCGCGATCCGGGCTTCGACGATGTCTCCGGCCTTCAGATACTGCGCTCGCCCCGCCTGCACCTTCATGAACATCTTCCATTTGACGGATTCGGGGAAAAGCGCGACGGCCCGCTGCTTGAGCGGCGACGGGATGCTGAGTGCGCAGCCGGCCGGCGTGCCGGTCGCGAGCAGGTCGCCGGCGCGAAGGTCGTGCACGCCCGACAACTCGGTCAACGTTTCCGCCGGACCGTAGACGAGGTTCGATGTCGAGTCCTGCT
The DNA here is from genome assembly GCF_003857805.1 of Burkholderia sp. Bp9099. Classification (NCBI taxonomy): domain Bacteria; kingdom Pseudomonadati; phylum Pseudomonadota; class Betaproteobacteria; order Burkholderiales; family Burkholderiaceae; genus Burkholderia; species Burkholderia sp. Bp9099. Next base: position 356,196 of record NZ_QTPU01000001.1, read on the forward strand.
GGCGCACCGCGCCGTTGACGGTCAACGTCAGGTCGAGCGTCTTCAGCTTCGGGAAGTCATGCCGCTCGAGCAGGCACAGATAGGGGCCGACCGGGCCGAACGTCCGGAAGCTCTTGCCCTTGTAGAACTGCATCTGCGGGATCTGGACATCGCGCGCAGAATAGTCGTTGACGATCACGGTGCCGGCGACATAGTCGTGCAGGTTCGCGTCCGTGATCTGCTGATGAGACGTGATGTCGCGTTTGAGGATGAGGCCGAGCTCGATTTCGTAGTCGAGAAACCGGACGTGCCGGGGTTTCACGACTCGTGAGTCGGCGGCGACGATGCAACTCGTCGCCTTCGTGAAGATCATGTTGAATTTTTTCGCGTCCGGATCCATGCCGGATTCGATCATGTGCCGACGGTAATTCGCCCCCTGGCAAACGAACTGCTGGTTGGCGGTCACCGGTGGCAGCCACTCCACGTCCGACTCCGGAATCGTCGGTCCGTCGAGCGAGACGAGTCGTTCAACCGGATTCGCCGCGAGAAAGCTCGCGGTTGTCTCGAAGTCGCCGGGAATCGGCGTGACGGCGCCGTTGGCGACCACGCCCCATTGGGCGCGGCCATGATGCCGGAAGTGCAGGACATGCAGTGACATGAATGATCTCTCGTGAGTCGAATGGGCGGTTGGGGATCAGGCGAACAGCTTCGCCAGGGTCAGCAGCTTGCCGACCGTCAGATCGGGACTGCGGCGCAGGTTGCGGAACAGCGCCGCAAGGCTCGACGGCGTGAGCCGGGGCTTCGTGAAGCTGCGCGGCATCGTCGGGCCCCACTGCGCCATCGCTTCGCGGCTGACCGCGTGCACGCCCGTCGGCTCGTCGGCCGTGAACAGGTCGCCGTCGCAATAGTGTTCGTGCTTGTCGCCCCACGGGTCCTGCCAATAGTCGAAGATCTGGCTGCCGAGAATGTGTCGGCCGATGCCCCACGCGTGTGCCCATCCGTTGTCGTGCAGCATGCGCTGGCCCATGCCGACGGCATCGGCGTCGACCAGTTCGTACGCGCTATGGCTATAAGTCGGCACGAACCCTTGGGCGAGCGCGAGCGTATGGTGGTCGGCCGGCCGGTCGCCGAGATCGAGCCGCATGAAGGCAACCGCGGGTGAGCCGTCCGGCAGCACCTGGACATCGCTGGGGATGAACCCGAAATGCCGCGTGTACCACGCGCAGGTTTCCTGGTAGTCGGCGAGCTCGAGCACGACGTGTCCGAGCCGAATGACCTCGGGCGCGCTCGCCGGCGGCCGCTGCGTTTCGTTGATCCGCAACGGCGTGTCGACCGAGTTGAATGAAAGCGCGGCACGGTGCGGCAACGTGTCGGCCCGGGTCTGGCCGGCAATCGCGTCGACCCGAAAACCCGACGGATCGGCGAGCCGCACCCGGAGGCCGCCGCCTGGCCAATCCGATGCCTCGATCTCCGACGCGCCAGGGATTTTGGCGAGCGCCTCGAGATCGGCACGACTGTCGACCTGCAATCCGAAGCCTACGAAGCGGGCCTTCGGCGCGTGGCGAACGACATAACAGAAGTGTGCGCTGCCGGTTCCGCGCAGCAGCAATTGCGTGTCATCCCGCAGCACCGTTCGGAGACCGAAGTCGTTGAGAAAGTGCTCTGCTTCGTCGAGATCGGGGCGATCGAAGATCAGATAGGCGAGCGCCGATGCCTTCGTTGTGGGGTGCGGGTGGCGAGCCGGTTGTGTGGTGGTCAGGTTCATGGCGGATGACAATCAGGCAGGTCGAATGACAATCGCGAAGGCGGGCGCCGTCGCATCGAGGGGCTTGCCGCGCAACGGCGGGCATGCAATCTCACCGTCGCAGGACATCACTGGCCGGACCATGAATGTCGCGAGGTCGCTCGTCGATTTCGCATGGGAGCGGCGCGCCTCGCCGCCGGCGCCGTGACTGGCCGAAAAATGGCCCGATGCGGCGCCGACCGGCGTGAATCCTGCGATCAATACGCCGAGCATCGATGGCAGCCCGCACTTCGGCGACGCGTGCGAGCTGTTGTGAATGGACGCGCTGGCGCCCGTGTGCATGTGTGTCTCCACCGTATCTCCATTCGTCGTTCGATCGGTTCTCGAGGCCGTGTTCTGCCGTCCTTGATGACATTAAAATCATAGATGATGACTTTGTCAATGTAGACATTTGAATCTATACTTGGGCACGAACAAGGATCGAAAACGTCATGACGAATACACCGAGCCGCCGGACACCAAAGCGCTCCGCTCCGGAAGCATCCAGTCCCGCGGTCGCCGAAGAGCGCGAGCCGCGTGGCGCGCGCCGCAAGCGGGAGACCCGTGCCCGCCTGCTGGATGCCGCCCTCAGACTGATGGCCGAGAAGGGCATGGAAGGCGTTGCCATCAACGAAATCACCGAGGCCGCCGACGTCGGCTTCGGCTCGTTCTACAACCACTTCGAATCGAAGGAGGCGATCTACGCGACCCTCGTGGAATCGGTATTCGAGGAGTTCGCGGATTCGCTCGATCGCCTGGCCAGCGGCTTGTCCGACCCGGCGGAGATCATTTCCGTCTCGGTGCGACATACGCTGATGCGCGCGCGGCGCGAGCCGGTGTGGGGACACTTCCTGATACGCGAGGGCTTTTCGGCGCGCGTCCTGACGCTTGGCCTGGGTCAACGCCTGCTGCGGGACATGGAGCGCGGTATCGCCGAGAAACGCTTCGTGGTCGCCGACCCATTCGTCGGCTTCCTTTCGGTTGGCGGTACGGTGCTGACCGCGATTGCCGCCGAACTCAACTTCGTCGCTCCGGGCGCACCGGCTGCCGGTGTCCTGAAGGAACTCGGCTTCAACGGAGAGCATTTTCCGGAACGCACGGCGGCGACGCTGCTGCATACGCTGGGGCTCAAGCGTGCGGAAGCCGAGAAGATCGCAAGCCGGCCGCTGCCCGTTGTGGATGCGGCCGAGACGGCGCAGTGACGTAATGCGGTGACGCAGGCGGCGGCCAAGCCACCCCGAGCGCTCGTGCGGTACCCGTCAGCTGACGGGGGCGATGCGACGCCTGCGCTGTTCAGCCGGCGCTTGTCGAAGTGGAATAGCGCGCGGCGATGTCGTGGGCGTCATTTCGGACGCAACCCACGCGGGCGTCGCATGAAAGACCGGCTTCGCGACTATCCCGCGAATACCGACGACTACCTCACACGCAGTTTCTTGCAGTGCCGGACGGTGACTACCGACGAGCGTATCGCTGTCTTTGGAGCGTTTTCCCGGATCTCGCCGTGGCAAGTCGGCGTTTGCCGGTCGTGCGCCTGGCGCGCGCTCCATCTCGCATCAATCAGGACCTGCGAACCTGGCGACGATTGGCATCGCCGAATCGAGATGGCAACACGCTATACAGGCAAGGTCCTCGTCGTGCCGGACACCATGCACGTCGATCGCGCTCGGCCGGCGCGTTACCAGGATTGAAGGCATACCGCGAAACTCGTCGCCGACGGCTGAGGCCCGGCGATCGTCATCGAGCATGACGCTTCGTGTCGGACCGAGCATTCCCGAAACGGTCAGATCGCGGGCTGCGCCTGGGCCTGCATCCGTGCCTGTCCGCGTTCGAGCAGTGATGCAACGGGCGTTTCAATCGGCGGCAATGCCGTTTCGACCAACTTTTCCGCCTCGAGGTGCCCGACGCCCAGTGCGCGCAGAATTGCTGCGACCACGGGCTCCGGAACGACGTTTTGCGGGCCTTCATTGGTGATTCTGAGGATCGTCGCGAGTGCGGTTCCGGCGATCACGTCGAGTGCGGTTCCGACGCCGACATCGCTGAAACGTCCCAGCGCCAGCCCCTGTTCGATGTGGGGTGGCAGGAACACGTAAATCAGGCTGCTCGGCCCCGCCGAATGCAAGCCGGCCGCGCAAATGAAGCGCGCCAGCAGCGGATACGCGCGCGCGGCGTGCAGGAACATGCGCACACCGCACGCGATGCGCAGCGCCGGATCCCGATAGCCGTGGACTTCCGTTTCGATCAGGCGCAGCAACTCGTCGTTCAGCTCCTGCGTCACTGCCGCGAGCAGATCCTCGTTGGTGCGGAAGTACTTGTAGAACGTGCCCTGCGATACGTCCGCGGCCGCAATGACGTCCTGGATGACGCTTGCGCCGACGCCCTTTTCTGCGAACACCAGCATCGCACTTTCGATCAGCCGGGCACGCATGCGCTCGCGACGCTCTGCCGCCACACGGGTCCGATGGTCAACGGTCGTTTCATTCATGGCGGAATTATAAGGCGACGCAGCAGGCGCTCCGAGGCGCTAGGTAAAAACGAGAATATTGTCATGATGACAAATATCTCATTATTAACACCAAGCAAGTTCGATCAACCGTCTGGAGCGACCACGCCGTGAATGCCCCGTCCATGACTCACGCAATGATTCAACGTACCGTTCGGGTCGGTGCGCGGACCATTTCCTTTACCGAAGCAGGCGAGGGTCCGGTGGTGCTCATGCTCCACGGCGGCGGCCCCGGCGCTTCCGGCATGTCCAATTACGCCCGCAATGTCGGCGCGCTCGCATGCGTCCACCGGGTCGTCGTGCCCGACATGCCGGGCTACGGCAAATCGACGAAGGGGCTGGATCGCGGCGATCCGTTCGGCGACCTGGCGGCGAGCATGCTCGGCATGCTCGATGCGTTGCGCATCGAGCGCGCGCACGTCCTCGGCAACTCGCTCGGCGGGGCATGTGCGTTACGCATGGCGATCGAGCGTCCGGCCGCGGTGGGACGCCTCGTGCTGATGGGGCCCGGCGGCGTGGACACGACGCGCGCATTGCCCACGCCCGGCCTCAAACGTCTGCTGAACTATTACAAGGGCGAAGGCCCGACACTGCAAAAGCTCGCGGCGTTCATCCGGGGCGACCTCGTCTACGACGGCAGCCTGGTATCCGATGCGACGCTCCAGGAGCGCTTTCAGTCCAGCATCGATCCGGAGGTCGTCGCCAGCCCGCCGTTGCTCGGGCCCAAAGGCATTCCGAATTTCAGGAATCTCGATTTCACGCGCGATCCGCGCCTGGCCGCCGTACAGAATCCGACGCTCGTGCTGTGGGGAACGGAGGACAAGGTCAATCGACCAAGCGGCGCACACTCGCTGCAGCGGCGCATGCCGAACTGCGACGTGCACCTGTTCAGCAAGACCGGCCACTGGGTGCAGTGGGAGCGCGCCGACGAATTCAACGCGATGGTCGTGGCGTTTCTGGCCGAGGACCGCGTTGACGCGCGCGTCGTCCGCCGCGTCTGATCCGGAGCGCGTCGCCATGCCTACCATCGCCAGTTCGCCGGCCGCGCCCGACAGCTTGTTCGGTCGCGTGCATCTCGGCTATTTGCTGATCCAGTCCGTCCGCCTGGACGCATGGAGCACGTTCGTCACCGAGGGGCTCGGGCTGCATGCGGATCGTCCGCTACGCACGGTGCTCGCGTGTCGGATCGATGCGCACCAGCGCCGATTGATTATCCACGAGGGGCAAGCGGAAGACGTCACCGCGATCGGCTGGCAACTGGCCGATGACGCGGCGTTGCAGCTCGTGCTCGCGCGGCTGTCCGCGCTCGGCATCGATGTCCGGCAGGGCAGCGCGAACGAAGCCGCGCTGCGAGGCGTGCAGCGATTCTGGTACTTCACCGGACCGAAGCGGCTGCGCACGGAGCTGTTCACCGATGCGGTGCTGAGCGATTCGCCATTGCAGATGAAGGCGAGCGGATTCGTGACCGGCGCATCCGGCCTGGGGCACGTCGCGATCACGACGCGTCGGCCGGAAGCGATGCAGGCGTTCTGGAAGAAGGTGTTCGACGCACGCCTGTCGGACGAGATCGAGGACAAGATCGACGGCCTGAATCTCGACTTCGCGTTTCTTCGACTGAACGAGCGCCACCATTCGCTTGCAACCGCGTCGACGCGCGGCATCCGTATGAATCCGCTGCGCACGCAGATCCACCACCTGAATCTTCAGTGCGTATCGCTGGACGACGTGACTCAGGCCTACTTGCGATGCCGGTCGATGGGATACCCGATCGCCAATGCGATCGGCCAGCATCCGAACGACCGCGAGCTGTCGTTCTACGTTCGGACACCGTCGGGCTTCGAGATCGAACTGGGCTGGAACCCGATCGTGGTGGACGAGCGCGCGTGGCGCACGACGACCTACCAGGGGATCAGCGTGTGGGGCCATCGCCCGGAGAACCTGACCTTGCGCGGCCGGCTGGGCCGTGCCCGGCGCGCGTTCGCATCGCTGCTGCATCCGGAATTCATCATCCAGGGAGACCAACCATGAACGCAGTGCATCAGGACGATGCGTGCGACGTCGCGATCGTGGGGCTCGGACCGACCGGCCTCGTGCTTGCGCACCTGCTCGGCCAGGCTGGCCATCGCGTCGTGGTGCTCGAGCGCGAGCCGGTGTTTTACGGCAATGCCCGCGCTGTTTATACCGACGACGAATGCATGCGGATCTTCCAGCATCTGGCGGTAGCCGACGAATTGCAGGCACGGATGATGATGGAAACGCCGGTGCAGCTCGTGCGCCCCGACGGCACGCCGATCACGCAATACATGCCGCGCAAGCGGCCGCTCGGCTGGCCGATCATCAACTTCTTCTACCAGCCGTATCTCGAAACGACGCTGTCGGACACGCTGTCGCGCTATCCGAACGTCACGATCCGGCGCGGGCGCGAAGTCGTCGATTTCTCGCAGGACGCCGACGGCGTCGGCATCGTGCACCAGGCCACGCGTGAAGCGCGCTTCAGCGATGCGACGGATGCGCGCACGAGCATGAACAACGATCCCGACGTGCAGTCGTTGCGGGCGCGGTACATGGTCGGCGCGGACGGCGGGCGCAGCATCGTTCGCACGCGGCTCGGCATCGACATGGCCGGCAAGAGCTTTCCCGAGCCGTGGCTCGTCGTGGACATCGAGCGCAAGCCGGGTACCGACGCGCTGCGTCACCTGCCGTACTTCAATTTCGTCGTCGACCCGAAGCTGCCGGTCGTGAGCTGCGTTCAGCCCGACAAGTTCCACCGCTTCGAATTCATGCTGATGCCAGGTGAAACGAAAGAGAACATGGAACGGCCGGAGACGGTGCGCGCGTACCTGTCCCGGTTCGTCGATCCGGACCAGTTCGTCGTCAAGCGCAAGCTCGTCTATACGTTCAACGCGCTGATCGCGGCCAAATGGCGGGTCGGCCGCGTGCTGCTCGCGGGCGACGCGGCACACATGACGCCGCAGTTCATGGGGCAGGGGGCCAGTTCCGGTGTGCGCGATGCGTACAACCTCGGATGGAAGCTCGACCTCGTGCTGCGCGGCGCCGCCGGCGACGCACTGCTGGACACCTATCAGTCAGAGCGCCACGCGCACGCCAAGGCGATGATCGACGTGTCCGTGCTGCTCAAGAACGTCGTGTCCGTGCGCAATCCGCTGGGCACGCTCGTGCGCGACACCTCGCTCGCGGTCATCCGGATGATCCCTCCGCTCAAGCGCTGGTTCCAGGAGGGGGGCTTCAAGCCGGCGCCGGTCTATAAAAAGAACGCGTACGTCGGCTTGCCGCGGCGGCGCCGCAACGGCCCGGAGGGCGCGCTCGCCCCGCAACCCGACGTGCGCCGGTTCGACGGCGCGAGGCAACGGATGGACGACGTGCTCGGGCGCGGGTTTTCGCTCGTCGGCCTGAACGTCGATCCCGCACGGTATCTGGACGATGCGTCCGCCGAAGCGCTGCAGGCATTGTCGGTACGGTACGTCACGCTCTATCCGTACGGCGGGCGTCCGCAAGGGCTCGAAGGCGTCGAACGCGACAACTGCAACGGCGGCGCAACCGAGGTCGAGGACATCGACGGCAACATGATCGCGTGGTTCGCGAAGGCCGGGTTTCGCGACAAGGCCGTGGCGATCCTGCGGCCGGACCGGTTCGTATTCGCCGTCGTGCCCGTGACCGAACTCGATCGCACCGTGGCGCGCCTGCGCGACCAGCTCGGTGTGCCGAATACCCCCAGCGGCACCCGTGCAGCCACGCCGGCCGAGGCATCGTCGCTCGCCAGGGCCGCCTGAATTCCGACTCTCTCAATCCGCCGATCATGTGTCCATTGCCCGATAACTCCCGTATTCATGCCGCCGCCAACGCGCTGCGCGGTGCGCGCGCGACGCGCATCCCGATCGAACCGATTGCCGAGCGGTTCGGCATTGCCGGGGTCGCTGCCGCGTATGCGGTGGCCGAAACGAACACGGCGGCGCGGATCGCCGCCGGCGCACGCATCGTCGGCAGGAAGATCGGCTTGACGTCGCGCGCGGTGCAGCGGCAACTCGGTGTCGATCAGCCCGACTTCGGCGTGCTGTTCGACGACATGGCGCATCTCGACGGCGACGATGTGCCGATGAATCGTCTGCTGCAACCGAAGATCGAGGCCGAGATCGCATTCGTCGTCGGGCGCGATCTCGACGACGACGCGCCGAGCTATGGCCGCGTACTGTCATCGCTGGCCTATGCGCTGCCGGCGCTCGAGATCGTCGACAGCGCAATCGCCGACTGGCGGATCACGCTCGAGGACACCGTCGCCGACAATGCGTCGTGCGGCGCATACGTGCTCGGTCATCAGCCGGTGGCACTCGGCCGGCTTTCGCTCGGCGAACTGGGAATGACGATGACGAAACAGGATGCAGTGGTATCGACGGGCGTCGGCGCCGCCTGTCTCGGCCATCCGTTGCGCGCGGTTTACTGGCTCGCCTGCACGATCGCGCGTCACGGACAGAGGCTGCGCGAGGGCGACGTGATCCTGTCCGGCGCGCTCGGCCCGATGGTGGCGGTGGCGAGCGGGGACGTCATTCGCGCGCAGATCGGCGCGCTCGGCAGCGTGCATTGCCGCCTGGGCGAAGGAGCGTCGCGATGAGCAGGAAACTCAAGGTCGGTATCGTCGGCAGCGGCAACATCGGCACGGATCTGATGATCAAGATCCTGCGGCACGGCGAACACGTCGAGATGGGCGCGATGGTCGGCATCGACGCGGCGTCGGACGGGCTGCGGCGTGCGGCCCGGATGGGTGTCGCCACGACGCACGAAGGCGTCGAAGGGCTTGCGCGGATGCCGGGCTTCGGCGACATCGACATCGTGTTCGACGCGACGTCGGCGTCGGCCCACGCGCACAACGATGCGTTCCTGCGTGCGCTCAAGCCCGGCCTCCGCATGGTCGACCTGACGCCGGCGGCGATCGGCCCGTACTGCGTACCGGTGGTGAACGGCGAGCGCCATCTGGATGCGCCCAACGTCAACATGGTGACGTGCGGAGGACAGGCGACGATCCCGATGATCGCGGCGGTGTCGCAGGTCGCCAACGTTCGCTACGGCGAGATCGTCGCATCGATCTCGAGCAGGAGCGCAGGGCCGGGTACCCGCGCCAATATCGACGAATTCACCGAAACGACGGCGCGCGCGATCGAAACGGTCGGTGGCGCCGCGAGAGGCAAGGCCATCATCGTACTCAATCCGGCCGAGCCGCCGCTCATGATGCGCGATACGGTGTACGCCCTCAGCGATTTCGCCGACGAAGCGCGCATCGAAGCCTCCGTCGCGCGAATGGTGGAAGCGGTGCAGTCGTACGTGCCGGGCTATCGCCTGAAACAGCGCGTGCAGTTCGATCGCATCGAATCCGATCGGCCGATCCGCATTCCGGGCGTCGGCGAATGCATGTCGGGCCTCAAGACTTCGATCTTCCTCGAAGTCGAGGGGGCCGCCCACTACCTGCCTGCCTACGCCGGCAACCTCGACATCATGACGAGCGCAGCCATGGCGATGGCCGAACGGGTCGCCGCCCGCATGCTGCGCGACGCAACGTGAGATTCCCGACCATGGACAAGAAGATTTACATCTCCGACGTGACATTGCGCGACGGCAGCCACGCGATTCGCCACCAGTACAGCATCGCGCAGGCGCGGAAAATCGCCATGGCGCTCGACGCTGCGCGGGTCGATTCGATCGAGGTCGCGCATGGCGACGGCCTGCAGGGCGGCAGCTTCAACTACGGTTTCGGCGCACATACGGATGTCGAATGGATCGAAGCGGTCGCCGGTGCCGTCACCCACGCGAAGGTCGCCACGCTCCTGCTGCCCGGTATCGGCACCGTGCACGATCTGCGCGCCGCGTACGACGCGGGCGCGCGCATCGTGCGGGTCGCCACGCATTGCACGGAAGCCGACATTTCCCGCCAACACATCGAATCCGCGCGTGAGCTCGGCATGGAGGCCGTGGGCTTCCTGATGATGAGTCACATGCACACGCCCGTCGGGCTCGCCGAGCAGGCGAAGCAGATGGAAAGCTATGGCGCGACGTGCTGCTACGTCGTGGATTCCGGCGGCGCGATGAACATGAACGACGTGCGCGATCGCGTCCGCGCGTTCAAGGACGTGCTGAAACCGGAAACGGAGGTGGGCATTCACGCGCATCACAACCTGAGTCTCGGTGTGGCGAACTCGATCGTCGCCGTCGAGGAGGGCTGCGATCGCGTCGACGCGAGCCTGGCGGGGATGGGAGCCGGGGCGGGGAACGCGCCGCTCGAGGTATTCATCGCGGCGGCCGAGCGCCTTGGTTGGCGTCACGGTACGGATCTGTACCGGCTGATGGATGCGGCGGACGAAATCGTTCGGCCGCTGCAGGATCGCCCGGTGCGCGTCGACCGCGAAACGCTCGCGCTCGGTTATGCCGGGGTGTACTCCAGCTTCCTGCGCCATGCCGAACTGGCCGCCCGAAAGTATGGCCTCGGCACGGTCGATATCCTCGTCGAGCTGGGGCGACGCGGCATGGTGGGTGGGCAGGAAGACATGATCGTCGATGTTGCGCTGGATCTGTCGAACGCACGGGCCGCATCCGGGCATGCGACCTTGCGACCGACTCGTTTTGCGCGAAGACGCGCCTGAATAATATTTTGTCATCCATATCAATGTTTCGCGCCGGAGCAGATCGTGCACCGAATCGACGTCCATCATCATTTCGTTCCGCCGGCCTATCGCGACGCCATGTCCAGGCATGGCATACAGAAGGTCGCCGGCGCGGCGTTGCCGGAATGGCATGCGCAAGCGTCGCTCGACGTGATGAACGTGAACGGGATTCAGGCGGCACTGCTGTCGATCTCGGCGCCGGGCGTGTATTTCGGCGACGTCGAAGAGGCACGCACGCTCGCTCGTCAATGTAACGAATATTCGGCGCAGCTCTGCGATGCGCATCCCGGCCGCTTCGGTTCGTTCGCGGTTCTGCCGATGCCGTTTACCGAACTGGCCTGCGCGGAAGCCGTTCATGCGCTCGACGTGCTGAAGGCGGACGGCGTCGTGCTGCTCGGCAGTACGGAAGGAAAGTTTCTCGGCGCGCCGGAATTCGACGAACTGATGGCCGAACTCGATCGCAGGCAGGCCGTCGTGTTCGTGCATCCGAACCTGCATCGGACAAGCGAGGCGCTCGGGCTGGGTGCGCCGGGATTCCTGATCGAATTCCTGTGCGATACGACGCGCGCGGCGGTCAATCTGCTGCTGACGGGGACGCTGGCGCGTTACCCGAACATTCGCTGGATTCTCGCGCATGCGGGCGGATTCCTGCCTTACGTCGCGTGGCGCGTGTCGCTGGCCAACCTGATGCCGGAATACCTTGCTGCGGTACCGGACGGCGTGCTCACGACCATTCGTCGATTCCACTTCGACACGGCATTGTCGCCAGCCGCGTATCCGCAGGCCGCATTGCGCGAACTGGTCGAGCCGACGCAGATCCTCTTCGGCAGCGATTTCCCGTTCGCGCCGGCACCGGTCACCGCCATGCAGCGCGACACGCTCGAACGGTCACCCGTTTGGGATACCGACGCGCGCGCCGGCATCGAGCGCGGCAACGCATTGCGCCTGTTCCCGCGTTTTGCCGGCGGCGCGGAGCGTGTCGCCGGTACGCCCTCGCCCGAGGACGGCCCGCTGGCGTCGCTCAGGCGTGCGGCTGCCGGCGCGGGCGTCCGGTTGATCGACCGGCTCAGAGACCGCTGAATCCCGTTTCGTCCGGAACCCTGGACGCGCATGCCGGGCGGATGACCTCCGTCCGGCGGCGACGCATGCCGCCGTTCCCCGGCGGCGCCATCCTGCACATCACAACAATCGGAGACACCATGAAGCATACGAGCGCGGCAATTCTTCTGTCGATCGCGGCGATGTCGTGCGCCCGCGCGCAATCGGCCGGTCAGTGGGTCATGAACGCCGGATGGCTGCACATGGCGCCGCAGGATTCGAGCGAGCCGCTGACGGTCAACGCGCTCGGGCGCTCGGGCACCGTACCGGGCAGCGGCGCGAGCGTGGCCGATACCGATACGTTCGCGCTGACGGCGACCTATTTCGTCACGGATCACGTCGCAGTCGAGACGATCCTGGGCATTCCGCCGAAATTGCATCTGAGCGGCACGGGCTCCCTGTCGTCGCTCGGCGAACTGGGGACGGCTCGCGCATGGAGCCCGGCGATTCTCGCGCAATATCATTTCGGCGAACCGTCGGCCCGGTTTCGGCCATACGTCGGCGCGGGCCTCACCTATGTATGGTTCAGGGACGTACAGCTGAGCGACAAGGTCGCGAGCGGCGCATTCCTGTATTCGCCGACGCTCGGCAATCGCCTGGAGGGCCCCACGTCGGTGGCGCTGAGCCATTCCTTTGCGCCGATCGTCAACGCCGGGCTCACGTACAACATCGATCCGCACTGGTCGGTCGGCGTGTCGGTCGCCTACGTGTGGCTGTCGACGAAAGCCGACCTGAGCACGCGATCCGCGGTCGGAACCGTGACCAGTTCGACGCGGATCAAGATCGATCCGATCACGACTTTCGTGTCGGTCGGGTATCGGTTCTGAACGGGATCAAGCAGCTGGCGCCCATTCGACAGCCAGCCTGTGTGGCAGGCCGGCGTCCGCCATTGTGCGGATACTCGTTCGGGACGGTCGGATTGATGGACCGGGCGGCCGCCCGAACGGCGCGCATCACGGTGTCTTGCGTCGGCTCGTCGTAACGTGCGTATTACGCACCGGCACGCATCAGTGCGACGCCGAGCACTGCCGCGCATTCGGCCGACGATGGCATGCGCTCCGAGGTGTCCGCCGCACCGCTCGCCGCAGCCGGCTCGGCGTGCAGCCGGTCGACGATCTGCCGGATCCCGGCATCGCGCAGCGCGTACAGGTGCACCTCGACCCACAGCGGGAAACATTCCCAGCCGGCGGCGATGTCCGCGGAGCCGGCGGTGCGGGAGCCTCGGTGCTCATGCGCTGCCGGCCGCATTTTCGCCAGTAATTTCGGGCGGTCGCGACGCAGGATTTCGATCAACAGCTCGCGCTTGTGCCCGAAGTTCGCATAGAACGCACCGCGCGTGTAACCCGCGCGCTCGACGATATGCTCAACGGTCGTATCGGCGAAGCCCTTCGCGATGAAGCATTCGCGAGCGGCGGCTATGAGCCGTTCGCGGGTGTCGAGCCGGCGCTGCATGCGGGTCAGGCGGGCGGTTTTCATCCTGTGCTGTCCGTGCGGTGGAAATGATTGAAGTGGCGCAACGTCGCGCCGCGGGAAATGTCGCGTCGTCACGGCGCCGATTCAATCGTCGAGCGCGTCCGGCGCGCCGCGATCGACAGCGGGGCGTGCGATCGGGCGCCCGGGTGCGCCCGCGCGGCAATCTGCCGGTGGCGCGGCGTGCGCAGCCGCCGCGCGAATGCCCGCGGCGATCCCGAGCGCGAGCGCATCGAGCGCGCGACGCTGCGCGTCGACGAGTGCTTCGTAGCCCGTCGACGCACCGGACCGCACGATGCTGCGGCACGTCAGTGCCGGCTGTCCGGACCCGGAACTCACACTCCACGTTGCATCGAGCAGCACGTGCGATGCCGGCCAGGATTCGATTCGCTGGACGTCCACCGCGACCCGGTAGACGGGCGCGCCGTCCGGGTGGGCGACGCGATGAACATCGATCGTGCCGAGCCGGGACGCGACGCGCGTCGACAGTCCGCCGCGCATCTCGTCGCCGAGCGGCGCGGCCCAGCGCTCCTGCTCCAGGATGTCGGTCCGATCGGGGCCGCGTTGCACGACGAGCCGGTTGCCGTCCGCAGGCGCCGCGACGTGCACGGCCTGGATGTCGATCAGCCAGGCGGGATGCGATGCGGCGGCCTCGGCACCCGCATCGTCCGCCACCGCGAGGGTATGGAAATGCACCGGCGGCGACGCGCACGCGCTCAGCACCGCGAGTGCGACGCACGTCGCGATGCGCGCCGGCATACGGAGACGACCAAACGAACGCGCTTTCATTGCCGGCCTCCCTTCTTGCCGAACAGCAGCGATTCGGGATGACGTTCCAGATAGTCCGCAAGCGCATTCAACGACTGCAGCGTTTGCGTGAGCGACTGCATCGCCTCATGAACGTCCGACTGCATCGGCGAATTCTGCCCCAACGTCGACTCTGCCGCGCTGAACGTGCGTTGCGCGGCGGCCAGCGTGTCGCGCGCCTGCGGCACGACCTGCTCATCGAGGTGACCGAACAACTGGTTCGCATGCGCGAGCGCGCCGTTCAGATTGTTGCCGATCCGGTCGAACGGCACCTGATCGAGCTTGCGCGCGATGTCGGCGATCTGCACCTGCAGTTCGTCGAGCGTGTTGGGCACGGTCGGCAGTTCCACCGGCGTGCGGCGCGCGTCGACGCTCGCGTGCGGCGCCTTCGGGAACATGTCGAGCGCCACATAGAGCTGACCGGTCAGCAGGCTGCCGGTACGCAACTGCCCGCGCAGCCCCTGGAGCACCAGGTGTTGGAGCAGTTCGTGGCCGCCGGCCGTATCGGGCGCGGGCAGCGCCGTATCGCTGTGTCGGCTCAGTCGCGACGGATACAGCGCCATCGCGACCTTCATGCTGAAGTTGCGCGTGTGTTCGTTGTACTCGATCCCGATGTTCGTGACCTGACCGAGTACGATGCCCCGCAGATCGACTGGCGCGCCGACCGACAGCCCGCGCAGCGACTGGTCGAAGCGCATGACGACCATCAGCGGCGTGCCGTCGGGGTCGCGCATCGCGTCGGCTTCGTCGGGGGCGAGCCGGAACGGCGTGTTGTCGGCTGCCTGCGGCGCGTCCGCTTGTCCAGGCGGCGACTGAAACGCGAGACCGCCGACGATCACGGTCGCCAGCGACTGCGTGTTGAGTTTCAGGCCGCTCGAATCGAGCCGAAGATCCACGCCGCTCGCGTGCCACCAGCGCGTATTGACGCCGACGTACTTGTCGTAGGGCGCCTTCACGAACGCCTGAACGTCGACGCCCGTACCGTCCTTGTCGAGCGAGAATCCCACGACCTGACCGACCTGCACATGCCGGTAGAACACCGGCGAGCCGATGTCGACCGAGCCCAGCGAGTCGCCGTGCAGCAGAAAGCGTCGGCCCTGCTGGTCCGCGGTGACGGCGGGCGGCGTCTCGAGACCGGTGAAATCGGTCTGCTTCTGCGACGAGCGGCCAAGATCCGCGCCGATGAATGCGCCGGAGAGCAGCGTGCCGAGGCCGGAAATGCCGGTGGCACCGACGCGCGGTCGAACGACCCAGAAGCGCGTGTCGCGGTTCGCGAAGCGCGCGGCCTCGTGCGTCAGCTGAATGCCGACGACCACGCGCTTGAAGTCGGGCGTGAGCGTGATGGTCTGGACGGTGCCGATATCGACATCCTTGTAGCGGACCTTGGTCTTGCCGGCTTCGAGGCCCTCGGCGTTGGCGAACGTGACCGTGATCGTCGGACCGTTGGCGGTGACGGTCCGGATCACGAGCGACAGCCCGATCAGCGCGCACACGAGCGGCACGATCCAGACGAGAGACGGGATCCAGCGGCTGCGCGGCCGGATCTCGGGTGGCGAAAAATCGAAAGAAGACATCGTTTTGGAATTCGAAATAAAGCGGGCGCTTGCGCCGGTTCAAGGTTGGTGATGGGCAGCGGCGGGGCGGGGCGCGCCGTCCCAGATGAGCCGCGGATCGAACTGCATCGACGCGCACATGGTTAGCACGACCACGGCGCCGAACGCGAGCGCGCCGGGGCCGGGCGTGATGTCGGCGAACGAGCCGAAATGCACGAGCGCGATCGTGAGCGCGACGACGAATACGTCGAGCATCGACCAGCGCCCCACGCGCTCGACCAGCCGATGCAGCCGGGCTCGTTCGAGCGGCCGCCATCGCACGCCGCGATGGGCGGCGATCGCCTGGAATGCGAGGGCCGCAAGCTTGAGCATCGGCACGAGCACACTCGCGATGAACACGATGACGGCGAGTGCCCAGTCGCCGGACGTCCAGAAGTACGCGACACCGCCGAGGATCGTGTCGTCCTCGGCCCGGCCGAGCGAGGTCGCGTGCATGACGGGCAACAGGTTCGCCGGGATATAGAGCAACGCAGCGGCAGCGACGAGCGCGCCCGTGCGCGCGATGCTGTGCGGACGGCGCGCGTGCAGCGGCGATCCGCAGCGCGTGCAGCGCTCGCCGCATGTGTGTGCCGGCTGCACGCGCGCGCAGAGGTGACAGGCGATCCATCCCGCGGCGCGGGCCGTCATGCCCGCCGATCCGCTGCTTTCCGCGGCCCGGGGCGCCGCATGTCGCGTCGTGTCGGGGCGGGGCGGTTTCGCACGCTCGGCATCGCCTGGCCGCAGTGCGACGAGTTCGTCGTGCGCTTCCCACAGTCGGGCCGGTTCGATCGTCGACAGCACGCAGAGCATCACGGTAAGCCCGGCGAACGCGAATAGCGCGGGCCCGGCAAGCACGTGTGCGAGGCTCGTCAGTTTGACGATCGTGATGAGCACGCCGAGCATCAGCACCTCGACCATGCTCCACGGCCGCAATCGGTGAATGCCGCGCAGCACTTGCGCGAAGTGGCGCGGTACGCGGCCCGCGCGCAACGGCGCGAGCAGGTACAGCCATGCGGCGAGCTCCAGTATCGGAAACAGCATCGTCGTGCAGAACACGAGCGCGGCCACCAGCGGCTGACCGTTCGACCATAGCGCGCGAACCGCGTCACCGAGCGTCGCATGCGACGCGATGCCGGCCGCATCGAGCGCGACGATCGGAAAGGCCTGCGCGACGCAACACGTCACCAGCGCGGCGACCGTCAATGCGCACAGCCGGTCGAGCGAGCGGCGGCCGTGCGCCGCACCGCTCACGCGCGCGTGGCATCTCGGGCAGTGCGCCGTGAGCGCGCGCAGGCGCGGCGGACGCTGAATCAGCAGGTCGCATTCGTGGCAAGCGACCAGGTTGTCGGATTTCATCGGGAATCAACCATGCGGGTAATGAAGGCCCGGCGCCGCGCGATGCACGGTACGCCGGGCATCGGGCTTCGAGACTGCGGACCGGTGCGGCCCGAAGGCGCGCAGCCGGTCCATCGACGCAAGCAGCGGCTATTGCCGGGCCGCGACCGTCGTGCCGGTGGCGGGCGGCAGTTCGCCCATTGCCTGCAGCAGCGCCGCGGTATCGGTCATCCGGCGGCTCGCGGCACGCACCGCATCGAGTTCCGCGTTCAGATAGAGCTGTTCGCTCGACCGTTGCGCGGACATCGGAACGGCACCCAATGTGCGGCGTTGCGCCGTTTCGTGGAAAGCCTCGCCTGCCGCGCGCGCCGCGAGTTCGTTCGCGGCCAGTCCTTGCGCGTCGTTGTCCAGCGCGGCGAGCGAATCGGCGACATCGCCGAATGCGGACAGCACCGCCGCCTTGTACTGCAGCACCGCGGCGTCGTACGCATCGCGCGACGCCCGCCGGTGAGCCAGCAGCGCACCGCCGTGGAAGATCGGCTGCGACAGCCCGGCGCCGACGGCCCACAGCCCGCCCGCGCCCGACAACAGCGCTGGCCAGCTGAAGCCGCCGCGCCCCATCGTCGCGGTGAGCGACAGGCTCGGGAACAACTGGGCGGTCGCCTCGCCGACGTCCGCCGATGCCGCCTTCACGGCTGCCGCGGCCGCGCGGATGTCCGGCCGTGCCTTCAGCAGGTCGGACGGCACGACCACGGGCACGTGTTCCGGCAGCGACAGTCCAGTGTAGGAGGGGACCGGCGGTGGCGCGTCGGGCGTGCGGCCCAGCAGGATCGCCAGCGAGTGAACCGCGCTCGCACGCTGCTGGCGCAGCGGCGGCAGCGTCGCGGCGAGCGACGCCGCGCCCTGCGTCGACGCCAGCGCCTGCACGTGGGACACCGCGCCGAGCGCGTAACGCTGCTGGTCTTCGAGCGCGGATGCCTCGGCAACGGCGACCAGGCGCTCCGTCAGCAGGATCTGGCGGTCGAGCGTCGCGGCGCGGATGGCGGTGCCGACGATGTTGGCCGCCAGCGCACGCCTTGCCGCTTCGAGCTCGCAACCGCGCACGTCGACGCGCGCGGCGCTCGCCTCGTTCGCATATCGCGTGGCGCCGAACAGGTCGAAGGTGTAATGCGCCTGCAGTTGCCCGACGAAGACGTTGTAGCGCAGGCTTTGCGCGCCCGCGCCGGAGATGTCGGGCGTGCGCGTGCGGGCCACCTGCGCGTTCGCGTCGATCGACGGCAGCGTCGACGCCCCGATCTGCGCGCGCAGCTCCTCCTGCGCGGCGGCGAGCGTCTTTTCCGCCGCGGCCAGAGTCGGGTTCGCGCGCAGGCCTTCGTCGACCAGCGCGTCGAGCGCGCTGGACCGGTACAGGCGCCACCATTGCGGGACGGGCGCGGCGCCGACGTCGAACTGCTGCGCGACGCCTGCCGCTTCGGCGGTGCGCGGCGCCTGAGGCGTCGCGCCGTAGTGCGCCGGCGACGGCATCGCGGGCGGCGTGCTGCTCGGGGCCATTGCACAGCCGCTCAGGCAGAGCGCCGCGCTCGCGGCGAGCACCGACGTGGTAAGGGGAAATTTCATCAGCATGTCTCCGAGGACGCGACGTCCATTGCGTGCGACTCGCGTTCGTCGCTGCGCACCTTGAAGCAGGTCGCATAGAGGGCCGGCAGGAAGAAGATGGTCAGCACCGTCGCGATCGTGATGCCGCCCATCAGCGCGGTGGCCATCGGGCCGAAGAAGCCGGAACGCAACAGCGGAATCAGCGCGAGCACGGCGGCCGCGGCGGTCAGCATGATCGGCCGGAAGCGGCGCACGGTCGCGCCCACGATCGCGGTGAAGCGTGGCTGCCCGGCCGCGATGTCCTGGTCGATCTGGTCGACCAGGATCACCGAGTTGCGCATGATGATTCCGAACATCGCGATCACGCCGAGCAGCGCGACGAAGCCGAACGGCTTGCCGAACAGCAGCAGCGCCGCGACCACGCCGATCAGGCCGAGCGGGGCCGTCAGCACGACGATGAAGGTGCGCGAGAAGCGCTTGAGCTGGATCATCAGCAGCGTCAGCACCGCGATGATCATGAGCGGCATCTGCGCGTTGATCGACGTCTGGCCCTTCATGCTCTCCTCGGCTGCACCGCCGACCTCGATCCGGTAACCGGTCGGCAGCGTGGCGCGCAGCGTCGCCAGGGTGCCGTCGATGGCGCGCGTCACGCCGATGCTCGGCGCTTCGCCACGAACGTCGGCCTGCACCGTGACGGTCGGCTGGCGGTCGCGTTCCCAGATCACGCCGTATTCGAGCGTGTCGCGCACGTGGCCGATCGTGCCGAGCGGCACGGGGCCGTGCGGCGTCGGGATCGCCAGGCCGGCGAGCTGCGACGGGTCGATCCGTTCGCGCTTCGGCGCGCGCAGGTCGACGTCGATCAGCTTGTCGCGTTCGCGATACTGCGTAACCGTATAGCCGGACAGCGTCATCGCGAGGAAACTCGACACGTCTTCCGACGTCACGCCGAGCTGGCGTGCCTTCAGTTGATCGATTTCGAACGACACCGATCGCTCCGCCGGCTCGTCCCAGTCGAACTGCACGTTGCGCGTGCGGGCATCGGCGCGCATCTTGTCCGCCACTTTTTCGGCAATGCCGCGAACGGTCGCGATGTCGTCGCCGCTCACGCGGAACTTGATCGGAAAGCCGACGGGCGGCCCGTTCTCGAGGCGCGCGACGCGCGTGCGCACGGTCGGGAAGCGGCTTGCCAGCGTCGACTCGAGCCAATGCGACAAGCGGTCGCGCGATTCGACGTCCTTGGCCGTGATCACGAACTGCGCGAAGTTCGGCTGCTGGAGCTGCTGGTCGAGCGGCAGGTAGAAGCGCGGCGCACCGGTGCCGACGAAATCGACGACGTGATCGATTTCGGGCCGACCGTCGAGCACCTTCTCGAGCCGCGTGGCCTCACGCAGTGTCGCGTCGAACGAAGCGCCTTCCGGCAGCCGCAGGTCGACCAGCAGCTCGGGGCGCTCCGAGTTCGGGAAAAATTGCTGTGGCACGCGCGTGAATGCCGCCATCGCGATCGCGAACAGCACGGCCGTTACGCCCAGCACCACCCAGCGGCGCTCGATGCACGCCGAGATCCATCCGGACAGCCGCCGGTAAAAGCCCGTTTCATAAACGTCCTGCCCATGTGCATGAGCGTCGTGATGCTGCTGCTCGGGCAGCATGTGGTAGCCCAGCAGCGGCACCAGCACGACGGCCGCAAACCACGACACGATCAGCGAGATCGCGGACACCTCGAAGATCGACCGCGTGTATTCGCCGGTGCTCGATTTCGCGAGCGCGATCGGCAGGAAGCCGGATACCGTGACGAGCGTGCCGGTCAGCATCGGGAACGCCGTGCTCGTGTAGGCGAAGGCCGCCGCGCGCGCGCGGCTCCAACCCTGCTCGAGCTTCACCGCCATCATTTCGACGGCGATGATCGCATCGTCCACCAGCAGCCCCAGCGCGAGCACCAGCGTGCCGAGCGACACCTTGTCGAGGCCGATGCCGAACACGTGCATGCACAGTGCCGTCACGGCGAGCACGATCGGAATCGTGATGACGACGACCATGCCGGTGCGCAGGCCCAGCGACACGAGGCTGACGACGAGCACGATCGCGACGGCTTCGCCGACCGCTTCGACGAAGTCGTCCACCGAGTGCTTGACGGCATGCGGCATGCTCGACACCGCGGCCAGCTTCAGTCCGGCCGGCAAGCCGGCACGGAGCTCGGCTGCCTTCGCGTCGAGCGCCTTGCCGAGGTCGATCACGTCACCGCCTTTTTGCATCGTGACGCCGATGCCGAGCACCGCGTGACCGTTCGTACGCATCTGTGTGACGGGCGGATCGTCGTAGCCGCGCGTGACCTTCGCGACGTCGCCGAGCCGGAACGTCCGGCCGTTCACCGTGATCAGCATGTCGGCGAGCGCCTGCGTGTCCTTGAACGCACCGCTCGGCCGCACGAATACGCGGTCGTCCGATGTCGTGATCGTGCCGACCGGTGCGACGGCGTTTTGCGCGTCGATGGCCTGCGCGAGCTGCTGCGGCGTGATCGCGAGCCGCGTCAGTTGCGCGTTCGAGATCTCGACGAATACGTGCTGGGCGGGGTCGCCGAAGTAGTCGACTTTCGCGACACCCGGCACGCGCAACAGCACGGTGCGCAGCTTGTCCGCGTAATCGTGCAGTTGCGCGGGCGAGTAGCCGTCGCCTTCGAGCGCATAGATGTTGGTATAGACGTCGCCGAATTCGTCGTTGAAGAACGGGCCGACAGTGCCCTTCGGCAGCGTCGCCCGGATGTCGCCGACCTTCTTGCGCACCTGATACCAGGTTTCCGGCACCTGGTCGACCGGCGCCGAATCCTTCATCGCAAAGAAGATCATCGACTCGCCGGGGCGCGAATAGCTCTTGATGTTATCGACGTAAGGCGCGGCCTGGAGCTGGCGGCCGATCCGGTCCGTGACCTGTTCCTGCACTTCGCGCGCCGTGGCGCCAGGCCAATAGGTCTGGATCACCATGGTTCGGAACGTGAACGGCGGATCCTCCGATTGCGCGAGGCGCGTATAGCCGATCATGCCGAAGATCGTCGCGAGGCCGATCAGGAAGATCACCAGTTGCTGATGCTTCAGCGCCCATGCCGACAGATTGAAACCGCCGTCATCGCGCGACGCGGCACCGCTTTGTGCGCCGAGCGCACCGTCCATCGAGGACCGGTGTTCTGGAGCGTTCATGATGCGAAGTCCTCCGCATGCAGCGGCGGCACCACGCGCACGTGCTGGCCGGTACTCACCGTATGGACGCCTTGCATCACGACGCGCTCGTTTTCCGCGAGGCCGGACGTGACCGTGACCGTACGCTCGTCGTAGCGTCCGACCGTTACCGGGCGCAATTCCAGCGTGTCGCTGCCTTTGCGAATGACCCAGACCGCCGGCGCTTCGCCGCGATGGAAGAGTGCGGTGGCCGGCAGCGTGATCGCGTGGTCCACGGCGGTGTCGGCGGCGCCGTCGAACGAGATGCTGGCGGTCATCCCGGAGCGGACGTCCGGCCCCGGCGCGACCAGCGTCAGCTTCACGCGCCAGGTGCGGCTTTGCGGATCAGCGGCCGCCGCGACTTCGCGCACGCGTGCGTCGAGCACCTTGCCCGGCAGTGCCGTCAGGCTGACGTGCGCGGTGCGGCCGACCGCGAGATCGCGCAGATCGCGCTCCGCGACGTCGCAGACGATGTCGAGGTCGCCGCTCCAGTCCAGATGAAACACCGCCTGACCGGGCTCGACGTTCTGCCCGGTATCGGCATCCTCCGACGTGATGACGCCGTCGTGATCCGCGACCAGCGTCGCGTAGCGCAGGTGATCGCCCGCGAGCGCCATTTGCGCGAGCGCGGAATCGCGTTGCGCGACCGCCGATGCATACGCGTCCTGCGTTGTCTCGAGCTGCGCGGGCGCGATCAGGTTGGCCTGAGCCTGCGCGCGGTCGCGATCCAGTTGCTGCTTCGCATAGGCGAGGCGATGCTCGGCGGCATCGAGCTGCGCGCGCGCGTTCAGCAACGTGTTGTGCAGATCGGCCGGATCGAGCATCGCGAGGGTCTGGCCGGCCTTGACGGTGTCGCCGATTCGCACGCGCCGCTCGACGATTTTGCCGCCGACCCGGAACGACAGCGGCGTCGAATATCGCGCCTGAACCTGCGCGGGCAGCACGCGCTGCACGGCGCCATTGTCCGCATGAACCGGCAGCGCGACCACCGGTTGCAGTTCGGGCGCCGGGGCCTCGTGCGAGTGGCAAGCCGCGAGAAGAATCGCACAGCAGGCGAATGCGATCGGGGCGCGCCGAAGCGGTGGCGCGATGCGTGTCAGAAACGGGCGCGTTGAAGTCCGCGCGTCAAGTCCGGGTGATTTCACGATGTTTCCAAGACAAGTGAGGGTCAAACTAAAAATGGTTCGGCGACCACGGCGGGTCACCCCGGTTTATGCAGGCGCGCGAGGGCGTCTCCGCCGACGGTGCGCATGACGATCAATCAGTACTCCGATGTTCGAGGTGCAGATCGTTCCGATTGCCGACATGACACGGCTTGCGCACGACGATGGCCGCCGAGTGTGCCGACGGGGCCGCCTGCGCGTCACCGACGCTCGCTGGCGTGGGTCCGGAACAGTGTCCGGACAGGAACCGGTTCTGCTATTTTCGAGATTAGACTCATAACTGATAATGTTGTCAAGTATGAGTGAGTCATCTAGAATTGCGTCATGCAGAAAATTCTTATGGAAAGGGAAGGTGCGCTCGTGGACGACAAACCGGTCCGGCCGCGTCGCCCGAATGCGTCAGTGGCCGGAGCGGAACAGCGTCAACCGCGCGGCGCCCGGCGCAAGGAGGCGACACGTATGCGCTTGCTGCGGGCGGCGTTCGGCCTGATGGCGGAAAAGGGCAGGGACAACGTCGCGATCAGCGAGATCACCGAGGCGGCGGATGTGGGGTTCGGCTCGTTTTACTACCACTTCGAATCGAAGGACGGCATCTTCGCCGCGCTGACCGAGTGGGTGTTCGACGATTTCGCGGACGGGCTCGAGCGTCTTGCGAGCGGTTTGTCGGATCCGGCCGAGGTCGTGTCGGTTTGCGTGCGTCATACGCTGATGCGCGCGCGCCGCGAGCGGCTCTGGGGACGGTTCCTGATGCGGGAGGGCTTTTCCGCGCGTGCGCTCGACCACGGGCTGGGCCGGCACTTGCGGCGGGACAGCGAGCGCGGAATCGCGGCACGCCGCTTCGTCGTCGGCGATCCGTTCATGAGCGTGCTCGCGATGACGGGGACGATCCTGGCGGCGATCGCGGCGGAGTGCTATGCGGCCGACACGGCTGAGGGCGAAGCGAGGAAGCCGGCGGGAGACGAAGGCCGGCTCCCCGAGCGGGCCGCGGCGATGGTGTTGCAGACGCTAGGCCTGACGCGCGCCGAAGCAAAGGACGTGGCGAACCGACCATTGCCGCCCGGCGACTTCACCGAAGGGTGGGGTAGGTAAATCGACGGTCGCCGTACAACTCTCGCTCGGCGTCATGCTGGCGGGCCAGCGCGCGTGGTTGGTCGACGGCGATCCGCAAGGCTCAAGCGCCGGCGCCGCGCTGGCGCGTAGTGATGCCGGCCGCGCTGGCCTGGCGTCGCTGTTCTGCGATGACGGCCAGGAACTGCACCGGACGATCCAGGCGAACGCGGGTAAATTCGACCACGTCGTGATCGATATCGGCGCGCGCGATTCGACCGCATTTCGTGCCGCGCTCGCGGTCGCCGACGTGGTGCTAATTCCGGTCATGCCACGCTCGTTCGATATGTGGGCGCTGGACGACATGACGAAGCTGCTCGGCGAGGCGCGCAAGGTGAACCAGGTCCGCGCGCTCGCCTTCCTGAATGCGGCGGACTACCAGGGCGCCGACAACGGCGACGCGGAAGCGGTTATTGCCAGCGACGACGCATTCGACCTCCTGCCGTGCCGTTTGTATCGGCGCAAGGTGTACGCCAACGCCAGCGCGGCCGGTTTGCACGTCGAGGAAATGGGGCGCCGCGATACGACTGCGTGCGCGGAAATTGAGCGACTGCAAGACGCGGTGTTTGGAGTAATTGGGCACCGCTCAACGTAATCTAGCCGGCCGACACCGAGCCGCGGTCAACCAGCAACCGAAGCGATACCAAGACGATAGGGGTTCATATGTCAGTAACGAGAAGGCCCGCGATGCTGGCGGCATCTGCCATCGACTCATTCATCCACGGAGCACCAGACGCCCGGCCGCCTACGCTAGGCGTAAATTGTACGGTTCCCCGTCAGATGAAAAGGAAAATCAGTATTGATATCGATCCGTCCCTATTACAGCGTCTTGATGACTTTGCGCGCGCGTCGGGCATTTCGAGAAACGCAGCTCTTGCGATGGCTGCCGCGCGCTTATTGAACGAGCGCAAATAGCAATCATTTCGATCTTTATTTGGGTGCCGGCTCTGCATCCAAGTTAGTCAGTATCGAACTCGAGCCACCAAACCGATATCATCCTACTATCGACTCGATAGTGTCGAGAGGGTCGCGCAGTGCTCGGGCAGTGGCGCCCCGGCACTGCAGACGTTACGGGGTCTTGGTGGCGAGGGGTCATGCAGAAAAAATATCAGGTATTTGTTAGTTCGACGTACACGGACTTGAAGGACGAACGACAACACGTCATCCAAGCTCTTATGGAAATGGACTGCATCCCGGCCGGAATGGAGCTTTTTCCGGCTGCGGATGAGCAGCAGTGGGAGTTTATAAAAAGGGTAATCGATGACTGCGACTACTACATACTGATAATCGGAAATCGATACGGATCACTGGCGCCGGATGGCATCAGTTATACGGAAAAGGAATTCGATTACGCGGCATCAAAAGGAATCAAAGTTGTCGCCCTAATCCACGGAAAGCCGAACGACATATCATTCGACAAATCCGAGCAAGACCCGACTCGACGGGAAAAATTGAAGGTATTTATTGAAAAAGTCTCAAGCGGGAGGCTGGTTAAGTATTGGACCGATGCAAAGGAATTGCCGGGCGCAGTTGCACTCAGTCTAAACAAAACAATCATGTTATACCCAGCTGTTGGCTGGGTTCGAGCCAGTCAAGCCGCGAGCGCAGAAATTCTTTTGGAAATCAATAATCTTCGGAACGAACGAGAAAGGCTGATTAAGCAAGTGGCCACATTGGAGACGCAGATTTCCATTGCGACAAAGAGAGAAGAAAAAGGCAGGGATATGGCTAGCCTCGATGATAAGTTTTCGTTCGAGGTGCGGTATTCTAAGACTGGAACGGCAACGAAATTTAATCATACGGCGACCATGACGTGGCGCTCAATTTTCGCGGGAATATCACCGTTTCTAGAGTCTATTCCTAACGACAAGCTGGTAAATGCCAAATTGGGGGCGTATGCCCTCAAGGCCGCAGATCGGGATGGATATTCGCCAGTCGTTGAAGAGCAGGCATTCAGAACAATTGCGCTCCAGCTCAAGGAGTATGGACTGGTTAACACGAGCTACTCCGAAAGCACCAGTGGTGCGTATGCGTTGTTTTGGCAAATCACCAAGGCAGGCGAACGCTTGATGCGCGAAACGCGTTTAATTCGTCGATCAAGTGGCGCTCCGTCGGAAGATGCCGCAGGCTGATGGCTTATGGGCATGCGCTCGTATAATTAGTCAACAACATTTACCGCATACACCGATGGAACTCAAATACTATATTGATGGAATTAAGAGAACAGGATTCCCGCTGGAGGCAGAGACGGTCGCCATTTTGGAGAAGGCCGGATGGACAATAATAAGCAATAGATACTACATTGACTCGGACCGAGACGAACCTCGCGAAATGGATATCATTGCTTATCGGGTTGGCGCCGGCGATGTGAAAGCCATTACGGCATTAATAATAAGCTGCAAAAAATCTGATCATGCAAATTGGACATTTTTGACGCGTCCGGTAAAGCGAGATGACCCCAACATGACCGCCGACCCAGTTCATTTTTGGTCGGATAGTCCTGCGATGAATTTCATAATGAAGAAGCCGACATGGACCGACTATTACCATGAAAATGCGGAAAAGCACGGCGTCACGGAGGTGATGGCTGATCCTGACTATAGAGTTTTCGCTCTTCAGGAAATGGCGAATGGCGCGAACAAAAAAGATCAGGAGGGATTTCCGAAAGGTGATGCTTCGATGTTTGGTTCCGTGATGTCGCTTATGAAAGCGCAGTTCTATGAGTTGGAGACAAGGGGGAAAGTGAAGCGTGATGAGCCGCGATTTTATCAATTCAACCTCGTTTCCTTGGCAGAAACCCAATTCGTAAAACTGAATTTCACTGAAGACGAAATCTCCGCCGAAGAATTGGATATTGTTCATTATGTGGGAAGCTACATATTCAATGGCAAGAACGATTCTTCAAATATCATTTTTTGCACGAAGAAAGCATTTCCACGCATTTTGGAAGACTTTGGCAGGTTGCACGAGGCAAACAAGATAATCGCGCGCGACAAGCTGAAAGAATTTTACACTGATGTATTGTCGTCCCCAGCAAAAACCGATGTTCTATTGCCGAGATTTCGCGAAGAACTTGATTCGGAGATATGGTGGATGCTCTTGGATTGGGAGGATTATTCGTCAGACAAACTCCAGGTATTTAGGGGCAAGGAAGGGGATATTGAATTGCATCTAATGTCGTCGAATGCTGATCTGATTCGCTACATGAACGGGGACGAACATATTATGAAAGGGGCGCAGGCAGCGCTGAAGAAAATATACAAATACGAAGGGCAATTCACGTTTGAATGAGACTAAAGCGGAAGGGGCAGATGTTTCCGCTTCGTGCATGGCGGCGGCATCACGGTGCAAAAAGTATGCAGGGAAGTGCACAGAAATTCCGCACGGTGAAGCCGGCCGCAGCCCGCGCCAGGAGGTGGCCGCTGGGAACCGCCCAGGTGCATAGAAAGTGCCCTGATAAATGAAGCTTGCAGGCGGGGAGGGGACTGCGCAGCTGCGCCGGCGCTGCCGGCGGGCCGATACCCCCAGCCGTCCGTCTAGGGGGCTCGATCTGCGCGCCATCAGCCCTACAGCGGCTTCGCTGACGCGTCGCACGGCTCGGCGGCCAGTCAACAGGCAACCCGGTGTAGGCGCATCTACGCGCCCCTACGCATAACGCGAAAAACCGTGCGGAAATGATGCGCGAGCGGCCGCGGGTTCGGCCGCCTCTCGCCGCGTCCGACAGTGGCGAGCGCCGATCAGGCGAACCGCACGAAGCAGTAGCTATAGTGTCCCCTATAGGTTACAATCCATTCATGTTCAAAGTCCTGACCACCCCCCAATTTGATAGCTGGCTCGATGGGCTTCGCGATCCGGTCGGCAGCGCGGCAATCAGCCTGCGCATCGAGCGGGCGAAGCTCGGCAACCTCGGCCAGTGGCGCGCAGTCGGTGACGGCGTCAACGAAATGAAGATCGACGTAGGGCCGGGATACCGGGCCTACTTCGTGCGGCGCGGAAAAATCATCGTCGTGGTGTTGTGCGGCGGGGACAAGTCGACGCAGAAGAAGGACATCAAGACGGCGAAGCAAATCGCCGGTGAACTGGAGGATTGAAGATGAAAATCAGCGAACTGGCCGAATTCGACGGCTCGAAGTACCTGAAGGACGAGGAAACGATTCGTCACTACCTGGCGCAAGCGTTCGAAGATGGCGATCCGCGCCTGATCCAGGCCGCGCTCGGGAACGTCGCGAAAGCGCGCGGCATGACCGCGCTGGCGCGCGAGTCCGGCGTAAAGCGCGAAGCACTCTATCGTGCGCTGTCGGAAGGTGGGAACGCGGAGTTTGCAACGATCATGAAGGTTGTCGGCGCGTTGGGATTGCATCTGACCGTTGCGCCGGCACAGTCGGCGGCCGAAGCGACGCCGGAGCCAGCTCCGACACGAACGCGCGCCCGCACTGCGGCGCATGCGTAGCGTCACCGGGGCCGACCGCGAATGTCGCGCCGGTCCACCGTGGTCTATGCAGCCGGCTGGGCCGGCGGAATGGCGTATGGATCGAAGCTCACGACTTCTTCGTCGAGCCAGTCGTTCAATCACCGCGCGAGGGCGGCGGCGAATGGGCCGTCGTGCTTCGCGCGCGAATCGCGTCGACGACGTTCCTGCCACGCACGTAGTGCACGAGGTTGCGCTGGCTCGAAAGGTAATGCGACGCGTGCACGCCGAGCCAAGCGAGCATTTCGTCGGGCGTCAGTTTTTGCCGAATCGGGGCATCGGTTTGGTCAGCCCTCGTAGTTGACATAACGTGAATTATCGATATTACTGGTGTGTAGTAGCTTTTTAGAAATGTCGTGTTCTGGCTACTTAGAAATGTCGTGTTTTGACCTCGGTATGCTGGCCGGTTC